>JADCEX010000373.1 GCA_020249825.1 Roseomonas sp.
GCCCTCCCTGTCGTAGAGGTCGTTTTCCATCAAGCATCCCTTTTTTTGCTCCGAATTTTTTTCGGTCTGACGGTGACGCAATTTATAGCAGAATATTATTCGACGTGAAAGCAGGTAGCGGCTCAAAGCTGGCGCAATTGCCCCTTGATGGCGGCGGCGATGGTCTCGGGTGGCGTATTCGGGCGGAAAAGCTGGCGCACACGGCCATCGGGACCGACCAGATAGATGAAGGATGAATGATCCATCAGATATTCGCTGGCCGTGGGCGGATTGACCTTGCGGTAATAGACGCGAAAGGCCCGGGCTGCGGTCGCGATTTCCTCATCCGTACCGGTCAAACCGATCATGGAAGGGTGGAAGCGGGAAACGTAATCGGCAAGCGCGGCTGGCGTATCGCGGCCCGGGTCAATGGTGATCAGCGCCGGCAGCACGCGCGCCGCATCGGGGCCCAATAGGTCAAGCGCCGAGGCCATGATGCCAAGCTCGGTCGGGCAGACATCGGGGCAATAGGTGAAGCCGAAATAGATCAGGCCGAGCTTTCCGGCGAAGGCGCGTTCCGTCACGCGTTGGCCGGTATGGTCCTGCAGGCTGAAGGCGCCACCAAGCGCGATGCCTTGCGGCAATTGCACGCCGCCTGCCGAAGGGGCCGGCATATCCGCCCCACCAAATTGCGCCAATTGCCGGAGGAAGGCATCGCCCATCGCCTCATTCGGGGCGCGCAGATACCAGGCAAGACCCCAAAGCCCGCCAAGAATGGCAAGCAGCAAAAAGGCGAAAATGCGGATCATTTTCAGCATAATGCTTCCAAGTGGGGATTGCGGCGGGGCGCCTGCAAGGGGCGCCCCGTGATCCGCTCAGGCCGCTGCGGGCACGCCCTTGCTCGTGGAATATTCGAAATGCAGCGCGGTATTGGGGAAGACGCGCGGATGGATGGCGTGTGCGGCCATGGCGGCCTCAGAGAAGCCTTGCAGGATCAGCTTCAGCTTGCCGGGATATGTGGCGATATCACCAATGGCATAGACGCCGGGGATATTGGTCTCACAGGTTGCAGGTGTCACGCTGACATGGCTGCGTTCAAGCCCAAGCCCCCAATCGGCGATGGGGCCCAAATCCATGGAAAGGCCGAAAAACGCCAGCAGATGATCCGCCGGCACATCGCGCGTTTCGCCTTGCAGCGTTGCCAATTCCACCGCTTCCAGCTTGGCGCCATCACCCTTCAGCCCGTGCAGTTGGTAGGGGATGGCCATTTCCACCTCTCCCCGCGCGGCGGCGGCTTCCAGCTGCGCGGCGGTTTCAGGTGCGGCGCGGAATTTCGGGCGCCGATGCACCACCACAACCTTGGCCGCGATATCCTTAAGCGACAGCGCCCAATCCACGGCGGAATCCCCACCGCCCGCAATCACCACGCGCTTGCCGCGAAATTCTTCCCGCTTTGCGACCATGTAGCGCACCGCGCCTGAGGCTTCGTAGCCGGCAAGACCGGGCAGGGGGGGGCGATTGGGGCCGAAAGCGCCCGCACCTGCGGCCAGGATCACCGCCTTGGCGCGGATGGTGTCGCCCGCCGAAGTGCCCAGCACCAGCGTGCTGCCTTCCTGACGGAGTGTTTCAACGCGGCGGCCAAAGAGGTATTGCGGCGTGAAAGGCGCGGCCTGGGCTTCAAGCTGGGCAATAAGATCAGCGGCAGCGATTTGCGGATGGGCGGGAATGTCGAAAATCGGCTTTTCCGGATAAAGCGCCGTGCATTGCCCGCCGATCGCTTCCAGCGCGTCAATCACCACGGATTTCATGCGCAGCATGCCGCATTCAAACACCGCGAAAAGCCCAACAGGGCCCGCGCCAATAATCGCGACATCGGTTTCAATCTCGGCCGGCATGGGCTCTCCCCCGAATCCAGGGGGGCGTGATAGACGAGACTCCGGGTTGGTCAAAGTTTTACGGCAAAAGGGGGATCAAGGGCCGGTGGAAATTGCCTTGGATCTGCCCGATCTGGCGGCGACGGAAGCACTAGCCGCGCGGCTGGCGCCAATGCTGCGCCCCGGTGATGCGGTGCTGCTCAATGGGCCCCTTGGCGCCGGCAAAAGCGCCCTTGCCCGGGCGCTGCTGCGGGCCGCGACCGGTGACCCCGCGCTTGAAGTGCCAAGCCCCACCTTCACCCTGGTGCAGAGCTATGATTTGCCCGCCGGCCCCGCACATCATTTCGACCTTTATCGGCTTTCCGGCCCTGAGGGCCTGGCGGAACTCGGCTGGGAGGAAGCGCGGGAGGGGATTGTGCTGGTGGAATGGCCGGAACGGCTTGGGAACTTGGCACCCCCGGATGCGCTGCGCATCCATCTGACCCCAGGTGAGGCGGAGGAAGCGCGCCATGTGGTGCTGCGCGGATGGGATGCCAGGCTTGAGGGGCTGCGCCCATGATCGCGACTTTCTTGAAGCATGCCGGTTTTGGCGCGGCGCGGTTGGACCCGCTGCCCTCTGACGCCTCTGCCCGGCGTTATACGCGCCTGCTGGGCGGGCCGCGCCCGGCTTTGCTGATGGAAGCACCGCCACCGGAAAACACCCGCCCCTTCATCGCCATTGCTGGCCATATTCTGGGGCTGGGGCTTTCCGCGCCCGAGATCATCGCGGCCGACCCCGCAGCGGGCCTGGTGCTGCTGGAGGATTTCGGCGATGCCACCCATGCCGCGTTGTTGGATGCCGGTGCGCCTGCGCCCACGCTTTACGCCGAAGCGGCTGAGACCCTTGCCGCCCTTCACGAAGCACCGCCACCGCCTGGCCTGCCTGCCTGGGATGCGGCGGCCATGGCACGGGCGACGGCGGCGACCTTCCTCGATTGGTGGTGGCCGGCGATGATGGGCAGCGCGCCAGATGATGCGCTGCGCGCCGGGCTTGATGGCGCGATCCGCGCCATGCTGGCACCCTTCGCCGGCACGCAAGGTTTTGTGCATCGCGATTACTTCCCGGCCAATCTGATGCGGCTTCAAGCGCGCGCGGGCGCAAGGCGCACCGGCTTGCTCGATTTCCAGGATGCGGGGCTGGGGCATCCCGCTTACGATCTGGTTTCCTTGGTGCAGGATGCACGGCGTGATGTGGCGCCAGAAGCGCGTGACGCGGCGATTGAAAGCTACTTCGCCGCAAGGCCCAGCGTGGCGCGCGAGGATTTCACCGCCGCCATGGCCGCATGCGCCGCGCAGCGCCATTTGCGCGTGGCAGCGCTTTGGGTACGGCTCTCGCGCCGCGACAATAAGCACCATTACCTTGTGCATGGGCCGCGTTGTTGGCGGCTTTTGGATGAAGCGCTCGAACACCCTGCTACCGCGCCGCTCAGCCGGTGGTTGGATGATGCCCTGCCGCGCCACTTGCGCCGCAACCCCGATGCGGCGAAGGAGCCTGCATGATCACCCTCTCCCACGCCATGGTTCTGGCGGCCGGCCTTGGCACACGCATGCGCCCCTTGTCGGAGGCAATGCCCAAACCCCTTTTGCCCTTGGCCGGGCGTAGCCTGCTTGATCACGCGCTGGATCGCCTGACCGATGCGGGTGTGGCGGATGCGGTGGTGAATGCGCATTGGCTGGCGGATCAAGTGGCGGCTTGTGTCGCAGCACGCAGCGCGCCACGCATCACGCTGCAACGCGAAGAAACCCTGCTTGAGACCGGCGGCGGTGTAACGCGTGCCTTGCCCAATTTGGGTGATGCGCCCTTCGCTGTGGTGAATGGTGATGCGTTTTGGCTGGATGGGCCGCACCCGGCATTGAAGCGCTTGGCCGCAGCCTTCGATCCTGATCGCATGGATGGGCTTTTGTTGCTGATTCGCACAGCACAAATCGCGGGCGAGGTCGGGCGCGGGGATTTCATGCTGGACCCGCTTGGCCTGCTGCGCCGCCCTGAAGAAGGCGAGGTTTCGCCCTATCTTTTCGGTGGCGTGCAAATCCTCTCACCCGCGTTGTTTGAAGGGGCACCAAGTGGCGCCTTCGGCCTGATGAGGCTTTGGAATCGCGCCATCGAAGCCGGGCGGCTTTACGGGCTGGTGCATGATGGCGTGTGGTTTCATCTATCCACGCCCGCTGATCTGGAACATGCCGAAGATGTTTTGCGCAGCGGCGTGATCCGCGCGCTGTTCTGAAGCGCCCGCCTTGCGCGTTTTCGCCATCCCCGCCGAACAGCGCTTCCTGCCCGCGCTGGCCGAGGGATTGCTTGCACAAACACCGCGCGATGATCCCGCCGCACTCGCCACTTATACGCTGCTATTGCCAACGCGCCGCGCCGCGCGTGCCTTGCGCGAAGCCTTTCTGACCGCAGCCGGTGGCCGCGCGCTATTGCTGCCGCGCATGCGCGCGCTGCCGGGGCTTTCAGTGGAAGAGGCGGATGAATTGACGCTGCCCGCCTTGCTGGACTTGCCGCCGGCGGTGGTACCACTCACGCGCCAAGCGGTGCTGTCGCGCATTGTGCTTGGCATTCCGCGCCGCTTTGGCGGGCCGCTTGGCGCTGAGCGGGCGTGGCTATTGGCCGGGGAACTCGCGACGCTTTTTGATGAAATAGCCTTTGAAGAAGCCGATCTTGATCTGATCGAAACCGCAGACCCCGCGGATTTCGCGGCAAGCTGGCTCGCGCGGTTGGATGGGCTGGTGCCGGATAAGCTTGCCGTGCATTGGCAAATCACCACGACGCTTTTGCAAGCGGTGGTGCGCGATTGGAATGGCTGGCTGCAAAACCAGCGCCTGATGGATTTGGGCCTTGCACGTGTGCGCGCATTGATTGCGCAGCGCCGCGCACTGGAAGCCGCACCACCGCGCGAAAAGCTGATCGCCGCCGGCATTGGCGCGGGCGGCACCATCCCGGCGGCCACCGCTTTGCTCCGCTGCATCGCGAATCTGCCCAATGGCGCGCTGGTGCTGCAAGGCATGGCAGAGCCCATCACGCCAAGCCTGAGTGAAGCTATTCGCCATGCGCCGAGCCATCCCTTTGCCGGACAGTTGAAGCTGCTTGCCGATCTTGGCGTGGACCCCAATGCGCCGCGCCCTTGGACCGCCGCGGATCATCACGGCGCGCCGGCGGATCGCGCCGTGATGCTGGCGCAAAGCCTGCGCCCCGCTGAGGGTTTGGATATTTGGGCCGAACGCGATGCACCGCGCTGGCAGGCCGCGCTTGCTGGCATGAAGCGGCTTGAAGCTGCCGATGCGCAGCAGGAAGCCGCCGCGATTGCGCTATTGTTGCGCGAAGCCATGGAGGTTCCAGGCAAGCGCGCCGCCTTGATCACACCGGATCGCGATTTGGCGCGGCGCGTGGCGGCAGAGCTCGCACGCCACGGCATCACCGCTGATGACAGCGCGGGCGCGCCCTTGGCCGATGCACCCACAGCGGCATTTCTGCGGCTGATCGCGCGCATGGTGGCGGATGGCTTCGCGCCTGCTGCGCTACTTGCGGTTTTGAAGCATCCGCTGTGCAGCGCCGGCATGGAACGCGGCGCCTGGCTTGATGCGGTGCGCATCCTGGAAAGGAAGTGTTTGCGCGGGCCGCGCCCGGCAGCCGGGCTCGCAGGCTTGCGCGCGGCCTTGCCGGCGGGCGACATCGCCTTGCTTGGGCTGGTGGATGCCTTGCAGGCCGCACTTGGTGATTTCACGGAACTGCCGCCAAGCCCATCACGCCCGCCCGCTGATTTATTGGCGCTGCATCTGGCGGCGGCGGAAGCGCTTGCCGCAACGCCTGACCTTCCCGGCGGCCTAAGGCTTTACGCCGGTGAAGAAGGGGAGGCGTTGGCGCGGCATCTGGCGTCTCTTGGCGAAGCGCTGGCAGAAATGCCGTCTATCGGTCCCGCTTCATGGCCCGGCGCTTTTGATGCCATGCTGGCCGGGCCGATTGCGCCACCTTTTCGCGCGCAGCGTGATACGGCGGCGCATCCGCGCATTGCGATCCTCGGTCTGCTGGAAGCGCGGTTGCAGAGTTTCGATCGCGTGATCCTGGGCGCGCTTGAAGAAAACATCTGGCCGCAAGCAACCGAACCTGGCCCCTGGATGAGCCGACCCATGCGCGCGCGTTTTGGCCTGCCCGCGCCGGAAGCGCGCATCGGCCGCGTGGCGGCGGATTTCTTCCATGCCGCGGCCAGCGCTTCGGAATTGGTGCTTTCCACCGCACGCAAACGCGGCGGCGCGCCAAGCGTGCCGACACGCTGGCTGACGCGGTTGGAAACCTTCCTGAAGGGGCAGGGAGAGATTGCGATTCCTACCAGCGCAGCAGCGCGCTGGGCGGCGGCTTTGGATGAACCTTTGGAGGCGCCAAAGCCCTGCAAGCGTGCTGCCTTTAGCCCTCCGGTCGAAGTACGCCCGCGTCGCTTAAGCGTTTCAGACGCGACACAATTGATCGCCGACCCTTACGCCTTTTATGCCGCGCGCATCCTGCGCCTGCGCCCGCTTGACGATCTGGATGCGGATATCGGCGCGCGGGAATATGGCACGCTGGTGCATCACGCCATGCGATTTTTCCTGACCGGGCTTGGCACGGGTTGGCCAGGTGCCAATGCGGCGCGCGCCTTGTGGGATCAGGCCTGTGCGGCGGCGTTGCAGAAAGAAGCGGTGCATCCCGGTGTCCTTGCTTTCTGGGGGCCGCGCATGACGCGCATGGGCGAATTCGTGATCGCCGAAGAAGAAAAGCTCCGCGCACAAAACGGGCTGCTGCGTTGCCTGACGGAACATGAAGGTCGCGTCCTGCTGACGCTAGCGGGGGGAGAGGTGGAAATCCTCGCCAAGGCAGATCGGCTGGATGAACTCTCTGGTGGTGGCTGGCGCATCCTGGATTACAAGACCGGGCAGGTGCCGGGTGCTCCCCAGGTTGTTGCAGGCGCCGCGCCGCAATTGGCGCTGGAGGCGATGATTTTGGAAGCCGGCGGCTATCCGACCATCAGCGCGGACGCGAAAGCCGCCGCGCTGGTCTATTGGAAATTGAGCGGCGGCGAGACACCGGGCGATGCGACAGACCTTGGCGCAGCAGCTAAGGGTGGCAGGCTTTATGCCGATCTGGCGCGCGCGCGGATTGCTGCCTTGGCGCAGCGCATGTTGCTGGGTGATGCGCCTTTTGAAAGCCGCCCGCACCCCGCTCGTGGCACGCCCGGCGATGATTATGATCATCTGGCGCGGGTGGATGAATGGGCCTCAGGCGATGGGGACGGGATATGAGCGAGGCTCGCCTACGCGCTGAAGCCGCGCAAACCCGCGCTGCCAATCCTGCCATCTCCGCCTGGGTGGAGGCTTCCGCCGGTTCGGGAAAAACCAAGCTGCTGACGGATAGGTTGCTGAGATTACTGCTGGCGGGTGTGCCGCCGGGGCGCATTCTGTGCCTGACTTTCACCAAGGCCGCTGCGGCGGAAATGGCAACACGGTTGGCGCTGCGGCTTGGGGAATGGGTGGTCGCGGATGACGCCAAGCTTGCGGAGATATTGCAGAAGCTGATCGGCCATGCGCCCGGGCGCGAAGGCCTGGCCGCGGCGCGCCAGCTTTTTGCCGATGTGCTGGAACAGCCAGGCGGCATGCGGATTTCAACGCTGCATGGTTTCGCGCAATCCTTGCTGCGTGCCTTTCCGCTGGAAGCGGGCTTGGCGCCGCAATTCGCGGTGATGCAGGAACAGGATGGAAGGGCGCTGCTGGCGCGCGAACGCGATGCGCTGGTGGCCGGTGGGGCCGATCGCGCGACCCTGGCGATTTTGGCGAAATACCAGGCGCCGACAAAGTTTTCCGAAGTGATCGGCACCATGGCCGAGGGCAGCGCAAAGCTGTTGGACGCCGTGCAAAAGCGCCAAGGCATGGCGGGGATGCGCGCTGCGCTGGCGCGCAAGCTTGGGCTTGCACCAGGCCGCATGGAGGCAGCTGCGATACTCGCAGAAATCGCCGCGCCGGATCAGGAATCCGCGCTTCGTCAGGCGGCCGAGACGCTGAAGGGCGGCAGTATCACGGACCAAAAACTCGCGGCTGCCATGGCAGAATGGCTGGCGTTGAATGTCAGCGGGCGCGCCGAAGCTTATGCGCGTTGGCGCGGTGTTTTCTTCACTGACAAGGGTGGTATCCGCAAAACCTTTGCGACGAAATCCATACAGGCCGCACGGCAGGCTGAAATCCAAAGCCTGATGGAAGACGAAGCCGCACGACTGCAAATGCTGGATCAGGATCACGCCGCCGCGCGTGTGCTGGCCGCCAGCATGGCGCTTTTCGCGATTGGTGAGCCCGTGCTGCGCCGCTACCAAGCCGCGAAGGAAAATGCTGGCTTGCTCGATTACGATGATTTGATCGCAGGCGCGCGCAAATTGCTGGATGATCCAGGCAGCGCCTGGGTCTTGTTCAAGCTTGATGATGGCTTGGATCACATCCTGTTGGATGAGGCGCAGGATTCCAACCCGGAACAATGGGCCATTGTGCGCGCATTGACTGGGGAATTTTTCGCGGGCCTCGGCGCGCGGGATGAACAGCGCAGCATCTTCGCGGTCGGCGATCAGAAGCAATCCATCTATGCCTTCCAGGGCGCGGATGCGGCGGGCTTTGTGCGCGAAAAGCGCCATTACGAAAGCTTGGTTCACGGCGCCCAGCAGGAATTTCACGCTGTACCGCTGGATGTTTCCTTCCGGTCCACCGAACCCGTGCTTGCGCTGGTGGATGCGGTTTTCGCGGAAGCACCGGCGCGTGAGGGTGTTTCACCCGATGCCAAGCTGCAACATTATGCGGACCGCGCCGGCCACGCCGGCAGCGTGGAGCTTTGGCCGATTCTGCAAACCGCAAAGGCCGAGGCGCCGCCCGATTGGGCGCCGCCTGAACAAGCCGTGGATGCGGAAGGCGCGGCGCCGCGCCTTGCTGAAGCAGTGGCGCGGCGCATCGCTCAGATGATCAAGCATGAAACCCTTCCGGCGCGTGTGGAACAAGGCAAGGAAGCAACGCAGCCCGCAGGCCGCCCCATTCGCCCGGGCGATATTCTGGTACTGTTGCGCGCCCGCAAGCGTGGGGGTTTTGCGCCAGTGTTGGTGCGGGAATTGAAGAACCTTTCCATTCCCGTCGGCGGCATTGATCGCATGATCCTGGCTGATCAATTGCCGGTGCAGGATATGCTCGCACTCGCGGAATGGCTGCTGCTGCCCGATGATGATCTTACCCTTGCCGCATTGCTGAAATCACCACTGATCGGGTTGGATGAGGCTGCGCTGTTCGAACTTGCGCAGCCGCGCCAAGGCAGCCTGCATGCGGCGTTGATGGCGCATCGCGGCAGTGCCTCGGATTTTGGGCGTGTCGCGGATTGGTTATCAGTGCAAGCGGCGCGGCTTGATTTCATCACGCCCCATGGCCTTTTCGCCGATGTGCTTGGCGCGCCAGGTCCGCTCGATCCCCGCGCGGGGCGCGCGCGTATCCTGGCGCGGCTTGGTCCTGATGCGGGTGATCCGCTGGATGAATTGCTCAACGCCGCTTTGGAACATGAAAAGCTCAACCCGCCATCCTTGCAGGGCTTTGTGCATTGGCTCCGCCAAGGAGGTGCGGAGGTGAAGCGCGAAGCGGAAGCCGCCGGCGATGTGGTGCGCATCATGACCGTGCATGGTTCCAAGGGCTTGCAGGCACCCATCGTCATTTTGCCCGACACAACAGGCAAGGCGCAGGATCGCAAGACACTGCGCTGGTTTGAAGATGGCGGCGAAGACCTGCCCGTTTGGGCGCCGCAGGTGAAGGGGTTTGAAGCGCCCGCGCTGACCGCGCAGCGCCAGGCGGATCAGGCGCGTGAAGCCGAGGAAGAACATCGGCTGCTTTATGTGGCGCTGACACGCGCAGAAGATCGGCTGATCATTTGCGGCTGGAATGGCGAGAAGAAACTGCCCGCAAGTTGCTGGTATGATCTAGTAGCGCAAGGATTTGCGCGCCTGCCGGGCCTTGAAGAAAGCGTCTTTGACCCCGCGGCTTTCGGTGCCGCGCCGGATGGTTTCGGCGCCGCGCCGCGCTTGCTGCGGCTTGCTTCCACCCAACGCATGGCGCCGCGGGTGGAAAGCCCGCTGACGGCAGATGGGGCGAAGGACCGCCCGCCGGCTTGGGCGTGGCAGAAAGCCGCGGATGAGGCGCCGGCGGGCAGCCTTGCGCCCTCTGCCCTGCCCGGCGAGCAGGAAACGCCCGTTGCGGCACCGCGCCCCACGCATGATCCCTCGGGCTTGCGCTTTCGGCGCGGGCGTCTGGTGCATGCGCTATTGCAAAGCCTGCCGGAACATCCGGCCAATATGTGGGAAGATCTGACGCGCAAGTTCCTCGCGCGACGCGCGCCGGGGCTTGATGGGGCGGAACAGGAAGCGACTTTGCGTGAAGTGCTGGGCTTGCTTGATCAAGCATGGATGCAGGCAGCACTTGGCCCCGGCAGCCTGGCGGAAGCGCCGCTTGCAGGGGAAGTGAATGGCCGGCTGATTGCGGGCCAGGTGGACCGGTTGAAGGTTGAGCCCGACCGCGTGCTGGTGCTGGATTACAAAACCAATCGCCCGCCGCCGGAGAATGTGGCGGATGTGGCGCCGCTCTATCTGCGGCAGATGGCCGCCTATCGCACGCTGCTGCGCGCGGCCTTTCCGGGGCGTGTTGTTGAATGTGCCTTGGTGTGGACTTACGGCGCGCGGTTTATGGCTTTGCCGGATACGGTGCTTGATCTGCATGCGCCGGGGGCAGTTGAAGTTTAGTCCCTCGGCCCAGGCGCCAACACTTCCCGCTTGCCCACATGATTCGCCGGCCCCACCACGCCTTCCTTTTCCATCTGCTCAATCAGTTTCGCCGCGCGATTATAGCCGATGTTGAGATGCCGCTGCACAAAGCTGGTGCTGGCCTTCCCTTCGCGCGTCACCAGCGCCACCGCCTGATCATAGAGCGATGCCTCGGCATCCGTATTGCCGCCCAGCATGCCGAGCATGGCAACCGAATCACCCTCATCTTCGGTTTCGGTCACTTCATCAACATAGGCGGGCTCGCCCTGGGCGCGGAGGAAATCAACAATCCGCTCCACCTCAGTATCCGACACAAAGGGGCCATGCACGCGCGCAATGCGCCCGCCGCCCGGCATATGCAGCATGTCACCCTGGCCGAGCAATTGTTCCGCGCCCTGTTCACCAAGGATGGTGCGGCTATCAATTTTCGACGTCACCTGGAAGGAAATGCGCGTCGGGAAATTCGCCTTGATCGTGCCGGTGATCACATCCACCGAAGGCCGCTGCGTGGCCATGATCACGTGAATGCCGGCGGCACGCGCCATTTGCGCAAGGCGCTGCACCGCCGCTTCAATTTCCTTGCCGGCCACGATCATCAGATCGGCCATTTCATCAATCACCACCACAATCATGGGCAGCGCTTCCAGCGCCAGCGGCTGGTCTTCAAAAACGGGCTTATTGGTTTCAGGATCAAAGCCGGTTTGTACGCGCCTGGTCAGAGTCTCATTGCGCTGGCGCGCTGCCGTGACTTTTTCATTATAGCCCGCGATATTGCGCACGCCCAATTGGCTCATGGCACGATAGCGGCGCTCCATTTCGCGCACCGTCCATTTCAGCGCGCCAATCGCCTTGGGTGGTTCCGTCACCACCGGGGCCAGCAGATGCGGAATCCGGTCATACACCGACAATTCCAGCATCTTGGGGTCAATCATGATGAAGCGGCATTCATCCGGGCTGAAGCGATAGAGCAGGCTCAGGATCATGGTATTGATCCCAACCGATTTGCCAGAACCTGTGGTGCCTGCAATCAGCAAATGCGGCATGCGCGCCAAATCGGCGATCACCGGCGCGCCGCTGATATCTTTGCCCAGTGCCAAGGGCAGCTTGCCCGGATGGCGATGCCAGCTTTCATCGCCGAACATTTCTGAAAGGAACACTGTCTCCCGCTTGGTATTCGGCATTTCAATGCCGATCACATTGCGCCCCGGCACGGTTGCGATACGCACCGCAATCAGGCTCATGGACCGTGCGATATCATCAGCCAGGCCAATCACGCGCGCAGATTTGGTGCCGGGTGCCGGTTCCAATTCGTACAGAGTCACCACCGGGCCGGGGCGGATTTCCACAATGCGCCCGCGCACGCCGTAATCTTCCAACACGCTTTCCAAAAGCCGCGCATTGGCTTGCAGCGATTCCTCGGAAGGCCGGCCCACACGCTGCGTGGGGGCGGCAGTGAGCAGATCAAGCGGCGGCAGCGCCCAGGCGCCATCACCAAGATCAAGGGCGGGCTGCTGCGCCGGGCGGCGCGCGGGTTCCGGCTGTTTGCGCGGGCGCACCGGTGGGGCTTCGCGCGCGGCCTCTGGCGCTTCGGGGCGGATCGGCATGGCCTCGGCGGCTGCGTCAGCGGCGCGCAGCATGGGGCCGAGCGGGATTTCCGGTTCCTGACGGCGGAACAGGCGGCCGGTGCGGGTTTTGAAGCTCGCGGCAAGGCGGGCGAAAAGCCCGGGTTTCTTGGCTTCCGTTTCCTCAGCCGGGCGCAGCTTTTCCGCGCCGGCGCGCGCAGCGTCCAGGGCGGCTTGGCTGGCGCCAAGCGCCGCGCGTCCAGCGCCGCGCCATTCGCCGAAGGTCAGGCCGCAGCCGATGAAGCCAGCGCCCACGGCACCAAATACCAGCCCGGCCTTGGCCAGCAGCGCGCCATAGGGGCCAAAGCTGCCGGAAAGCCAGGAAATCACGGCATCAGCCAGAAGCGGCCCCATCGCACCGCCCGGGCCGGCGAGGCTCGGTGCTTCGGGCGGCAAGGGCGCCAGGCTCAGCGCTGCCGCACCCAAGGGCAGGGCAAGGGCAAGGCCGACAAGCCGGAAGGGGATGAAGCCAAGGCCGCGCTGGGTCGCCAGCCGAAACGCCCAGGCGAGCAGCGCCAGAACGGGCAAGGCCGCCGCGTAACCAACGCCCTGCAACAGGATATCCGCCACCACCGCCCCCGCTGGCCCGGCCAGATTGCTGACCGCGCGGGTGGTTGCCGTATTCAGTGAGGGGTCGGCGGGGTCATAACTCAGCAGGGCCGCGGCCAGCCCAAGTGCCGCAATTGCAGAAAGCAGGCCGCATAATTCCATCAGGCGCCGGCTGAGCAGCGCACGCAGATCGGCCGAGGCAAAGCGCCGCCTGACGGCGCCTGGTTCGGCGGAGGGCCTGGAATCGGCCGGGACAAAAAGGCGAGGCATCAAGGCAGCGCTTCAGAGTGATTCGTAACATTAGGCCGGAAGCCGTTCTTTGCCCAGGGTTTTTTACTGTTTGGCGAGGCTTCGATTCATCGCGACTCGCGACCGTTGCAGCAGAGTCACGCTTTTGGGGCTTGCCACCCCCCATCGCATGCCCAACCCGCTTCATGCCAAGATGCTCGCCACATCAGGGGGGAAGCTCACAATGCCAGACAACGGCACCCAAAAGAATTCTCGCAGCTATCTGCTGGCGGTGGAGGATCAGGAATTCCTGCTCCGCGATGAAATGCGCCCTTTCCGCTTCGGCATGGAATACGCCAAAGCGGAATATGAGCTGCGCGATTGGGGGGTGCGGTCCACCATTGTGGTTTTCGGTTCCGCCCGAACGCCAAGCGCGGAGGAAGCCGCCGCGCTGGCGAAAAAGGCACGCGGCGCGGCGGAAAAGCGCGCAGCACAAAAGGCGCTTGATCGGTCCCGCTTTTATGAGGATGCACGCGCCTTCGCGCGCATTGTTTCCATGCGCGGCGGCGCCTTGGCTGCCTCCGGTGCGCCGCGCGATAATGTCATTGCCACGGGCGGCGGCCCCGGGATCATGGAAGCGGCCAATCGTGGCGCGTCAGAATGCGGTGCGCCTTCCATCGGCTTCAACATCACCCTGCCGCATGAACAGGCGCCCAATGCCTGGTCCACGCCGGCGCTGACCTTTCGCTTCCATTACTTCGCCATGCGCAAGATGCATTTAGCCATGCGCGCCAATGCGCTTGCGGTTTTTCCAGGCGGCTTCGGGACTTTTGATGAATTGTTCGAAGTGCTGACGCTCACGCAATCGGAAAAGATGCGCCCGGTGCCAATTGTGCTGTTTGGGCGCGATTACTGGACCAAGGTGGTGAATTTCAACGCCATGGTGGATGAAGGCATGATCAGCGAAGCCGATTTGAAGCTGTTTGAAATTGTGGACAATCCCGAAGAAGGCTGGGCGAGCCTCATCCGCCGCGGGCTATCGCCAGAAGCGGCGCCGCCCTTGAAGCTCAGCCTGCCGTCGGCGGCAGGCAGGAAGCGGCCAGCAGCGCGAAAGCCGCGGCGCGGTGGCTGATACGGTGTTTTGCGGCGGGGTCCATTTCGCCGAAGGTTTCTTGCAAGCCTGAAGGGACAAACATCGGGTCATAGCCAAAGCCATGCGCGCCGCGTGGCGGCCAGACCCAGGCGCCTTCGGCCTTGCCTTCAAAGCCTTCCTCATGCCCATCAGGCCAGGCGAGCACGAGCGCACAGGTGAACCAGGCGGCGCGGTCCGGCGCATCCTTGGCCAGATCATGCACCTTGCCCATGGCAAGCGCGTAATCCCGCCCGCCTTCCGGGCGCATGGCCCAATCGGCGGTATAGACGCCCGGCGCGCCATCAAGCGACGCCACGGAAAATCCGGAATCATCGGAAAGGGCCGGCATGCCGGAAGCGCGCGCCGCCGCATGGGCCTTGATGCGGGCATTGCCGAGGAAACTCGTCTCCGTCTCCTCAGGCTCGGGCAGGCCAAGCGCGCCGGCGCTGGTCACTTCAATGCCATGCGGCGCCAGCAGCGCGGCCACTTCGCGGAGCTTCCCGGCATTGTGCGAGGCGATGACAATCTTCTCCCCGCGTGAGAGGCGCCGATGCGCCATCACTTATCAACCGCAAGGCGCTGCTTGGCGAAAAGCGCTGCTGTGCCTTCGCGTGCATGGCCCATCAGCGCCTGCAAATCGGCTTCGGTGAAGGGAGCGCCTTCCGCCGTGCCTTGAATTTCAACAATGCCGCCGGACGCCGTCAGCACAACATTCGCATCCGCATCCGCCTTGCTGTCCTCATCATAATCAAGGTCGAGCACGGGCACGCCCTGATAAATGCCGCAGGAAATCGCCGCCACCTGATCCTTCAAGGGATTGCGGGAGATGATGTTCATGCGCTTGCAATGTTCAAACGCCAGATGCAGCGCGACCCAGGCGCCGGTGATGGAAGCGCAGCGCGTGCCGCCATCGGCAGTCAGCACATCGCAATCAAGCGTGATGGTCATTTCGCCCATCGCCTTCAGATCCGTGACGGCGCGCAAGCTGCGCCCGATCAGGCGCTGGATTTCCTGCGTGCGACCGGATTGCTTGCCGCGCGCCGCTTCCCGGTCCCCGCGCGTATGGGTCGCACGCGGCAGCATGCCGTATTCGGCGGTCACCCAGCCCTGGCCCTGGCCGCGCAGGAAGGGCGGGACCTTGCCTTCAACGCTCGCGGTGCACAGCACCTCGGTCAACCCCATGCGAATGACGCAGGAGCCTTCGGCATGGCGGGCGACGCCTGGCTGGATGGAAACGGTGCGAAGCGCCCCGGGGGCGCGGCCTGAGGGTCTGTTCATGGGCGGGCCGTTAGCACAAGCGCCCGGGCCGCGCTAACCCGTTGACGCGCCCGGCCCAGGCCCCATACTCGCCGCATGACAAATCGGGACCACAACCCGTGACCCATACGCCCACGAAGCTGACGCCGGGGCTGCCCTCCGCTGCCGGGCTGGATAGCCGTTCGGCCCTGATTCTGCGCGAATTGGTGGAAACCTATGTCGCGACTGGCGAACCCGTGGGGTCCCGCACCCTGTCGCGCCGGCTGCCGCTGGGGCTTTCGCCTGCCACCATCCGCAATGCCATGGCGGATCTGGAAGATGCCGGGCTGCTTTATGCGCCGCATACCTCGGCAGGGCGGTTGCCGACCGAACGTGGGCTCAGGCTTTTCGTGGATGGGTTGCTGGAATTCGGTGCGCTGGGTGAGGAAGACCGGGATGCGATTGCGGCGCGCTGCGCGGCATCGGGCCGGTCCTTGCAGGAAACGCTGGCCGAGGCCGGGCTGATGCTTTCCGGACTCGCGGGTGCGGCTGGGCTGGTGGTGGCGCCCAAGACAGAAAACCCGGTGCGCCATATTGAATTTGTGGCACTTGGTCCGGGGCGCGCGCTGGTGGTGCTGGTGCATGAAGGCGGGCAGGTCGAAAACCGCGTCATTGAAGTGCCCGCCGGGCTGCCGCCTTCCGCACTCACCCAGGCCTCCAACTACCTGAATGCGCGGCTGGCGGGCCGCACCTTGGAAGAAACCCGGACCAAGGTGGCCGAGGAAATCGCCGCCGATCGCACGGCTTTGGATGCGCTGACGCAGCAGGTGATCTCGGCGGGGCTGGCCACCTGGTCGGGTGGCGGCGGCGGGTCACTGATTTTGCGCGGCCAGTCGCGGCTTTTGCACAATCTGGATCAGGCGGCGCAGGTGCAGGAAATCCAGCGGCTGTTTGAAAGGCTGGAAGCGCAGGAAACCATGCTGCGCTTGCTGGAATTGGCGCAGCGCGGCGAAGGGGTGCAGATTTTTATCGGTGCCGAAAGCGGGCTGTTCGATAGCGCGGGGCTTTCCGTGGTGGTGGCACCCTTCCGCAATGGGCAGGAAAAGATCGTCGGCGCCATTGGCGTGATCGGGCCGACACGCATCAATTACGGGCGCGTGATTCCGGTGGTGGATTACACCGCGCGCGTGATCGGCAGATTGCTCGGTTGAACAGGACGCGTGCCTTACGGCGCGCGAGACGAAACAGGAAACGTCATGCGTATTACCTCCATCCGCCAAGGCGTGGTGCCGATCGCAAGCGCGATTGCCAATGCCTATATTGATTTTTCCAAAATGACGGCGAGTGTGGTTGCCGTCACGGTGGAAGATGGCGCGGGCAAAAGCGCGACAGGCTATGGCTTCAATTCCAATGGCCGCTATGCGCAGCCTGGTTTGCTTGCCGAACGCTTTATCCCGCGCCTGGAAGGGGCGACGGAAGCGGAGCTGGCACGCCGCGAAGGCGGTCTTAACCCCGCCGGCGCCTGGGCCGCCATGATGCGCAATGAAAAGCCGGGCGGGCATGGGGATCGTTCCGTCGCGGTTGGCGTTTTGGACATGGCGCTTTGGGATGCGGCGGCGAAGCTTGAAGGCGTGCCGCTGTGGCGCTTGCTTGCGGATCGTTTCCGGGGTGGCCAGGCGGATGACAGCGCCTGGGTTTATGCCGCGGGTGGTTATTACTACCCCGGCAAGGGCGTGGATGCTTTGGTTGAGGAAATGAAGCGCTATCTAGGCATGGGTTATACCACCGTAAAGATGAAAATTGGTGGCGCACCGGGCACGACGGTGAAGGATGCGTTGACGGAAGATTTGGCGCGCATTGAAGCGGTGGTGAAATTGCTGGGCGGCGATGGATCACGCCTGGCGGTGGATGTGAATGGCCGCTTTGGCTTGCATGCGGCGCTGACCTATGGTGCGGCGCTGCAACAATTTGGGCTGCGCTGGTATGAGGAACCGCTTGACCCATTGGATTATGCAACCCATGCCGCGCTGGCAGAACAATATATGCCGCCCATCGCAACGGGCGAGAATCTGTTTTCCATGCTCGATGCGCGCAATCTGATCCGCCATGGTGGCTTGCGTCCGGATCGCGATATCCTGCAATTCGATCCAGCGCTTTCTTATGGCCTGGTGGAATATCTCCGCACTCTGGAAATGTTGGTGCGCCATGGTTGGTCGCCACGGCGCTGTGTGCCGCATGGCGGGCATCAATTCGCGCTGAATATCGCGGTCGGCCTTGGGCTTGGCGGAAATGAAAGCTACCCAGAAGTTTTCGCGCCCTTTGGCGGTTTTGCCGATAGCACGCCGGTGGTGGATGGGCGGATCAAAATGCCCGATATTCCCGGCATTGGGTTTGAGGCGAAATCGGCTCTTTGGGCCGTCTTGAAGGATTTGTAGCTTTGCGGCCTTCAGCCCTTGCGGATCACGACCAAGCTATTGTCCCCAAGCGGTAAGTTGGGCCGCAATAGGGTGACGTAATCCACGATGTAGGAAGTTTTGCTGAAGAATTCCTTGTAACGCAAAAGGTCACGCGGGTTGACATCCTCAATCACGTAAATGCCGTGTTGCGCCAGATGTTCGATTGAATGGGTGAAGAGGCAGCTACCAGCGTCGAAAACATGCAAGCCATCATCCAGCATGAAATCGAAACCTGTTTCGCCAAGCTGCTGCCAGTAAGCATCGATGGCCGCAGGGTCGCGCTGATCAATGTAATGCGTCCTGATCCGATCTTCGGTGAAGAGGATATCTCGGTCTATATCCGCGCCGTAAATCTGGGCATTGGGGAAATAGTCACGCCAGACGCGCAGCGACGCGCCGGGCTTTCCATTCTCCCTCATTGAGGAAGCCAGGTTCGGGTTGTTTGTTCCCAAGCCGCACTCAAAGACCTTTGTTATTCGATGGCGACAATGACCGAACAGCCGCTCATAGTAATCCGCATAACTATGCGACGGCCAGGGATAAGGGTGACCGTCCGGCCGCAATTCGCCCTTGTCGGAACCATATTGATCACAGAGTGCGTTCAAGAGGGAATGTCGATTCTTGCCATAATGGGCTATTATCCGAAAGCTCAGCCCAGCGTTCAACATTTCGGCAAATTGGACGAGCGTAAGCGTATTTGCCGGATTTTCCAAAGACCACTTCCTTTCGGCCCCACCTTCCGCGCGGAGGGCATTTGTTCCATATTGCCGAAAATCTAGTGTGATGGAAACTCCCCGAATGTCTCAAAAGGCTTTATACTATAAACACGGGTGCTCCCTGGAAAGGCAATAGCATGGAAGGCATCTTCCCCCTGTTGATGGCAGCGGTGTTTTGGTTCGTGACGCATCATGGCCTGGCCAGTGGTGTGATGCGGGCCAGGCTGGTCGCTGGCCTCGGCGCGAATGGCTTTCGCATTTTCTATTCCATCCTGTCCGTGCTTGCCTTGGTGCTGCTCGCGCGCGCCTCGGGCGCGGCAGACCCCGTGCCGCTTTGGACCACGCCGGCCTGGCTTCGCCTTGTCCTGGCGCTGATCATGCTGCCCGCTTTTCTGTTCTTTGCCGCTGGGCTTTTGCGCAACCCGACAGGGATCGGCGGAGAGGGTCTCGTTGGACAACAGATACGCGGCATTCAGCGCATCACGCGCCACCCCATGCTCTGGTCCTTCGCGCTTTGGGCTTTGGTGCATGTTCTCGGCAATGGCGATCTGGCGAGTGTGATCTTCTTCGGCACCTTTGCCATCAGCGCCCTGATTGGCATGCCTTCCATTGATCGCAAGCTTGCCGCACGCGACCCGGCGGCTGCGGCAAAACTACAGGCCGCAACCTCCATCCTGCCCTTTGGCGCTATCATGGCCGGGCGCAATCGGCTGGTGCTGGCGGAAATCGGCTGGCTCGCCCCCGCGCTCGCGCTGATCGGCTGGGCCGTGACGCTGCATTTCCATGCGCGCTTCTTTGGCGTGCCGGCGCTGCTGCCCTTCTGATCCGCGCTTGCATGCGGGCCACCACGGGGGGTATTTCGGCCTGCATAGTTTCTGGAGTTCTCTCGCATGCAAGCCGCCGCCATGCCGCGCCCCGTGATGCTGGTCATTCTGGATGGCTGGGGCTGGCGGGAAGATATCGCCGATAACGCGGTGCGTCAGGCGAAGACGCCGAATTTTGACGCGCTTTGGGCGGCTTGCCCGCATGCTTTCCTCAAAACCTCGGGCATGGATGTCGGCCTGCCGGAAGGGCAGATGGGCAATTCCGAGGTCGGGCACCTCAATATCGGGGCCGGGCGCGTGGTGATGCAGGATCTGCCGCGCATTGATGCCGCCATTGCCGATGGGTCCTTCGCGCAATTGCCGGCAATCACGGGGCTGATCGCGAAGCTGAAAGCCTCGGGCGGCACCTGCCATTTGATGGGCTTGCTCTCGCCTGGCGGGGTGCATGCGCATCAGGATCATGCGGTGGCTTTGGCGAAATTGCTTTCAGGCGCCGGCATTCCTGTCGCCATCCATGCCTTTACCGATGGGCGGGACACGCCGCCGCGCGCCGCGCCGGATTACCTGAAGCGCTTCGAAGCCGATCTTGCAGGTGTTGCCGGTGTGCGCATCGCCACTATTATCGGTCGCTATTTCGCGATGGATCGCGACAAGCGCTGGGATCGCGTGGCGCAAGCCTATGCAGCGATGGTGGAAGCCAAGGGCAATGCCGCGCCCAGCGCTGCGGCGGCCATCAGCGCTGCCCATGCTGCCGAGAAAACCGATGAATTCATTCCGGCCAGCGTGATTGGTGATTACGCCGGGATCAAGGATGGCGATGGCATTCTCTGCTTCAATTTCCGCGCCGATCGGGCGCGGGAGATTCTGACCGCGCTGCTCGATCCGGGCTTTGATGGGTTTGCCCGTGCCTGCCTGCCGCGTTTCGCCGCCGCTGTCGGTCTCACGGAATATAGTGATGCGCTGAACGCCTATCTCGCCACCGCTTTCGCGCCGCAATCCATGGCCGATAAGCTTGGGGAAGTGGTGGCGCGTGCGGGCCTCAAGCAACTCCGCATGGCAGAGACGGAAAAATATCCGCATGTCACCTTCTTCCTGAATGGTGGCGAGGAAGCGGTCTATCCCAGTGAGGAACGCATCATGGTGCCATCGCCGAAGGATGTCGCGACCTATGATCTGAAGCCAGAAATGTCGGCACCGGAACTCACGGAAAAGGCTGTCGCCGCCATCAATAGCCGCGCCTTTGATCTGATTGTGCTGAATTACGCCAATGCCGATATGGTGGGCCACACCGGCAGCCTTCCCGCCGCAACCAAGGCAGTGGAGGCAGTGGATGCCGGGCTTGGGCGCATTGTCGCGGCCTTGCGCGATGTGGGCGGCTGCCTGCTCGTTACCGCTGATCACGGCAATGCCGAATTGATGAAAGACCCCGCAACCGGCGGGCCACATACTGCCCATACCACCAATGTGGTGCCGGCCATTCTGATGGGCGGACCTGAAGGCGCCACGCTGAA
>JADCEX010000374.1 GCA_020249825.1 Roseomonas sp.
CGGCGCAGCCAATTCAAATAATCCTGCCAGGCTTCACGGGGGATCATGCGCATGGCGGCGAAATGCGCCGCGCCGAATTGGGCCTCATGCCAGGCCTGATAGGTCAGCGAAGGAATGCCCAAATCAGGCCCATTCTGATCCTTCCAGGAACGCAGCGTCGGCATGCGCGCATAAGTGACCCAGGGGCCTTCCTTACCCTCGGGCGCACGATCAATCAGCAGGATATTGCTAACTTTGTCGCGCTTCAGTGCATGCGCGACGGCCAAGCCGCATTGCCCCGCACCGATGATCAGGCAATCCAGCACTGGCGTGCCGCCGCTGGTTTTGGCCTCAAGCCAGGCGGCACGGGGATGGGCCACCAATTCAAGGTCGCGGCTGATATCGGCTTCAAGCTCGGTTAGATTGCGCGGGGCCGGCATGCGGGGAAGGCTCCTCTCGATCAGCGACAAGCATCAAGGATTCTGGCGCGGGATGCAAAACCACGGCCAAGACCCACTTGAAGGTCCTCCAGGGCCATGTTTTCGCCCCATCTCGGTTGTTATCACCCTTCTTGAAACCTCCTTGAGGCCCCGCCTTTGTCCCAGGACCCGCCCGCGCTTTCCATCGTCGTCCCCGCTTACAACGAGCAGGAGGTGCTGCCCCAATTCCATGCGCGCTTGGCAGCGGCCTTGGCGGGCATCGGCCTGTCTTGGGAAGTGGTTTATGTGAATGATGGGTCGAAGGATGGCACGCTTGCCGTCATGCTCGGCCTTCAGGCGCAGGATCAGCGCGCCTCAGTACTCAATCTCAGCCGCAATTTCGGCAAGGAGATTGCGCTGACCGCCGGGCTGGATCACGCCCGCGGCACTGAGGCGGTAGTGGTGATTGACGCCGATCTGCAAGACCCGCCGGAGGTGATCCCGGATTTGATCGCCGCCTGGCGCCAGGGCTTCGATATCGCCTATGCGCAGCGCAACACCCGTGCCGGCGAAACCTGGCTGAAGAAGGCGACCGCTTCGGCGTTTTATCGGCTGATGCAGCGCATCAGCGGCAAGGTGCATCTGCCGCCCGATACCGGCGATTTCCGGCTGATGAGCCGCCGCGCCCTGGATGCGCTGCTGAAACTGCGCGAACAGCATCGCTTCATGAAGGGGCTGTTTGCCTGGATCGGCTTTCCCGCCATTGCCGTGCGGTATGACCGCGCGCCGCGCGCTGCCGGCACCACCAAATGGAATTACTGGAAGCTCTGGAATTTCTCGCTGGAGGGCATCACGTCTTTTACCGTCGCGCCGCTCAAAATCGCGACCTATATCGGGCTGTTCACGGCGATCTGTGCCTTGCTTTATCTGGCACAGTTGATCTTCCGCACCATTTTCTTCGGCAATCCTGTCGCTGGCTATCCAAGCCTTTTGGCCGTGACACTTTTCCTGGGCGGCGTGCAGATGATGATGCTGGGGATCATTGGCGAGTATCTCGGGCGCATCTTCAACGAAACCAAGGGCCGGCCGCTCTACCTGGTGGAACGCTATTTGCCGGGCGATAAGGCGTGACGCGAAAGCCTTGGCATGTTTGGGCCGGGGCTGCGGCTTCGGTGCTGATCGGTTGGGCGGTGATCGCCTATGCTTTCGGGCTGCATATCTTGCCACCCTGGAATACGGGCTGGATGTTAAGCGGCATGATCGGCCCCGACCCGGTGCAATATTGGCTCGGCTGGAATTTCTTTCGCCGCGCGCCTTGGTCCTGGCCGCCCGGCCTCAATCCGCTTTGGGGGTTGGAGGTCAGTTCCTCCATCTACTACGCGGATGCGATTCCGCTGCTGGCGTTTTTCTTCAAGGCGATCAGCCCGGTGATTGAAGTTTCGCAATATTGGGGGCTTTGGATTTATGGCTGTGCCGCGCTGCAAGCTTTCATGGCTTGGCGCATCATTGGGCTTGCGACCGATGACCCCTTGGCGCGCGTCGCGGGTGCCGCCTTGTTCGTGCTGCAACCCACAATGCTCGCGCGCATGGGCGGACATTTCGCGCTTTCGGCGCATTTCCTGCTGCTGATGGGGTTCTGGCTTTGCCTGACGCGCACAGCAAATAGGCGATGGCTGGGCTGGGCGGCGCTGCTGGTCGCGACCGCGTTGATCCATGCCTATCTGCTCCCCATGGTGGCCGCGCTTTGGACTGCGGATGTGCTGGCGCGCTGGCTGGATGGCGCCAGGCGCCGCGGGCTTTTTGCTGAAATCGTCATCGTCTTCGCCCTGGTCGGCGCCGCGCTTTGGGCGGGCGGGATGTTCATGCTGGGCGGCGGCTTTGGCGGAAGCTGGGGCGGCTATGGGCAGATGCAAATGGATCTGCTGGCGCCGCTTGATCCCTCGCCATGGGGCGCCTTTCTGCCGGATTTACCGGGGCCGAACCATCTGGAGGTCGGCCATTCCTATGCCGGACTTGGCGCGCTTTTGCTTGTACTGCTTGGGCTGATTGCCTGGGCGAAGAACCCAACCAGGCCCGAAAGGCGCTTTTGGCCGCTGATCCTGGTGCTGGCCGCCATGGCGCTATTTGCCGTCTCGCCCAATGTCTCCGTCGCTGGCGGGAGTTTCACGGTTGTTGAATTGCCGCCCTGGATTTTGCGCTACGCCGATGCCTTGCGCGCCTCCGAACGCTTCATCTGGCCGGCCGGCTATGCGGCGCTGATCGCCGCGATTTTTTTGTTGATCCGCTGGCTCGGCGGGCGGCTTGCCGGTTTTGTGTTGGCGGGGCTTGTGGTGATCCAAGTGCTGGACATGCGCCCCGGCTTTGCACGGCTGCATCATTTCTTTCCACCCACCGCCGCCACCGTACCCTTGCGCCTGTCCGATCCCTTCTGGGCTGAGGCCGCGCGGCATTATACCCGCATCCGCATCATCCCATCCGGCAATCAGGCCCCCTGGTGGGAGGAGATCGCGGTTTTCGCCGCCACCAAGGGCCTAGAGACCGACGCAGTCTATCTTGCGCGACTCGACCCAAAGCGCGTCGCGGCGCTGAATGCCAAGCTGGCACGGCAATTGGCCGAGGGCGAATTTGAGCCCCAAACCCTGTATGTTTTGGGCGATGAGGGCGCGCTTGGCTTGGCCGGCGCCAGCCATCAGCCGGGGCGCGACTTGATTGGCGGCTTCAACGGGCTTTGGGTGCTGGCGCCCGGCTGGCATGTCCGCAGGTAAAATGACTTCGCGCCAATA
>JADCEX010000375.1 GCA_020249825.1 Roseomonas sp.
ATGCGTTGCCAGCGCGCCCCCCACCGGCACCAGCTGGCGTTCGGCATTGGCAAGCAATTCCGCGAGTTGATCCAAATCCTCCGCGCGCGGGCCGGCCAAGGGCAGGGCGCGCGGCTTCACCACGGGGCCTTCGGCGGGGGCATCAAAAATATCCTCGGGCAGGATGACGGCAACCGGGCCTGGCGTGCCGGATTCCGCCAAGTGGAAGGCGCGCGCAATCGTCTCACTCGCCTGGATCGGTTCAATGACTTCAAAGACGCCCTTTGTGATGTCGGACAAAAGCCGTGAGTAATTCTGTTCCTGCAATGCCAGACGCCCAACATCCTTGCGTTCCACATGGCCGATCAGCATCACCAGCGGGGTCGCATCATGATAGGCGGTGTGCAGCGCAATCATGGCATTGGTCGCGCCCGGCCCGCGTGAGACAAGCGCCACGCCAGCGCGCCCATTGCGCATGCGCCCATCGGCAGCCGCCATGAAGCCCGCACCGCCTTCATGCCGGCAGACCACCAGGTTGATGTCTGGGAAATCGCTCAGCGCATCAGTGAGGCCAAGATAGCTTTCCCCAGGCACACAATAGATGATGTCAATATCATGGGCCGCGAGGCTTTCAGCCAGCATATAGCCGACGGTCTTGGTCATGTGTTTTTCTCCGATCCTGCTTTATTCTGCGCGAATGCCGAGCTGACGAATGACAGCTTCGAAATTCGCGCGATACTCCGCCAAAACCTGTCGGAAGGCATCCGGGCCGGCGAAGAAGGCCTCGGTTCCGATATTGGTCAGACGCTCATGCGTGTCGGGCTGCGCGGCAATTTGTTCAACGGCGCCCGCGATTTGCGCAAAGATGGCGGGTGGCGTGGCGGCGGGCGCCATCAGGCCGATCCAGCCGGTGTAATCATAGCCTGGAAGATCGGCGGCCTCCGCCAGCGGAGGGATATCAGGCGCCAAGCGACTGCGCCGCCCGCTGGTGGAACCATAGGCCTTGAGCTTGCCTTCGCGGATTAGCGTGCCGGAAGCGGCCAGGGTTTCAATCGCGAAATGTACCTGCCCACCCAGCAAAGCGGCCATGGCAGGGCCGCTGCCCTGATAGGGAATATGCAGCGCCTCCACATTCGCGCGGGCCAGCAAAAGCGCGGTCAGCACATGCTGCGATCCCGCCGCACCAGAAGACGCATAGGTGTATTTGCCAGGATTGGCGCGCAGCAAAGCCAGCAGGGCGCGCGCATCGGGTGGCGGGAAATCCGCCCGCGCCACGAGGATATAGGGCGAACCCGAAAACCGCGCGACCGGCGCAAGATCGCGGTTAACATCATAAGGCGTGCGATGGATCAGTGGCCCCAGGCTGATCGGCCCGATGGATGCGGCCAGCAGCGTATAGCCATCTGGTGTGGCCTTGGCGACGATATCCGTGCCGATGCTGCCGCCCGCGCCGGGGCGGTTTTCCGGGACAATGGGCTGGCCCAGCCTTTCCGAAAGCCTCTGTGCCATCAGGCGACCAACTTGGTCTGTCGCTTGTCCTGGCGGCCATGGCACCACCAGGCGAATGGGCCTTGTTGGCCAGGCTTGTGCGTGTGCCGGCCGGATCAGAAATGGCAGCGCTGCCATGCCCATTATACGGCGGTTGATCATGATGCGTTTCCTCACCCTTCCACCATCCTGACGCATTGGCGCGTGAGTGCAAGCGGGTGCGGCAGCGCTATTGCGGCTTGATCCCGGCAGCCCGCGCCAGCGCGCCCAGTGTTGCCAATTCGCTTCTGATGAAGGCGGTGTATTCGGCCGGCGTCCATGGCGGGGGCGCGCCGCCCAAATCCTCAAGCTTTGCGCGCGTATCGGGTTCCGCCAGCATGGCCTGGGTTTCGCGTGTCAGCCGCGCGAGGATTGGTGGCGGCGTAGCAGCGGGGGCGGATATGCCAAACCAGGCCGACGAGACCACATCCAGCCCGGCTTCGCGCATGGTGGGCAAATCAGGGAAAAGAGGCGAACGAGATTCGCTCAATAGCGCCAAGGCGCGGAGCGACCCGCCGCGCATATGCCCAACCGCGGAAGGCAGGCTATCAATAATGCCCGGCACAATACCGGCAATCACATCCGTGAGCGCCGGGCCAACACCGCGATAGACGACAGAGCGCACCTCAACCCCCAGCGCCTGACCAAGCCGCACGCCGGCCAGATGGGAGGAGGTTCCAATGGCCGCTACTGCCAGCGTCAATTCACGTTCCCGCCGGCCCAATTCCAGATATTCCTGGATATTGCGCGCGGGATGGTTGCGCGTGACCAGCAGGGCAGGGGGCGTGCGTGACAACAGCGCGATATGCGCGAAATCCGCCATCGGGTCATAGCCGATATTGGGATAGATCGCGGGTGAGACGCCATGCGAGGTGGAAGATGATACCAGCAGCGTATGCCCATCCGGCTCCGCCCGGGCGACCAATTGCGCGCCAAGCGTGGCGCCCGCGCCGGGACGATTTTCGACCAGCATGGACTGGCCAAGCCGGGGGCCGAGTTTCTCGGCTGCCAGCCGCCCGACAACATCGGTGGTGCCGCCTGGCGCGAAAGGCACAATCAGCCTAATCGGGCGCGATGGCCAGGCGGGTGCCTGGGCCTGCGCTGCCCAGGGCAGCAGGGGCAGCGCCAAAGCAAGACGGCGCGGTATCATATACAGCTTCGGCCGCGCCCGCACCAATTCAGCGCTTCTTCTTGCGGGCTTCCCATTCATCCAGATCAATGCGTGGGATTTCGATACGGTCCGTGGTGCGCGCATACCAGCCGCGCCCATGCATGCGCCCAACCAGCCCAAGCTTGGGAGTATCAATGTAATATTTGGCCGGGTCCATCACGCAATCATCCTGCACATACATGCCAACTACCTTGCCGAGCACAATGATATGCCGGCCCGCAGGGACGAATTGAAAAATCTCGCATTCCAGCGCAACCGGGCTTTCGGCGATGCGCGGCACCGCGACCTTGGTGGAAGGCGCGGTGGAAAGCCCCGCTTCAGTGATTTCGCTGACGCCCGGCGGGAAATCCACCGCGGTGATGTTCATTTTCTCTGCCAGATCAGCAGAGACCATATTCACCACGAATTGCCCCGTCGCTTCGATATTCGCGACCGTATCCTTGAGCGCCCCAGGTGCGCGCGGCCCGCAGCCAAAGCCCACCACCACGGGATTGTCGGAGAAGGCGTTGAAGAAGGAATAGGGCGCGGCATTCACAACGCCATCCTGGTCCTTCGTCACCACCCAGGCCACCGGGCGCGGCACCACGGTGGACACCACCAGCTTATAGGCCTGGTCAAAGGGGATTTTCGCGAAATCGAAATTCATCGGGTGCTTCCTTGGTGTTGAGTGCGGAAAATCAAACCACGCGATGCGGGGGCGAAATGCCCTGGATCAGCACGGCGGAGAGGTTTTCAATGCAGCGCATGCCCATGGCATGGCGCGTTTCAATGGTGGCGGAACCAAGATGCGGCAGCAGCGCGACATTCTCAAGCGCCATATAGCCCGGATGCACGCGGGGTTCGCCATCATAAACATCCAAGCCCGCAGCGCGGATATGGCCGGATTTCAGCGCGGCGATAAGCGCTTCATCATCCACCGAAGGGCCTCGGCCAGAATTGATGACAATGGCGCCCTTCTTCATCTGCGCGAGGCGTTCGGTATTCAGCCATTTGCGTGTGCCATCACCGCCCGGCACATGCATGGAAAGCACGTCAATCCTGGCCAGGAAGTCGGCGTCGGTTTCGTGGAAAATGGCGCCCTGTTCAATCTCCGCCGGCAGCCGCTGCATGTCGCGGTAATGGATTTCCATCTGCACGCCGCGCGCCATGGCGGCCAATTCGCGGCCAATGCGGCCAAAGCCCAGCACGCCAAGCTTCTTGCCTTGCAGTGTAACACCCATGAGCTGCGTTGGCGCCCAGCCCTCCCACTGCCCTGCGCGGACCATGCGCTCGCCTTCGCCGGCGCGGCGGGCGGCCATCAGCATCAGGGTGAAGGCGCATTCGGCGGTCGCGAAGGACAGCACCTCCGGCGTATTGGTGACAGTAATGCCGCGTGCGCGGGCGGCATCTATCGCAACATGGTCAAAGCCGACGCTAAAGGTCGCGATCACTTTCACGCTTTCCGGCAAGGCATTGATGGCGGCGGCGTTCATCGCATCGCCAGCAGCGCAAAGGATGCCATCGGCCCCGCAGGCCTTGGCGCGGGCGGCGATCTCAGCGCCGTCGCGGCCCCAAAGCGCATCCGCTGTGTTCAGCCTGGCGTCAAAGACTTCGGTGAGCCGCGCCTCAATGGCCTCGGGCAATTTCCGGGTGACGAGAATGACTGGCTTGGCCATGGGGGTTTTGTGCTCCGCGTCTTTGAACGGGGCGCACCATGGCCCGGCTTGGCCCGTCTTGCCAGAGGGCGGGTGAGGGGGCAGGGTCGCGGCATCATTCTTTCGTGGAGAAACGGGTCATGGATTTGGGTTTGAAGGGTAAGCGGGCCTTGGTCATGGGCGGTTCCAAGGGGCTCGGGCGGTCCATTGCGGATGCCATCGCGGCCGAGGGCGGCATTGTCACGGTCAGCGGGCGCGAACAGGTAAGCCTCGATAAGGTGGCGGCGGAATTGAAGGCGCTCGGCGCCCAGGCGGCCTATGGCATTCAGGCCGATGTTTCGTCCGGCGCCGAGATGGATAAGCTTGCGGATGCGGCCGTCGCCGCCATGGGGGGCGTGGATATCCTGGTGCTGAACCATGGCGGGCCGCCGGTCTGCACCGCTTCCCAGATGAAGGAAGAAGATCTGGTCAAGTGGTTCCAGAATATCGTGCTCTCCCCCATTCGCATCACCAATCGCCTGATGCCGGCGATGCGCGCGCAAAAATGGGGCCGCGTGATTGTGGTGGGTAGCACGGGCATGCAGCACCCGATTCCGACACTCGCGCTTTCCAATACGTTGCGCGCTTCGATCTGGGGTTGGCTGAAGACGCTGGCCGCTGAAGTGGCCGCCGATGGTGTCACCATGAATGTGCTGGCGCCGGGTAGCATTCTGACCGATCGCATCACCACCAATACCGCCATTCGCGCCAAGCAAACGGGCGTTTCTGAGGATGAAATCCTGGCCCAGACCGCCAAGGAAATCCCCGCCGGGCGCATTGGCATGCCGGCCGAATATGGGCCGATGGGTGCGTTTTTGGCAGGTGAGACCGGCGCCTATATCACCGCTTCCATGATCCGTGTGGATGGCGGGCGCGTGCGGAGCATGCTGTAAGCCTGCCCATGCTGCCCAATCTGACCCCTGATATGGCGATCGCGGCGCGGTTGTTTGACGCGCTGCGAGACGCGACACGTGATGGCGAAGGTGTCACGCGCGAAGCCTATGGGCGCGGTGAGCGTATTGCGCATCAATTGGTGCGTGACGCCGCCGAAGAACTTGGCCTGGAATGCCGCA
Organism: Roseomonas sp.; assembly: GCA_020249825.1. Lineage (GTDB taxonomy): Bacteria > Pseudomonadota > Alphaproteobacteria > Acetobacterales > Acetobacteraceae > Neoroseomonas. The sequence goes on from JADCEX010000375.1 coordinate 5,424, forward strand.
ATGATGTCGCGGGCAACCTGTACATGACCCTGCCCGGGGCTGATCGCGCTGCCAAGCGAATCATCATGGGCAGCCATTTGGACTCGGTGCGCGAAGGCGGCAATTTTGACGGCGCCGCCGGGGTTCTGGCGGGGCTGGCGGCGGTGGCCGGTATGAAGCGCGCGGGGTTTCAGCCCGCCCGCGACATGACGGTCATGGCCATTCGCGCTGAGGAAGCGGGGCAATGGTTCCCCACTTCCTACCCCGGCAGCAAGGCAGCGCTTGGTTTGTTGGCGCCTGAAATTCTTCACGTGAAGCGCACCGATAGCGGCAGGACGCTGGCCGAGCATATGCGCGAAGAAGGTTTTGACCCGGATGCGGTGGCGCGCGGTGAGCATCTGCTTGGGCCAGAAAACACCGCAGCCTTTTTAGAAGTGCATATCGAACAAGGGCCGAGCCTTGATTCTGAAGGACTGCCGCTTGGCATAGTGACCGGCATCCCCGGATCGCGGCGCCTGCGTGCGGCCCGCGTGCTGGGTGAATATAATCATTCCGGCGCGACGGCGCGGCGTTATCGGCGCGATGCCGCGGTTGCCTTGGCGGAGCTTGTGCATCGGCTGGATGAGGAATGGTGCCGGTTGGAAGCGCTGGGCCACGCCATGGTGTGCACCTTCTGTACCATGGCAACCACGGAAGAAGCGGGCTTCACTAAAATCGCCGGCGAGGCTCGGTTTCAGCTTGATGTGCGCAGCGTTGATCCCGCATCGCGCGATCTGCTTTTCGCCGCCATGGGGCGCATCATTGCGGAAATCGAGGCGCGGCGCGGCGTACGGTTCGATCTTGGCCCGGAAACCGGCAGCATTTCAGCGCCGATGGATCAGGGCGTGCGGGCAGGGTTGGAAGCTTCCGCAAAGGCTCTTGGGATTTCCTATCGCCACATGGCATCGGGTGCCGGGCATGATGCGGCGGCCTTTGCCGAAGCGGGCGTACCGGCGGCTATGCTTTTCGTTCGCAATCAGAATGGCAGTCATAATCCGAAGGAAGACATGCGCATGGAAGATTTCGAAAAAGCCTGTTGGGTGATACAACGTTTCGCAGTAGATTACGCGTGAGCGGGCGCCGCATCATGCTGCTTGGTGCGCTTGCAATGCCTGCCTTGGCCCAGACGCCTGCAAGGCCCCTTCGTGCCGCCATTATTTTATCCAACCCGGTGCTGGTCACGCGTGGCCCCGATGGTGTGGCCGGAGGGTTGAGTGTTGGCCTTGCCCGCGCGTTGGCTGAGCGCCTGGGGCGGGCCTTGGAGCTGGTCGGTTACGAAAATCCTGCTCGCTATAACGCAAGTTTGGGGCAGGGTGCCTGGGATGTGGGCCTTGCCGCGCGTGACCCGGCGCGTGGTGAGCATCTTGCGTTCAGTGTGCCTTTTCTTGAGGTGGACAATGGCTTTGTCGCCGCCGCTGGTAGCGCCTTGCGCCATGCAGAGGAAGTTGACCGCCCGGGGATACGCGTCGCGGTGGCAGAGGGTTCGGCACCTGATGGCGTGCTGACGCGTAATTTGCGAGCGGCGACTTTGGTGCGCGTGCCTGGTGGCCAGGAGGCGGCGCGCGCAGCCTTGACCGAGGGGCGCGCCGATGTTTACGGCGAGAATGTGCATTTGGCTCATCGCATCGCCGAGACGCTGCCAGGGACGCGCGTATTGCAAGGCCGGTTCAATCTGGTGCTGATGTCAATTGCTGTGCCGAAGGCGGAGGCCGAGCAGGCCATGCCAGCCATCAATGCCTTCGTCGCTGAAGCGCTGAGGGATGGTCTCGTGGCCCGCCTCATCGCCGAAGCGGGGTTGCGCGGTGTGCGACTGCCCGCTTGAACTGATGCTGATCAATAGCCTTTTTCTTGTTGCTAAGGAGTTCCAATGACCGCTCGCCTAGCCGTTGATATTGGCGGCACCTTCACGGATCTTGCCATCGAAAAAGATGGCCAGCGTTGGACCGCTAAGGTGCTGACCACCCCCGCCGCGCCGGAAAAGGGCGTGCTGGAAGGGGTGCAGCAGGTGCTCGCCAAGGCCGGCATGAAGCCCGCTGATCTGGCACTGGTGATCCATGGCACCACGCTTGCCACCAATGCGGTGATTGAACGCAAGGGGGCAAAAACCGCGCTGATTACCACCGATGGCTTTCGTGATGTCCTCGCACTCGCGAATGAAGCGCGTTACGATCAATATGATCTGAACATCGAATTGCCGAAGCCCCTTGTGCCGCGCCGCTGGCGGCTGCCGGTGCCGGAACGCTTGGACAATACCGGCAAGGTGCTGCTGGCCTTGGATGAGGCCGCGGTGCGCGCCCATGTGCCCTTCCTGCGCGCTGAGGGGATTGAAAGCCTGGCGATTGGTTTCATCCATGGCTTTGTGAACCCAACCCATGAACGCCGCGCGGCAGAGATTGTGCGGGAAGCCTGGCCGGAATTGCCGGTTTCGCTTTCCTCAGAAGTCTCACCAGAAATGCGCGAGTGGGAGCGTTTTTCAACCACCGTCGCCAATGCCTATGTGCAGCCCTTGATGGCGCGTTATTTGAAGCAATTGGAATTGGGGCTGCGTGAAGCGGGGCTTGGCTGCCCACTGTATTTGATGCTGTCTGGCGGTGGCCTCACCACGATTGATACGGCGGCGCGTTTCCCAATCCGCCTGGTGGAAAGCGGGCCGGCGGGGGGTGCGATCTTCTCGGCCTTTGTCGCGCGGCAGCGTGGCTTTGATAAGGTGCTGTCCTTTGACATGGGCGGCACCACTGCCAAGGTTTGCCTGATTGATGATTTCCGCCCGCAAGCGTCGCGCACCTTTGAAGTCGCGCGGGTTGGGCGGTTCAAGAAAGGCTCTGGCCTGCCTTTGCGCATTCCCGTGATTGAAATGGTGGAAATCGGCGCGGGTGGTGGTTCCATCGCGCAGGTGGATAGCATGGGGCGCATTCAGGTGGGCCCTGAAAGCGCCGGCGCTGATCCTGGCCCTGCCTGTTACGGGCGCGGTGGCACGCACCCGGCCGTCACGGACGCCAATCTTGCGCTTGGCCGCTACGATCCTGAACTTTTCGCGGGTGGTGCGCTCAGGCTTTATCCTGATCAGTCTCGCAAGGCGCTGGCCGAACATGTCGGCGGCAAGCTCGCGCTTTCCGCTGATATGGCCGCACTTGGCGTGGTTGAGATGGTTGATGAGAATATGGCCAATGCTGCGCGTGTGCATGCCATTGAAAGTGCCAAGAATTACGAAGGCCGCGTGGTGATTGCCTTTGGCGGCGGCGGCCCCGTTCATGGCTATCGCGTGGCAGAGAAAATCGGCGTGAAGCGCATTCTGGTGCCATCCGGCGCTGGTGTTGGCAGCGCGATTGGCTTCCTCCGCGCGCCGGTGGCTTATGAGGTGGTGAAGTCGCTCTATCAGCGCTTCGGCAGCTTTGACATTGCCGCGGTGAATAGCCTGCTCGCGGCCATGTCGCAGGAGGCTGCCGGTGTGGTGGCCGAAGGCGCCTTTGGTGCGCCAATCGAGGAAACGCGCATCGCCTATATGCGCTATGTCGGGCAGGGGCATGAGATTGCGGTGCCCATCCCGCCAAGGGCATTGACCGAGCAGGATGTGCGCGAGATTCGCGCGCTGTATGATGCGGAATATAGCCGCTTCTATGATCGCCCAGTGCCGGGTTCGGATGTGGAAATCCTGTCCTTTGCCGTCACTGTCCGTACCGTGGAAGCGTATGTGGAACCGGCGGCGGCTGTCGCTGATGCTCCCGCACCAAAGCCCGTGCGCGTGCAAATGGTGCGCGATACGGCGACCGGCGAGGTTTCCGAATGGCAGGTCTATGACCGGGAAGCGATGCAACCCGGCGCCATGGTGCAAGGCCCCGCCATTATCGCGGAAGCTGAAACCAGCACCTTGATCGGCCCCGGCTGGGTGTGCCGCATGGATGGTCTTGGGTATCTCGATCTGACGCAGGAGGCTGCACGATGAAGGAAACCGGCGCGCTGGCGACAATCCAACGCCAGATCCAATGGAACCGCCTGATTGCCGTTGTTGAGGAACAGGCGCAGACCATGATCCGCACCGCCTTCAGCACCACGGTGCGCGAAGCGGGCGATCTTTCCGCCGGCGTTTTCGATCTGCAAGGGCGCATGTTGGCCCAGGCCGTGACGGGCACGCCTGGCCATGTGAATTCCATGGCGGAATCGGTGGGCCACTTCCTGGCGAAATTCCCGGCTGCCAGCATGAAGCCCGGCGATCACTACATCACCAATGATCCCTGGTTGGCGACCGGGCATTTGCATGACCTGACGGTGGTCTCGCCCGCGTTTCGCGGCGGCAAGATTGTCGGGCTTTTCGCCAATACCGCGCATATCATTGACATTGGCGGGCTTGGCATGGGGCCTGAAGGGCGCAGCGTTTTTGAAGAAGGGCTCTATATCCCTATCGTCAAATGCTTCGATGCCGGCGCGCCGAATGAGACATTTTTCGATTTCATCCGCGCGGGGTCGCGCACGCCGGTGGAATTGGAAGGCGATATCTATTCGCTCTGTGCCTGCAATGACGCGGGATCGAAGCGGCTTGTCGAAATGATGGACGAGTTCGCGATGGATAGCCTGGATGATCTGGCTGACTATATTTTCGAAGCCAGCCGTCGCGCGACGCTGATTGAAATCGCCAAGCTCCCGCGCGGCACCTTCCGTTCCGACATCAAATCCGATGGCTACGAGGCGCCGGTGACGCTGAAGGCGGCCATGACCATTCATGATGATCGGATTGTGGTGGATTATGCCGGTACCTCTGGCCTTTCCAGCCGCGGCATCAATGTCCCGCCGGCCTATTGCCGCGCCTATTCCTGCTTCGGCATCAAATGCGTGGTGGCGCCGGAAGTCCCGAATAACTGGGCGAGCCTCGCGCCGTTTGAGATGGAAATCCCCGAAGGTTCCATCCTGAAAGCACCGCGGCCTTATCCCGTCAGCGTGCGCCATGTGATTGGGCAATTGATCCCGGATTTAATGATGGGCTGCCTGCACCAGGCCGTGCCGGGGCGCGTGAACGCGGAAGGGTCTTCGGCATTGTGGAATCCGCCGCTGCGTGGTGGGTCTCAGGTATCCGGCCAGGAAGCTGAGGTGGATGATTTTGAAATCATCACCTTCAATTCCGGTGGCACCGGCGCGCGGCCGGCCAAGGATGGGCTGGATGGCACGGCGTTTCCGTCTGGCGTGCGCACCATGCCGGTGGAAGCGACTGAAAACGTCGCCCCCGTGATTTTCTGGAAGAAGGAACTCCGCCCGGATTCAGCCGGTGCGGGCAAGACGCGCGGCGGCTTCGGGCAGATCATGGAAATCGGCGCCAAGGGCGATGCGGAATTCGCGGTGAATGCGATTTTCGATCGCGTCGCCAACCCACCGAAGGGCCGCGATGGCGGCGCGGAAGGTGCTGGCGGTTGGGTTGGCCTAAATGACCCGAATGGCACGGTGCTGCGTACCAAAGGCTTTCAGGTGATTCCAAAGGGCCGCAGGCTATTGCTGAAACTGCCCGGCGGCGGCGGTATGGGTGATCCCAAGGCGCGCGATCCGGAATTGGTCAAGCGCGATGTGGCGGATGGGCTGATCACGGCCCATGCCGCGCGGGATATATATGGCGTTGAAGTGAAATAGTTTGGCAAGGTCGGCGCCTCAGGTAAGGCGCCGACCTTGATGGAAGGGCATTTATACAGCGGCGCTGTTCATTTCCCGCCGCACCAGATTGACCCAGAACGCCACGCCATGGGGCAGGGCAGCGTCGTTGAAATCATAAAGCGGCGTGTGCCATGCATGCACCTTACCGTCCGGCGCAGTGCCATTGCCCATGAAGACAAAGGCGCCCGGCTTGGCTTGCAGCATGAAGGCGAAATCCTCGCCGCCCGTCACGGGGGTCATCTGGTCATTTACCGCGCCCTCACCGGCCAAATCCCGCGCTGTATCGGCCATGATGGCGGTCTCCCGCGTGTGATTGATCAGCGGCGCGGCACCCCACCACAGCGTTACCTCAGCACTTGCGCCCTGCATGCGGGCGGTGAGTTCCGCCACTTCGCGCATCCGGTCTTCCAGCAGCTTTTGCATGGTTGAGTTGAAAGCGCGCATGGTGCCGCCCACCAGAATTTCTGATGGCATAACATTCAGCGCATCAACGGACCCGCCCGAGATATGGCCAACACTGATCACCACGCTTTCCAGCGCGGGCGTATTTCGGCTGACAATGCTTTGCAGCGCGGTGATGAAATTCGCCTGAGCGACAGTGATATCACTCGCCAAATGGGGTGAATTGCCGCCATGCCCGCCCGTGCCGCGAAACTGCACTTTCCAGCGCCCGGAACCGGCCATCATGGGCCCATCACATAGCGCGAAATGGCCAAGCGGCAGCCCAGGCATGTTATGCATGCCATAGACCGCATCGCAGGGGAAACGCTCAAACAGCCCATCATCCAGCATGGCGCGCGCGCCGCCGCGGCCTTCCTCGGCAGGTTGGAAAATGAAATGCACCGTGCCGGCAAAATCGCGCTTCTTCGCCAAGACCTCTGCCGCGCCCAGAAGCATGGCGGTATGACCATCATGCCCGCAAGCATGCATCTTGCCCGCATGTCGTGACGCATAGGGCAGATTGGTCGCTTCCGTCAGCGCCAGCGCATCCATATCGGCGCGCAGCCCAATCGCGCCCTGACCGGGGCGGCTGCCGCGCAGCGTGCCCACCACGCCCATGCGGCCCACACCTTCTGTGGTTTCAATGCCAAGGCTGCGCAGCCGTGCGGCGACCAGCGCCGCTGTGCGCGTTTCTTCCATGCCCAATTCCGGATGGGCGTGGATGTCTTTGCGGATGGCAATCAGTTCCGGCAGGATGGGGGCGATTTCCTGCATCAGGGGATGGTCTGTCATATGGCCTCTCTTCCGCTGCCTATCCTATCACGAACGCGGCA
>JADCEX010000376.1 GCA_020249825.1 Roseomonas sp.
ACCTAATGCCCTAATGCAAACATAATTTTTGCCCCAGCAATTCATCTCGTCCAACCGGCCAAGCCCGGGCTTGGCTGCGGGGACATGCACAACGTCTCAGCGACCGGTCCGGCGGCTCCGGCAAAGGGGCATTACCCGTCCATGCGGCATATGGGCGTCATTGGCCCTTTACCTTCACCTATCGCTGCCGGCGAGGCTCCCCGAGCGCGCGATCAGGCCTATGCGTTTCCGGGTTCAGGCGCCGGAAGGGGAAGGTTAATCAGCCCGCGATCCAGCCTGTCCACAGTGGCCTGAACCGCGGCCCGACGGCCTTCACGCCCGAAATAGACACCGCGCACCATATAGGCGGCAGAGAGCAGGGCGAAAAACGCATCGCGCAAAGCAGCGTCAGGCGCCTCGGCTTTGGTCCAGCAATCGTCAAGCGCGCCCTGAAAGGCCAGGCCCGGCACGTTGAACACGGACTGGCCCAAAAGCTTCATCGGCTTATCTAGGGCAAGCGCTCGGGAGGCGGCGGTGCTGTTTACGGTGATCATCCCTTGCGCCGCCGAAAGCATCGCGTCCAGATCGCCGCGCGGCGCCACATGGACACGCCGTTCCACCCCAAGCTTGCGTGCCATGGCCGAAATGCGCATGGGCCAATTCTGCGCGTAAGGATCAAGCGGATGCAGCTTTACCAGCAACGCCGCATCCACCGGTGCATGGGCCGCAAAGGACGCCATGGCTTCCTGTAGCGCAGCGCCCATGCTTGGGAAGGAAGAATAGGCGCGCAGGGAAAAATCATTTTGAATCTGCATCGCAAACACCCAAAAGGCAACGCGACGCGCCCTCAAATCAGCCAGAATTCTTGCCGAACGCCTGTTCTCACTGGGGCGGAGAAGCAGGCGAAGCCCAATCCCCGCATAGGTCACCAGGGGATGTATCAGCTCGTGATTCCTGAAATGGCGGAACCGAAAAGGGAACAGCAGGCCAGCGTGATAGGCGATGTCCCAAAATGCCTGACTTGGGAAATGATCCGCGAAACATTGCCTCAGATCGGGAAGGGGAAGGCCCTTTGCCTCCCGCAGGATTGTTGCAGGATCGCGCGGAAAAAGGCTCTCCCGACCTGTGCCATCGCGTTCCAGAATAATCCAATCGGGACGCAGATATCCCCATTCCGTGACGGTTACGGCCAGGCCGCGGGCCTTGGCTGCGGCTATCGCCTCCTGGTGATAAAACCGCTGTTCACCAAGCAGCACCAGATCACTGATCGCCTGCTGATCAAGAAATGCCTCTATCCAGCGCCTCCACGCCTCTGGCTTGTCGGTGAAGTCAACACCGCCAGGGCCGCGCCAGAATAGCCTATCCCCCAGATTCAGGTTGATCCGAAACACCTCATGGCCGTGCCGGCGCAAGCCGGCTGCAACCTCGGCAAAAAAGGGTGATATGGGTCCTTGCAGAAACAAGAAACGGCGCTTGCCCGGCGGTGCTTTATTGAGGCGTTTCACACTTACTCTCATCGCATTTCAGTATCGCGCAATCAACATGACTATCCCAACCGATCACGCCCAGGATAGTTTTCAGCGTGTCTTCCACGTTCCAGGCACGAATGGCCTCCGGCAAGGCGGCATAGCGGAAGGCGTAGCCGGTCTGCCCGCCAATCTCGACCCTTGGATGACGCTTGGCCAAATACAATTGTTCGGTCATGCCGGGTGTCGGGATCAGGATCGCGTCCTGACGCAGCACCACGAGATCCATGATCGTGGTATAGCCCGCCCGCGCAATAATGGCGCGCGCGCGATTCATATAATCATCCCGCTCGGTACCAAGCACAAAATCCTGACGCTTGACCCTATCCGGCAAGGCAGCCTCATGCCCCATGCTTCCCGCGATTGACACGATCTCCCGCGCCTCATGCTCATGCGCGACGCGGGCGATCCAGGCCTCCCACGCGGCCTTCGGCCCTTTGAGGAAGCCGCCCGTGATGAAAAGCAGGTCTATATTCTTCTCGACAGGCTTGAAGTGCGCCGAGGAAAGATGCCCGACATAGGCGGGCTTGAGGAGCGCCGCGATCCAGTTATGCGAAAGCCGCCCCGCCAGACAGGCCTCGGCTGAGGCAAAATCCGGCACCAGCACCCGGTCAAACCGCCGCAGCAGATTGAGCTGCACCAAATCGGCCATAAGCTGAAAAGGCCGCAACAGGCGCGGCATGATGAACCTGATCTGATGGCATATCAAAAAGGACGGAACACCCGGCGCATGAAAGCCAAAGCGCCCATCGGTGACAATCAAGTCGGGTCGGATTTCGGCAACCAGGCTGTTGGTGAATGCCCTTTCAAGCCGCAGCCTTCGTGTCAGCCGAAGCAAATCTGCCAGGAAAAACCCATAATGCGCGGCGCCCTTCCCGCGCTGCAAAGGCGGGTAATCGGGGAAGGATCTGAATTCAACCGCTTCATGGCCGAAAAGTTCGCGGCGCAGCGCGGCAAGAGCATCGCCATCACTGACAATGGTCATCCTTGCCCCATCCGCAAGCAGGCGTCGGATCAACGGCAAGGAGCGTTGGACATGACCAAAGCCCATGGCGCTGACTGCAAAAAGAACGCGGCGGGGCCTCAGGCGCGCTTCTTGGCCGCTTGCCGGTCTGCTCAACCCCCCCTCGCCAGCCGATGCGCCCAAGCCTTACCGCTGAGACCAGGGCGTGACCTGCCAAAGTCGGCGGTATTCTGCTTCCTGCTGGCGCAGGCGCTGAAACCAGGCATCGCCGGCTTCATAGGCGGGCTCTGTGAAGCGCCCTTCCAGGATTTTCACGAATTCGGGATCGCGCGCGATATCGGCGGTGGCTTCGCGCAGGCGCTGGACAATCGCGGGCGGCGTGGCCGCCGGCATCACCAG
>JADCEX010000377.1 GCA_020249825.1 Roseomonas sp.
CCTGCAGCGGCGGGTCGAGCACGAAATCAACCTCACCCGAAAGCAGGGCGGCGATGCGCGTCGCATCGGACGCAATCGGGCGGAAGATGATTTCTGTCACATTCGCGTCACGGCTGCTGTCTTCCCGCCAGCCCCACCAATCATTGTTGCGAACCATGACCGTGCGCACATCCGCTTCGCGCGCCGTCAGGCGGAAGGCGCCGGTGCCGTTGGTGTTGCGGACCGTGTGCATTTCTTCGCGCTGGCGGGTGTTTTGCGGCCGCGCGGCATTGTTCCTTTCGGACCAGCTCCGCGACATCATGAAGACAGAGGCGATCTTATTGGGCAGGATCGGGTCTGGGATTTTGGTGATGATATCAACCACCAGCGGTTCCACCTGCACGGCGCGTTCCACCGTATCCACGAAAATCCCGTAATTGGAGGTGGGCGCCAAGGCGCGCGTCACGCTGAACACCACGTCATCCGCGGTGAAGGCCTCACCCTCATGGAACTTCACGCCATCGCGCAGCCAGAAGCGCCAGCGATTGGGTTCCTGCTGTTCCCAGCGCGTGGCGAGGCCAGGTGCGAGGCCCAATTCCTGGTTGCGGCCGATCAGCGGGTCATAGATTTGCTGCAGCACCATGGTGACGGTGCCGACATTCTGGCTATGCGGGTCGAGCGTATTGGGATCGCCCGAGGCCGCCCAGCGCACCGTTCGCGCATCCGAGTTTGCCGCGCCAAGCGCCAGCCCGCAGGCCAGCGCGGTCGCCCATAACAGCTTTCGCATCCCGTTCTCCTGTTTTTGGTTAAAGTCCAAGCCTCGCCTATAGGGGCGCCGGCCCCAGCCGGGAAGAGGCTTTGTGGGGGAGATTTCCCCAGGCGCGAAACTGCTTTAGTTTCGGCGCCAATCGTCCGAGAGAACCCCGCCCATGCCGCGCTTTGCCGCCAATCTATCCATGATGTTCAATGAAGTCCCCTTCCTGGACCGCTTCGCGCTGGCGGCGAAGGCGGGCTTCAAGGGGGTTGAGTTCCTTTTTCCTTACGACCACCCGGCGGCCGAGATTGCGGCCCGGCTCAAGGATAATGGGCTGCAACAGGTGCTGTTCAATGCGCCGCCTGGCGATTGGGCCAAGGGGGAACGCGGCATGGCCTGCCACCCCGGCCGCGAGCAGGAATTTCGCGACAGCATCATGCGCGCCTTGGATTACGCCGGGGCGCTTGGCTGCCCGCGGCTGCATGTGATGGCCGGCATGGTGCCGCCGGGCGTCGCGCAAGGCACGCTCACCAGCCTTTATGCCATCAACCTTGCCTGGGCGGCTGAGCGCGCCATCGCCCAAGGGGTGAAGTGCTGCATTGAACCCATCAATCAACGGGACATGCCGGGCTATGCCCTGACCGGCATCGCCAATGCCATCCAGGTTATCGAGGCCGTGGGGCCGGAAAGGCTTGGTCTGCAATTCGATCTTTACCACACCCAAATCACGGAAGGCGATCTGGTGCCCCGCGCACGCGCGGCCCTGCCCTATATCGCCCATATGCAGGTGGCCGATACGCCTGGCCGGAATGAACCCGGCACCGGTGAGGTGAATTGGCCCTTTGTCTTCGCCCAATTGGATGAAATGGGCTATCGCGGCTGGATTGGCTGCGAATACCGCCCCGCCGGCGAAACCCTCGCCGGGCTTTCCTGGTTCGCCCCCTATAAGGACTGAAACGCTATGAAAATCGCCTTTATCGGCCTTGGCATTATGGGCCGCCCCATGGCCGGCCACCTGAAAAACGCCGGCCACGCCATCACGGTGGTGGAACGCAAAAGCCTGACCGCCGAGGATCGCGTGGCCTTCACCGTGGCGCCCGATGCCAAAACCGCAGCCGCCGGGGCGGAAGCCGTGATCCTGATGGTGCCCGATACCCCCGATGTTGAGGCCGTGCTGTTCGGCGCGGGTGGCGTGGCTGAAGGCCTCAAGCCCGGCACGCTGGTGATTGACATGTCCTCCATCAGCCCGACCGCCACCAAGGAATTCGCGGCCAAAATCGCGGCCAAGGGCGGTGATTACCTGGATGCCCCGGTCTCGGGCGGGGAAGTCGGCGCCAAGCAGGCCAGCCTGACGATCATGGTCGGTGGGTCGGAAGCCGCATTTGACCGCGCCAAGCCGCTATTTGAAGCCATGGGCAAGAATATCACTTTGGTGGGCGACACGGGCGCGGGGCAGACCTGCAAGGTGGCGAACCAGATCATCGTGGCGCTGACCATCGAAGCGGTGGCGGAAGCGCTGACTTTTGCCTCCAAGGCCGGGGCCGATCCTGCCAAGGTGCGCCAAGCCATCACCGGTGGCCTCGCCACTTCCCGCATTCTGGAACTGCATGGCGAACGTATGATCAAGCGCACCTTCGCGCCGGGATTCCGCATTCGCCTGCACCAGAAGGATTTGAACCTGGCCCTGCAAGCAGGCCGCGAATTGGGCGTGGCACTTCCCAATACTGCCTCCACCCAGCAGCTTTTCGCCGCCGTGGCGGCTGCGGGCGGTGGGGATTTGGACCATTCCGGCCTGGTCAAGGCGCTGGAGACGCTCGCCGCGCATCCGGTGGCGCCGGACGCTTGAGGATCAGTGATGTGAAGTGGAAGCCCTGCCCCGCCAGGGCTTCTTACTTTTCAATACATTTTTGCCAAAAAGCGCATGGGTTTTAATTTTTGTACAAGCGTAACTTTGTGGTAACCTGTTTCAAATCTCAATTTCTTGGCGCCTGCCAAGCACGTTGTAGCAAGGCTGGAACCTCATGCGGTTCGAAGATATTGGCGAGCAGCTTCGCACCTATCGCCTGGAATCGGGCTTGAAGGCGGATGAGATTGCCGCCCGGCTCGGCATTTCGCGCGCTGCGCTCTATCGCTATGAAAAGGGCGAGGTCATCAAGCTTGATACCGTGCGGCGCCTGGCGGAAATGTTGCAAGTCTCGCCGCTGGCGCTGCTCGGCATCGGGGTGGATTATTTTTCCCGCGTCACCTCCTTCCATGAACGGCTGCGCCATATTGAGGAAGAAGCCGATAGCCAATTGCACCTTGGCGGCGCCCTCGGCTTCGCCATAGCGAGTGATGGTTTTTTCGAGATATTGCGCAGCCTATGGCTGGAAGCGGCCAATATGGCGCCAGACCAGGTGGCGGCGCGCGGGGCGGCAGATCAATGCCTTACCCTGCTGGCCCAGCGCCGGCTGATCCTGGGACAACGCCGGCCCAGCATCATCGCCATATTGTCGGAAACAGCCATACGCCGGCTTTTGGCCGATGGCATTTGCGCCGGCCTGCCGCTTTCAGAACGCCGCCGGGCCGAAGCCCGTGCGGCCGCGGTGACCGAGGCAGAAAACCTCGCCAATCAGATGGAACAGGCGCCGCTTGGCGTGCAGATCGGGCTTTTGCCGGAACCGGAGCCCATCAATCAGGCGATCATCTTTCGCAGCCGGGAACGCGGTTTTGTCGTGGGCAACCCCTTCCCGGCGGATGCGCATCCCGCCTGGGCGCAGGGGATTGTCAGCGTCACCTCGGCCGATGATGCCTTGGCGGTGCATCAACGTGTGGCTGAGGCCTGCTGGCGCCAGGCACGCAAGGGCATGGCGGCGGCGCAACGGCTGCGGAGTCTGATCGCGGAGGCGAATCCTGTCTAAGCGGGGCTTGCCCTGAGGCTTACAAGTGTTTCCATAATGCGCGCGGCCGGGATGCTACCCGGCGCCAGATAAGGAAACGCCATGGCCCGCGAGAATTGGGACCCCGAAATGCTGCGCTTCACCGAAATGATGGAGGCGCGCGCCGCGGCGCAGCCCCCGGTGAAGCTGGAATTGCCGTTGGATCATTCGCGGGAATTGAATGATGGCCTCAGCCTGCCTTTGGCCAAGGGCGGTGCGGTGATGGCGGAAAGTGAGGATCGCTGGCTGGCGCTGCGCGGGCGGCGGATTCTCTGCCGGTTTCATCGCCCAACGACGGGCACGGGGCATCCTGTGCTTGTCTATCTGCATGGTGGCGGCTGGGTTTGGGGCAGCGTGGACACGCATGACCGGCTGATGCGCGAATATGCCGCCGTATCGGGCTGCGCGGTGATTGGCGTGGATTATGCGCTGAGCCCCGAGGCGATTTTCCCGCAGGCCTTGGAAGAATGCGCCGCCGTCACGCGCTGGGTCGCCAATCGGGGCGCGGCATGGGGCCTGGATACCAGCCGCATCATTCTTGGCGGCGATTCGGCGGGTGGGAACCTCGCTGCTGGCACGGCGCTATTGCTGCGGGAAACCGATCCCGCCCTGAAGCTGCGCGGCCTGCTGATCAATTACGGTGTCATGGATTGCGCCATGGCGACGCCAAGCTATGCCAATTTCGCGACCGGCCATTTCCTGACGCGGGAGAAGATGGATTTCTATTGGCGCTGCTATGCGCCGAAGGAAGCGGATCGCGTCTCACCCTTCGCTTCCCCGATGCGCGCCGATTTGCGCGGCCTGCCGCCCGTGCTGGTGCATATCGCGGAACTTGATGTTTTGGCCGATGAAAACAGGCTTTTCGCTACAAAACTGCGCGCCGCTGGGGTGGCGGTAACGGAGGAAACCTTCCCCGGCACCATCCATGGCTTCCTCCGCGCCCTTGGGCATGTGGCGGCGGCGGATCGCGCGGCGCGGCAGGGCGGTGAATGGCTCAAGGCGCGTTTTGCCTGAAATGAAAACGGGAGAATCACCATGATTGATGAAGCAACCAAGCAGCGCATCCAAAGCCAATTGGGTGATCCGAAGCTTGCCTCGCATTACCTGAAGCCGGATCACATGCCTTGGCAGGCAACGGAGTTTCCAGGGATTGAAATGAAGCTGCTCTGCCGGGATGAGGCGCGCGGCATGTCCACCATCCTGTTCCGCATGGCCCCCGGCGCGGAAGTGCCGCTGCATGAACATACGGATATTGAACAGACCTATGTCATGGAAGGCTATCTGGAAGATGAGGAAGGGCGCTGCGGCCCCGGCGAATTCGTCTGGCGCCCGGCGGGCAATACGCATGTGGCGCGGGCACCGGAAGGGGCGCTGTTTCTTTCGATCTTCCTGAAGCCCAATCGCTTTGTCGAAAAGCAGCCGGGCTTTGCGCGCTAGGCGCAGCGGGGGTTAAGCCCCCGCCAGCGCTCTTTTTGCCACTTCGCTCAAAAACTTCGACGCGACAGGCAAAATCGCGTCATTGAAATCATAGCGCGCATTGTGCAAATCGCGCCCTTCCTCGGCAGGGCCATTGCCGATCCAAACAAAAGCGCCAGGCACTTCCTTCAGGAACCAGGCGAAATCCTCACCCGTCATGGCCGGGCGCATATCGCGGCGGGTTTCGGTGACGCTCGCCGCAGCCGCCGCGGCAAGGTCGCGCTCAGCCGGAGAATTCGCGGTCACGCCAAGGCCAGGGCTGATGATCAGCGTGCCCTTCACACCGCAGGTTGCCGCCACGCCATCCGTGATGCGTTGCAAGCCTTCCTTGATGGCATCGCCCGCTTCTTCATGCAGCCAGCGTATCGTGCCCCTGATGGCAACGCGGCGCGGCACCTGGTTCTGCGCCTCGCCGCCTTCAATCACCGTCAGGCTGACCACGCCGCCCATCAGCGGGTCCACATTGCGCGCCACGATGGATTGCGCCGCCACAATCGCATGGCCTGCCGCGAGCAGCGGGTCGCGCGTCAGATGCGGCAGGGCAGCATGGCCCGCATGGCCATCGAAAATCAGTTCAATCCGCGCGCCTGCGGCCATCACCGCGCGGTCATGAATGGCAATGGTGCCGGCAGCGAGCCCCGGCCAATTATGCCAGCCGAAAATTCGGTCCATCGGAAAGCGCTGGAATAGCCCATCGGCAATCATGGAAAGCGCGCCTCGGCCACCTTCTTCCGCCGGCTGAAACACCAGATGCACCGCACCCGTCCAGCCTTTATCCTCCAGCAGCAGCCGCGCCGCGCCCAAAAGCGCCGTGGTATGCCCATCATGCCCGCAGGCATGCATCACGCCGGGGATGGTGGATTTCCAGGGCAGATCATCCGCCTGTTCCTGAATGGGCAGCGCATCCATATCGCCACGCAGCCCGACCGAGCGATTGCCCCCGCCGCGGCGGATTGTCGCCACCACACCATGGCCACCGACATTCTCGGCGATTTCGCTCACACCCATGTCGCGCAGCTTTTGCACGACAAAGGCCGCGGTTGGGCCTTCATGCAGGGTCAGGCCGGGATGGGCGTGCAGGTGCCGCCGCCAGGAAGTTAGGGTAGCGTGAAATTCGTCTGTCATGATTCGTCCTTCCTACCCTCCCCTGGCCAGGGCCGCCACCAACCACAGGTGGTTGCTCTGCTGGCTGCTATGCACCTGCCTGATCTTGGCCAGTCCCGCCCGCGCACAGGAACCGCCCGCCATCCCCTATCGCGTGGAGATCACGCCCAGGGACGACCAGGCGCTGGTTTCTGCCATAGAGGCTGTTTCCCAATTGATAAGACTGGCCGAAACCGCGCCCACCGATGGCTATGGGCTGCTGGCGCGCGCCCGGGCCGATCTGCCCCGCCTTGCCGAAGCGCTAAGGGCGGAGGGCTTCTGGGGCGGCGCGGCACGCATTGAAATCGCCGGGGAGGATGTGAACCAGCGCGGCGCCGCCCCGCCAGAGGCTGATCCCGCCAATCCCCTGCCGGTTTCCCTGATTCTCACCCCCGGCCCACGCTACCTGATCGGCCAAATCCTGCTGCGCGCCGAACCGGCTGCGCAGGATGCGCTGCTGGAACAGGCAGCGGCCGAGCTTCGCCTCGCGGAAGGTGACCCTGCGCGCCCGGCCGATATCCTGGCGGCTGAGGAAGCGCTGCTGCGCGAGCTCCGCCGCGCGGGCCATCCCTTGGCGAGTGTCGTGGCGCGGGAGGCGGTGGTGGATCACGACAGCAAGACGATGGATATCACCTGGCGTATCGCGCCTGGGCCGCTTGCGGATTTCGCGCGGCCCAGCGTGGCGGGCACCACGCGCACCAATCCAGCGCTGCTGGAACGGCTGGCAGCGCGGCGGCTGGAAGGCCAGCCCTATTCGCCGGAACGGCTGGAACGTGCCCGCCGCGCCATGATGGGGCTTGGCGTTTTCGGCTTTGTCCGTCCCGAGGAAGGCAAGGCCTTGGACCCTGCCGGGCGGCTGCCGGTGCATTTCCAGGTGCAGGAACGCCCGCGCCATGTGGTGGGCGGGCGCTTTGGCTATGAGACGAATTACGGCCTGACTGCGGGCGGCTATTGGGAAGACCGCAATATCTTCGGCGGCGCCGAGCGGCTTCGCCTGGAAGGCGAAATTGCGCGGATCGGCGAAACCGGGATTGAAAACGCCACCTTCCGCGCCTTTGCCACGCTGCGCACGCCGGAATTTCTGGGGCGCGATCTGCAAAGCACCTCACAAATCGGTGCCGTGCGCGAAAGGCTGCGCGCCTATGACCGGGACGCTGCCGTGGCATCCTTTGTTTTGGAACATCGGCTTTCGGATACCATGGCGATTGCGGGCGGGCCGAATTATGAGGAAGGGCGCATCGGCCGCGATGGGGATATGCAGGCCTTTCGGCTTTTCGGGCTGACAGGCATATTTCGTTACGATAACACCACCAGCCCGCTTGACCCGCGCCAGGGCCAGCGCTTCACCTTCAGCGCGACACCTTTCTATTCAGCGATGGATGCCAATAGCTTCACGCGCATTCTGGCAATCGGCACCAGCTATTTCGACATTCTGGGCAATGGCGACAGTGTCTTGGCACTGCGCGCGGCACTTGGCAGTGCGCCCGGCGCGGGGCGGGATGAAATTACCTTGGACAAGCGCTTCTATGCTGGCGGGGGCGGGTCCGTGCGCGGCTATACCTATCAATCCATCGGGCCGCGGGATGCCGCCAATCGGCCCCTGGGTGGTGCAAGCCTGGTGGAAGCCAGTGCGGAATGGCGCCAGCGGCTGACGCGAAGCTGGGGGATGGCGGCGTTTCTGGATGCGGGCAGTGTGGGGGAAGAAGCCAAGCCCGATTTCACCCGGCTGCGCGCCGGCACCGGGCTTGGCATCAGATATCTGACCGCGATTGGGCCGCTGCGGTTCGATGTCGGTGTGCCTTTGGATCGGCAAAAGGATGATCCATCCTTTGCGATTTATATCGGCTTTGGGCAGGCGTTTTGACATGCGCCTTTTGCGCCGCCTGCTGATCCTGGTTTTGGCGATACCGCTTATTGGCCTGGCACTTTTGGGGGGCGTGCTGGCCTGGGTGCAATGGGGGAATGGCGCGGCGGCACTCGGGGCCTTGGCGGGGCGGTTTGTGCCGGGGCTGGTGATTGAAGGGCTTGCGGTGGCGCTGCCGCGTGAACTCCGCGCCACGCGCATCACATTGGCGGATGAGGCCGGCGTGTGGCTTGAGGTCACGGCGCCACGCATCGGCTTCGACCTGCACGCGCTATGGCAGCGGGAAGCGCATCTGCAGGAGGTAACGGCAGCGCGCATCGGCCTATTGCGCTTGCCCGCTTCCGAAGGTGGTGAAGCGCGCGATGGCCCGCCGCTGACATCCCTGCCGCATTTGCCTTTGGGCGTTCGGATTGATCGCTTGGCGATTGCGGAAATCGCCGTGGCTGAGGGCGTTTTCGGCCAGGGCTTTCGGCTTTCGATGGAAGGCAAGGCAGCGCTGGTGGCGGCGCAGCTTTCGGGTGAGGTGGCGATCACGCGGCTTGATGCGCCGGGCACGGCGCGGCTTACGCTTGACCTTGCCCCCGCTGCGGATCGGCTTTTCGCGCGGCTTGATGTGGCGGAACCGCCGGGTGGGGTGATCGCCGGCGTGCTCGGCGCGCCGGCCGAAGCCGCAGCCTTGATGTTGCGCCTGGAAGGCCCGGCCAGCGGTGCCGCCTTGAACGCCGAAGCGCGGCTTGGCAGCGCGGCAGAGGCTGCACTTTCCGGCACCATCAGCGCCGATGCGCGCGGCGCAGGTTTCGCGCGGCTTGCTGGCCATATCGCCGCCGCGCCTTTGCTGCCGGCGCCATTGGCCGAAGCGCTGGACCGCCTGGATTTTACCTTGGATGCTGCGCGTGATCGCGCGGGCGTGATCAATCTGCGCAGCGCAACAGCCAAGGCACCACTCGGCGAAGTGACGCTTGCAGGCAGACTTGATCCGAAGCGCGAGGAAGCCGCGCTGCAAGGGACAATCACGCTGGGTGCAAGAGCCATGCTCGCCGCCTATGTGCCTGAGGAAATCGCCTGGGAATCGACCACCGCGCGGTTTCGGCTGGATGGTAAGTTGCTGGCGCCACATGTCGCGCTGGATGCGGAGATGACTGGTTTTTCCAGCAGCATCGCCGCCCTTGGCGCGGCGCTTGGCACGAAACCACGGCTGGAACTGCAAGCGCGCGCGCCGACGCAGATTGAACGCCTGGTGCTGACGGGCGATGGCAATGAATTGACCGCATCGGGCGATATCGGCGAAAGGCTCGATCTGCGCTTCGGTTTGCGCATGGCTGGTCTTGCGCGGCTGGTGCCTGAGCTTGCTGGCGCCTTGACCGCTGAGGGCCATGTGCAGGGCGCACGGGATGATCCTTCCATCACCCTGCAAGCGCGCGGCGAGGCCATTACGCGCGGCACTGAAGTGCTTGCTGCGCCAAGCCTTGATCTCAAGCTCGAAACGCCGCTCTCACGCCCGCGCGCGGAAGCGCGGCTTGAAGCGCGCTATGCCGGGCTGCCGCTCACGCTCACGCTTTCCGGCGTGCCGGAAGGGCGTGCGCTCCGCCTCAATCAGCTTGACGCCACCTTCGGCGCGGCGCGGCTTGCCGCCAGCGGTTTGCTTGATGTGCAAAAGCCGCTTTTTGTCGGCGCGCTATCGCTTGCCATTCCCGATCTCGCGCCCTTTGGCGATATCTTCGGCCATCGCCTCACGGGCAGCCTTGCGCTGGAAGCTGAAGGGCGCGATGCGGATGGCGCGCAGCAGGTCACGCTGAAGCTGACAGCGCCGGAAGTGACCTGGGATGGGCGCGCGGCTGCGGTTGCGTTGGAACTTCATGGCGGGCTGGATGAAGCGCGCGCGCAATTCTCTGCACGGCAGGGCGAAGCGCAGCTTTCGGGTGCGGCGACCCTTGCCCGCCAGGGTGATGCGCGAGTGTTGAGTATCGAAGCCCTGGAACTCATTTACGCTGCGGATCAGGTGAAGCTTACCGCGCCCGCGCGTATTGAAATCGCGCCGGATGTGCGCATTACGCTGGCGGAGAGCATCATCACCAGCAATCGCGGCGGCAGGCTTAGGCTGGAAGGTTTTTGGAGCGCGGCCGAAATGGCGCTGACGGCAAGACTGGCGGCGCTGCCCATCGCGCCCTTCGCCGCGCTGGTGGCACCCGAAGCAAAACTGGCCGGCACGCTGACCGGGGAGGCGCGCATCAATGGCACGCCGGAAGCGCCGCGCATTGACCTTAAATTGGAAAGCCCCGCCATCACCAGCGCCATGCCGGCTGCGCGCGGTGTGCCGCCCTTGCGCCTGACCCTCTCGGCGAGCGGCACGGCGGAAGGGGCGGAAGCGCGCGCCACGCTGAATGGTGGCAATGTCGTGCGGCTGGCGGCGACAGCGCGGGTGGCGGGCCTTAAGACCGAGGCTCCGCTTTCCGGCAGCATTACAGGGCGGCTTGATTTGGGCAGCGTGGTGCAGCCTTTGCTTGCCGCCGGGGCGCAGCGCGTGACAGGCACCGCCAATCTCAATCTGCGGCTGGAAGGCAGCCTGGCCGCGCCGCGCCTGGGCGGGGAAGCCAATATCGCGAATGGCAGTTTTCGGGATTTGCAGCAGGGCGTGACGTTGAATGAGATCACCGCCGCCATCACCGCAGAAGATCGGCGCTTCAACCTGACCCGCTTTGCCGCGCGTACCGCGGGCGGTGGCAGCCTGGGCGGTTCCGGCATGATTGATCTTGGCAAGCCGCGCCTGCCTTTTGACTTCAGCCTCAGGGCCGATGCCGCGC
The DNA here is from genome assembly GCA_020249825.1 of Roseomonas sp. Classification (GTDB taxonomy): domain Bacteria; phylum Pseudomonadota; class Alphaproteobacteria; order Acetobacterales; family Acetobacteraceae; genus Neoroseomonas. Next base: position 10,936 of record JADCEX010000377.1, read on the forward strand.
GGCCGATCAATTCCGATCTGGGCAATGCCACCCTGGATGGCGCCTTGCGCTTCGCCGGTGAGGCTTTGGGGCAAAGCCGCATTGACGGCAAGCTTCTGGTGCGGCGTGCGGAGCTGCGCATTCCAGACAGGCTGCCGCCTTCCATCCAAACCCTGCCTGGCGTGCGCGAACGCGGCCAACGCCCGCCCGGTGTTGCGCCTTTGGCCACTTCAGCGCGCGATGATGGCAAAGGTGCCTCTCTGCCGCCCATCGCGCTTGATCTCACCATCGAAGCGCCGCGCGCGATTTTTCTGCGTGGCCGTGGTTTGGATGCGGAGCTGGGCGGTGAGATTCGGGTGGGCGGCACGCTTGCGGCGCCGATGCTGGAAGGCGGTTTTATGCTGCGGCGCGGAACCCTTGTGGTGCTGGATCGGCGGCTTGAGCTGCGCCGCGCCAATATCAGTTTCGATGCCGGCGGGGTGATGCCCAACCTTGATGTGCTCGCAACCTCTCGCGCGGCGGAGGTGGAGGTGAATGTCGCAGTGGAAGGCCCGGCGCGTGATCCGAAAATCAGCTTCACCTCCAACCCTGAATTGCCGGCGGATGAGGTGCTGGCGCGGCTGCTATTCGGCCGGCGTGGTGGAGAACTTTCACCCTTTCAAATGCTGCAATTGGCCGAAGCGCTTTCTGGTGCAACAGGTCGGCCTTTGCCGGGCCCAGGCGGGCTGATGGAACGCATCCGCCGCACCTTGGCACTTGATCGGCTTTCCATCAGCCAGGAGAAAGAGGGCGAGCAACGCGCCGGCCAGGAACCAGGTGCCACCTTGGAAACCGGGCGCTATGTGGCGGATGGGGTTTTTGTTGGGGTGAAACAAAGTGCGGATGGCGGGCCGCCGCGTGTGGGCGTGCAGATAGACCTGACGCCAAGGCTGAGGCTGGAAGCGGAAAGTGGCGGCAATAGCCTGGCGGGGGACCGGGTTGGGATTGGGTTTGAGATTGAATATTGAGCTTCACCCATTCTTCAGATTCCCTAACAGGAAGTTACCTGCGCAGCAGAGTGGCACCGCATAGGTCGAGCGTTTAGGGTTCCGCAAAACGTCAAATCCATTTCATTTTTTTCCGAATGAAAATCGGCGATATAAGGCAGCGCGCAGTGCAACCGCCTGCTTTATTCAATTACGAAAATCTTATGCGGTTCAACAAGAGCGGCTTAAGCCTTCCGCAAGTCTTTCAATGCATCTTGCCTTGATGGCCCTGCCCAACCCCGCCTTGGCCAGGATTCTTGCGGCAGGGCTTCGGTAATTTGGGGTGGCTTGCTGAAGCGCAAGCCAAAGGAAGCATTGCAACGAGTGACATTAACCGGGACCTGACCAATGGCAACGATACATGGCCGGGAAGCGGCTTTCCGGATAATGTCAATACCGGCAATGACAGTATCAATGGGCTTGCCGGCAATGACAGCATTGCTGGCGGCGGGGGCAATGACACGCTGGATGGCGGTGCAGATGACGACACGCTTGATGGCGGTGGTGGCAGTAATGATTGGGCGAGTTACGCCAATGCCATCGACGGCGTCACCGTCAATCTTGCTACGGGCAGAAGCGCCGGCGTGGATGGCAATGACAGCCTGGCGGGCATCGAAAACGTCCTCGGCAGTAACTTCGCCGATACATTGATTGCCAATAACGGAATACAATTCCTGTACGGCAGTGACGGTGCCGATAGTATGGTCGGCGGTAGCGCATCGTTTCAGCGCTTATATGGTGATGATGGCAATGACACGCTGGTTGGTAATGCTTTTCAACCTTATCTTTTTGGTGGCGCCGGCGACGATAGCCTTGTGGGTGGTACTGCCGGCGGAAACTTCATTTTGGGCGGGGGCGGCAATGATACGCTGATTTCGCGGAGTGAAGACTTCGATATACGGGGTGAGGCAGGCAATGATAGCATACAGGGTTCAAGCGTAGATGAGGTTTTTCATGGCGGTGCTGATAATGATACGCTGAATGGCGGCGGCGGCCTGGATATTCTCTATGGCAATGATGGCTTGGACTTCGCTAATTATGGTTTTGCGACCGCTGGCATTGTTGCTTCTTTTAATAGCGACGAAGGCGTCCTCATCGGTGATGATTACAGTTATCTGTATGACATCGAAGGGCTGATCGGGTCCAATTTCGATGACAACATAGTGGGTGATGTAGCTGCCAATACGCTGCTCGGCGGCAATGGCGAAGATACAATGGCCGGCGCCAGCGGCAATGACTGGCTGCATTTCGGCGCCGGGAATGAGAGCTTCCTGCGCAGCGGCAACGAAAGCGGCAATGACACGCTGATTGGCGGGCTTGGGAATGATACGCTCGATCTCGGGTCGAATTGGTCATATCTCAGCGCGAGTGGCGGTTTCTCACTCTATCAGGATGATGCTGACACTATCTGGGCGCAGGGTTGGGAACAGGTGGTCTGCTTTGCGAAAGGCACGCGGATTGTCACACCCGCTGGCGAGATTGAGGTGGAAAACTCCGCGCCGGTGACATGGTGCTGGCCATGCGCAATGGTCAGGCGGGGTTCGAGGCGCTGCGCTGGGTAGGCTTCATGGATATCGCCGTGCCACGCAATGCGGTGATGGCAGCGAAAACGGCACCCATCCTGATCAGTGCCGGCGCCATCGCCCCCGGCATGCCGGCGCGCGATTTGCGGGTCAGCCCGGATCACGCGATGGAAATTGATGGCCATCTGATCCCGGCCAGGCATCTGGTGAATGGCAGCAGCATTGTGCAGGAAATCTGGTGCAAGCGTGTGCGCTACTTCCACTTGGAACTGGAAGCGCATGGGCTGCTGCTGTCTGAAGGCACCTGGTCTGAAAGCTATTTGGATGACGGCAATCGGCATGCCTTCAAAAATGCGGCGCTGACTGGGTTGTTCCTGGATTTCGAAGCCGGTCGGTCCAAGGGCGAATATGACCACATGGCCTGCCTGCCGGTGCTGCGCCAGGGCTTGAAGCTTGATGAAATACATGGGCGGCTGGCGCTGCGGGCGGAAGTGCTGCCGCGGGCAGGAACAGCGCGTCGCACGCCATGACGCCCTAACCAAGGCAACGCCACAAAAAGAAGCCCGCCCCCTGGCACTCGGCGCGCGGGAGTGCCAATTTACAGTGTGATGACACATGCAGGTAATGACAGGGTGATCAGGCCATGATCCGCTACGAATTGCGCTGCGATCAGGCGCATGAATTCGATGGCTGGTTCAAGGATAGCGCGGCTTTCGACAAGCTGGCGGCCGCGGGGCTTGTGGAATGCCCCCATTGCGGCCCGACCAAGGTGGCCAAGCGCCTGATGGCGCCCGCGATTCCGAAAAAGGGCCGCCCGGCCCGCAATGCGAAGGCCGAGGCGCCGCCCACGCCCGCGGCTGAACCAGCCGCGCCACCGCCGGCCCCGGCCCCCACGCCCCCTGCCCTGCCCGCGGCGGCGCTTGCCGCCATGCCGGCGGAACTCCGTGCCATGCTGCGCCACATGCGCACCGAAATCGAAAAGAATTGCGATTATGTCGGCGCCGATTTCGCCGAGGAAGCGCGCAAGATCCACCACGGCGAAACCGAAGCGCGCGGCATTTTCGGCGAAGCCAGTGAGGATGAGGCCGAGGCGCTCCGCGAAGAAGGGATTGAGATTGCGCGCATCCCCTGGGTGCCGCCTTCCGATGCCTGATCTCGCGCGCCGTTGCGCGGTGTTTGATCTGGATGGCACGCTGGTGGATAGCGCGCCCGATATCCATGCCGCGCTTGATCGGCTGATGGCGCGCCGCCGCCTGCCAGGCTTTGCGCGGGCCGAGGTGGTGGGGATGATCGGCGATGGCGTGCGCGTGCTGCTGGAACGCGCCCATGCCGCGCGTGGCATCACGTTGGATGAGGCCAGTTTTGATCATTTCATGACGGATTATGAGGCGAATGCCGCCGTGCTGACCCAGCCTTTCACCGGTATTCCCGAATTGCTGAGCGCCTTGCAGGCCAGCGGCTGGCGGCTTGCGGTTTGCACCAATAAGCCGGAAGCGGCGGCGCGGGTTTTGCTCTCGGGCCTTGGGCTGGACCGCCATTTCAGCGCGCTTGGCGGGGGCGATAGCTTCCCCATGCGCAAGCCCGATCCGGGGCATTTGCGCGCAACGCTTGCCGCTGCAGGTGCGGCGCCCGATCAGGCGGTGATGATTGGCGATCATGCCAATGACATGCTGGCGGCGCGCGGGGCTGGCGTGCGCGCGATTTTCGCGGGCTGGGGCTATGGCCCGCAAAGCATGGCGGGCGGTGCGCCGATTGCCCTGGATGTGCCGGCGCTGAGCGCCATGCTTGGCTGAAGCCGCTACCTCAGGCGCTGCAATTCCATGCGCATGGTGCCGAAAATCGTGCTCGGGAATTCCACCCGGATCGGGATGGGCGGCAGGCGGTGATCCACCGTGGCAAGCCAGGCCGTGGCCGGGCGCGGCTGCGTCGCGCGGGCGGGATCATCGCCATGGCGCACCCCCGCCACCAGCCGGCTTTCCAGCCCGCATTGCAGGGACTCGATCTCCTTCCCCGCATGGGTGACACGCACTGACCCGATGGTGCGCGATGACCAATCCAGCCGCCGCCTGCCATCAAAAATCGGGCCCGTCAGGTCGCAGCGGCCGGTTTGCGCCACGGTACGCGACATCAGCGCAAAGGCTGAAAGCCCATCAATCGCGCCCCGCCGCGCCGGCAGGGGGACGGGTTCATTGGTGGCACCCTCAGGCGGTTGCAGTTCAAGCGCCTGGGGCATGCCTTCCCGATAGAGCATGACCGTGCGCCTGGCATCGCCGCGCCAATTCCCCTCTGCCTGGAAGCGCTGCGGCGCCACGCCTTCCGCGCGCCAGGCGCCTTCCACCTCGGATCGGATTTCATGCGGGGCGAAAAGCCGGCCAATGCCAATGGCGCGGCTGACCGAGCGCATCCAATAGCCATCCGGACGAGCTTCAAACTGGGCAGTGATCTCGACCACGGCGATCCCGGTTTGGGTGACCTGATAAACCGCCTCCACCGCCCTTGCCGGGGAAATTCCGGCCGGTGCGCAAGCCAGGATAAGGCCAAGGCATGGCTTCAGAAAAAAACGCATCGGCATTTGGTAGCAGAAGTGGCACTGGAAGAAAAATCTGTCAGGCGGCACTTTGTTCAGCCAAGGCCGCTTTGGGGCGGGTTGCAAAAATCGGCGGCAGGCGGGCGAAGAAGTCAAGCTCTGCCCGGTTGTAGCGTTCAAGCCGCGCCAGGGCCGTTGCGTAATCCGCCTGCGCGCAGGCCGGGGCCACGCCAGGCAAGACCGGCCTTTCATTGGCGCGTGGCAGCGGCCCTTCAAGCGTCACGCCAAAAAGCCCAAGTAGCTTTTGGGCAAAGGCATCCAAGGCATCCATGCGGCCGAGCAAATAGGGGTAGCGCTGAAGTGCCGCCACAATCCCGTTCGGGTCTGTGGCATTGAACAGGGAGCCCAATTGGGCATTGTGGCAATGCGCGGCGAATGCCGGCATGGCATCCAACGCCTGATTGAGCGAAAGCCGGCTGAGCGCTGCATGATCCGGATGGTCAGGTCTGCCACGAATGTAATCAAAGAGTGAGACAATGCGTTCCAGCGGATGGCGCAAAACAGCGGCAATGGCGATTGGGCGCGGCGCATGTCCAATAAGCGGATGGGCCAAACCGTAATGGCCTGTCAGCAGCATCATGCGCTCATAGATGTGGTGATCAGTCATGAGCGCGGC
>JADCEX010000378.1 GCA_020249825.1 Roseomonas sp.
GCCGCCGTGATCCAGGTGGAAATGCGCAATGTGAAGACCGGCGCCAAGAAGGATCAGCGCTGGCGCACTGCCGATACCGTGGAACGCCTGACCACCGAAGATAAGGAATTCACCTATTCTTATGAGGATGGCGAAAACCTGGTCCTGATGGACCCGGAAACCTTCGAACAGACTCTGGTGCCCAAGGATATCCTGGGCGAACGCCTGCCGTACTTGCAGGAAAACATGACGGTCAATGTAAAGCTGATCGAAGGCGAACCCGTTTCGATGGACCTGCCTGAGACCGTGACGCTTGAGATTGTGGAAGCCGATCCGGTGGTGAAGGGCCAGACCGCGTCTTCATCCTATAAGCCGGCGGTACTTTCCAATGGAGTCAAGGTAATGGTGCCGCCCTTTATCACGGCAGGTGAGAAGATTGTCGTGAAGACAGCGGATGGCACCTACTACGAAAGGGCGAAATAAGGCGCTGACGGGCGGGCCGGATCGCGCCTGCCCGTAGATGATTTCTTAAGAAAAATTGCCCGCGAGTGAAAAAATCGCGGGCTTGTTTAGAGTTTGTTAACTTTTTCGGGGTGTAATGTCCTCACGTCGCAAAATGCGGTGGAACAAAAAGGCGTTTTAAGTCTCTGCACGGGCTTACGCCATGGGAACGGAAGAACTCCGATGCCATTGAATTCGATCAATACGAACGCGCAGTCCTTGATTGCGCTTCAGTCCCTGAACACCACCAACGAACAGTTGTCCACAACGCAGAAGCGGGTTTCGACCGGTTTGCGTGTTTCGGACGCGCGCGACGATGGTGGGGCCTTTGCGGTCGCGCAATCCGTGAGATCCGACATGGCGGGCGTGGTCGCCGTCAATGAACAATTGGGCGGGGTAAAGGGTATTCTCGAAACAACGTTTGCAGCGCTTTCCGTCGTTTCCGATACCATGAAGCAGCTTCGCGCCACGCTGACCCGCTTGGCTGATGGGGCCATTAGTGTAGAACAGCGCAATACTTATGAGGAGCAGTACAAGCTTCTTGCCGCGCAGGTCTCAAGCTTCGTAGATGATGCTTTTTACAATGGCCGCACCCTGCTTTCGACTTCCGCTCTCTCAGGGGGTGGTGACATCACTGCCATTCGCAACGAAACTGGTGGCCTTTTTACCATACAAGCCGTGGATGGGGCCGGGATTAAGCTTGACCCCGATGCTTTTCCCCCGAAGCCTTCGACTGCTGCTTTTGAGACAGCGATCAAGGACGAGCTGGCGGTAGGCTTTGAAGTGGCGGATCCGGTCGCTTGGGCGGCGAAAACAGCCGCACAAAAAGCCACCGACATCAATACGGCCTTCGCGGCGCTGACGCCCGCTCAAAAACAGACTAAGTTTGACGATAACAAAGTCCGGTCGGAATTAGCGATAGAGTTTGACGTGGCGAACGCGGCCGCGTGGGCGGCAAAAACACCGACGCAGCGCGCTGCCGACCGCGATGCTGCTATCAAGGATCAGCTGGGGGTAGAGCTAGAAGCAGCTGATCCAGTTGCCTGGGCGGCAAAATCAGCGGCACAGAAGACCACCGATATTAATACGGCCTTCGCGGCGCTGACGACCGACGCGCAAAAACAGACCAAATTTGATGCCTACACCACCCGAACCAAAACCACTGCCACCAACACTGCCTTCACTGCACTGACGCCCGCGCAGAAAGAAGCGCGGATTGACGCCAGGGTCCTTGCTGAGAGGATCGCTGAAGCGAAATCCATGATCCAGACGGACGGAGAATTTAATTCAAAGCAAACCGAGATCAGCAAGGCGCTCAATCGGTTCGGTGCGGCCATGGCCTTTGTGGAAAACCAGATAGGCTATAATTCCAAAAAAGTTGACTCAATGACCAGCGGCATGGGCGCCCTTGTGGATGCCGATCTGGCACGGGAAAGTTCCACGCTTGAGGCGCTGAAGGTCCGCCAGCAGCTTGGGGTCCAGACCCTTGGCCTGGCCAATCAGGGGCCGCAGGTGCTGTTGGGTCTCTTCCGCTGAAGCCAGCTACGGACCAAGACTCGGCTACCAAGCGCCCAGCCCTGTGCTGGGCGTTTTGTTTTGGACCTCTGCGGGGCGACGCAAGGGGCGGGTGCATTTTGGCCACCTCATTCCGGGCGGCAGGGCTTTTGGGGAAAGCCGTGTTTTCGGGAGCCTTACGCCTTAATCCACTCGCTAAGCTTTGCTTAAAGAAAATTTCCTGGACCTTAGGTTTTTAGCTCGGCATTTAGCTTTTATTAACCATCACCGGGCATAGTGCGTTTGCGCCGCAAAAAGCGGATGGCAAACTGGCAATCGCTACTCAGGGTAGAGCGAGAGCCAAAAGAAAGGGGAAGACCCCAATGTCTGTGAATTCTGTCAATACCAACCGGCAGGCCGTATTCGCCCTGCAATCCCTCAACCAGACCAATTCCGATCTTGGCATGGTGCAGAAGCGGGTTTCCACCGGCTACCGCGTGGCTGACGCGCGCGACGATGGTGGCGCTTTTGCCGTGGCGCAAGCAGTGCGTTCTGATATCGCGGGTGTCACCGCGGTGAATGAACAGCTCGGCGGCGTTAAGGGTGTGTTGCAAACTACTTTTGCGGCGCTGACTGTCGTGTCGGATACCATGAAGCAGGCGCGCGCCACGCTGACGCGCCTTGCTGATGGCGCCATTGATGCCACGCAGCGCGCTCAGTACGTGACCCAGTATAATCAGCTCAGGACTCAGATCGAACAGTTCATCAGTGATGCCAACTATAATGGCCGTACACTTCTCAGCACGGTTACAACCGACGGCGGCGGCGATATTGTTGGTATCCGCAATGAAGCCGGTGGGTCCTTCACCATCGTTGCTGAAAATGGCGGGAACTTGCAGCTAGATACGGCTACACCGACAGATGCTGCGGCGGCCACAACCTACCTCAATGGTGGTTTTGTCACCGTTGAGACAGCCATCTCCACCGCGCTGAATAGGTTCGGCGCCAGCATGCAGTATGTTGAGAACCAAATCAGCTACAACACCAAGAAGGTTGATGCCTTGAATGATGGCCTTGGGGCCTTGGTGGATGCTGACCTCGCCAAGGAAAGCTCAAACCTTCAGGCGCTGCAGACCCGGCAGCAGCTGGGTGTTCAGACCCTGTCGCTCGCAAATCAGGGGCCTCAGGTTCTCCTCAGCCTCTTCCGCTGATCCTACTCGGGGCGCGGGGTTAAGCTCCGCGGCCCAACTCTAAACTGGTGGCTCCGGCTCTGGCCGGGGCCACCAACCCGCAAACGGAGACAAAAAATGTCAACGCTCGTTCTCGAACTCCGCCAAGGCGACATGATGATCGTCAATGGGGCACCCATTCGCTTCCGAAATCGCGCACGCATTGAACTCACCGCCAAGGCGCGCTTCCTGTTCGGCAAGCAATTGATGACACCCGATATGGCCAATACACCGGCACGGCGCATCTACTTCGCCCTGCAGACCGCCTATATCGGTGATCATGAAGAAAGAAAGCTCGGCCTCGAACAGGCAAGACAGTTGATTGCCGAATTCCGGGAGGCCACGACATCATCTCTCGCGCGGGAATACCTTGATCGCGCTTTGGCACTTGCTGAAGAAGACCAATGCTACCAAGCTCTGAAATTCGCCCGCCGTGTCATGCGGCATGAGGAAGTAGTGATGGGTCTTGCGCCGATTTCCCAATTTGCAAGTGCGACGGAGTAGTAACAGACACCATGAACCAGACGCTTACAACGCGCGGCTATGGCGCGACACAAAGGACCCGCAGCCTGCGCGACCAGGAAGCAGATGTTTTTCGCCGGGTAAATTATGGGCTTAAGGCAGCGCTGACGGCCGACGCCATTGATCGCGCTCGGGCGGTTGCCGATAATCGTCGGCTTTGGCTGGCCGTTGAGGCGGCCATGATGCACCCCGCCAATCAATTGCCAGAAGCTTTGCGCGCTTCGATTGTGAGCCTCGGGCGGTCCGTGCAGCGGGAAATGGAAAATCAAGCGCCGGATATTCCATTTCTGATCGGCATTAATGACCAAATGATCGCCGGGCTTTCCGGCGACCCGGGTTGACCCAGAACCGCTTCAAATCATGCGCATCAGCGTTCCATCGCGCCTGATCGCGTGGTGGAACAACGCGCCGCCCACATGCAGCGCGATCAGCACCACCAAAAGCCAGCCGCCGATGGTGTGAAACAGCGACAGGATTTTCGCCAAGCTTTCCCAGGCTTCCATGAATTTTGGGAATTCAATGAAGCCCAAGTAAGCGGTCGCACCCCGCATTGGGAAACCCCAGGCATTGGTGGCCATGAACCCCAATAGGGGCTGAATGATCAGCAGTGCATAAAGTGAATGATGCACCGCGGCTGAGGCGGTGCGGAACATTTTCGGCATGTCATTCGGCAGGCTGGGCGGCGGGCTGAGCCGGCGCCAGATCAGCCGGGCAATGGCGACAAACAGGATGGTCAGCCCCGCGCTTTCATGCACGGCGTAAAACCCCATCTTGCTCCCATCCTTCACATGCTGGATGACGAAGCCAAGCGGCAGCGCCACCAGCATCAGGCCAAGCGTCACCCAATGAAACAGCTTCGCAATCGCGCCATATTGCCCCGCCGGATGCGCCGCATCCGCCCCCTTGGGCGGCAAGGCTGCCATGCCATCCATGATACTCTCCCATTTTGTTGCCAACAGCATGACACGAAGCGGAAGCAGTGCGCGAGGGGTTTTGCGCCATGATCGCCGCCCATGCGGATTGGA
>JADCEX010000379.1 GCA_020249825.1 Roseomonas sp.
CCTATGGCATGGACCAGAAGAAGGGTGGCACCATCGCGGTTTATGACCTTGGTGGCGGCACCTTCGACGTTTCCATCCTTGAAATCGGCGATGGCGTGTTTGAAGTGAAATCCACCAATGGTGACACCTTCCTGGGTGGTGAGGATTTCGACCAGCGCATCATTGACTATCTGGCCGATGAATTCCGCAAGGAACAGGGCATTGACCTGCGCGGCGATAAGCTTGCGCTGCAACGCCTGAAGGAAGCGGCAGAAAAGGCAAAGATCGAGCTTTCCTCTTCCAAGGAAACCGAAGTCAACCTGCCCTTCATCACGGCCGATGCCTCTGGCCCCAAGCATCTGGTGATGAAAGTCACCCGCTCTAAGCTTGAAGCCTTGGTGGATGATCTGATCAGCCGCACCTTGGAACCCTGCCGCCAGGCGCTGAAGGATGCCGGCCTTGCCGCCAATGAGGTGGATGAGGTGATCCTGGTCGGCGGCATGACGCGCATGCCGAAAGTGGTGGAAGCGGTTCGCCAATTCTTCGGCAAGGAACCCGCGCGTAACGTGAACCCCGATGAAGTCGTCGCCATTGGTGCGGCCATTCAGGGCGGCGTGCTGAAGGGCGATGTCAAGGATGTGCTGCTGCTGGATGTGACGCCGCTCAGCCTTGGGATTGAAACCCTTGGTGGCGTGTTTACGCGCCTGATTGATCGCAACACGACCATCCCGACGAAGAAAAGCCAAACCTTCTCCACGGCGGATGACAATCAAACGGCGGTCACCATCAAGGTCTATCAGGGCGAACGTGAAATGGCTGCCGATAACAAGCAGCTTGGCACGTTTGATCTGACGGGCATTCCCCCCGCGCCGCGTGGCGTGCCGCAGGTGGAAGTGACCTTTGACATTGACGCAAACGGCATTGTCAGCGTCAGCGCGAAGGACAAGGCGACCGGCAAGGAGCAGCAAATCCGTATCCAGGCGAAATCGGGCCTTTCGGACGCCGATATCGAACGCATGGTGAAGGATGCCGAAGCCAATGCGGAAGCGGACCGCAAGCGGCGCGAAGCGGTGGAAGCGCGCAACCAGCTTGATGCGCTGGTGCATTCCACCGACAAGACGCTGAAGGAAAGCGGTGAAAAAGTGCCGCCGGCTGAAAAGCTGGAAGTGGAATCGGCGTTGGCCGCCGCCCGCACCGCCATGGAAGGCCAGGATGCCGATCTGATCCGCGAGGCTTCTGAAAAGCTCTCCCAAGCCGCCATGAAGATGGGTGAGGCGCTGTACAAGGCCGAACAGGCCGCGCCGAAGCCTGAAGAAGGCGCGCCGGGCGCGGCTGGTGCTTCCAAGGACAAGGTAGTGGATGCCGAGTTCGAGGAAGTCGACCCGAACAAGAAGAAGCCTTCCTGATCCCTTCGGGGTGGCAGCTCCTTTGACCAACGCGTTCCCCTGCTGCCTGTCGGCAACAGGGGAATTCTTGTGTCCGAAACGGTAGCCCGATCATGGCAAAACGCGATTATTACGAGGTTCTCGGCGTCGCGCGCGATGCGGGCGAGGATGACCTCAAGAAAGCCTATCGCAAGCTCGCGATGCAATGGCACCCTGACCGCAATCAGGGCAATGCCGAAGCCGAAGCCAAGTTCAAGGAATTGAATGAGGCTTACGATGTGCTGAAGGATGCCGAAAAGCGCGCCGCCTATGACCGCTTTGGCCATGCTGCCTTTGAACAGGGCGGGCCTGGCGGTGGTGGTGGTGGCGGCGGTCCCTTTGGCGGCGGCGGGTTCGAGGATATTTTTGAGGAAATGTTCGGCCGCTTCGGCGGTGGCGGGCGTGGGCAGCGCGCAGCTTCCGGGCGTGGTGCAGATTTACGCACGCAGGTTGAGGTTTCTCTCGAAGAAGCCTTTGCCGGCGCGAAGAAAACCATTCGCTTCGCGACAAGCGTTTCCTGCGAAGCCTGCAAGGGTGTTGGCGCCGAAGGCGGCGCTGCTTCTGGCGTGCAGAATTGCGGCACCTGCCAAGGCAGCGGCAAGGTCAGGGCGCAGCAAGGGTTTTTCCTGGTGGAGCGCACCTGCCCCACCTGCGGCGGCCAGGGCCGCACCATCAAGAACCCGTGCAAGATCTGCCGTGGCGCGGGGCGCGTGCAGCGCGAACGCAGCCTGAATGTCTCGGTCCCTGCCGGTGTTGATGATGGCACGCGCATTCGCCTGAGTGGTGAGGGTGAGGCCGGGCAGCGCGGCGCGCCGGCGGGTGATTTGTATGTGGATATCGCGGTCCGGCCGCATCCGATTTTCCAGCGCGATGGCGGGAATATTCTGGTGCGCGTGCCGCTGCGCATGACGCAGGCCGCGCTTGGTGGGCATGTGGAAGTGCCCAGCATTGATGGGGGGCGTTCAAAAGTGACGATCCCCGCCGGCACGCAGACCGGTGATCAATTCCGCCTGCGCGGCAAGGGTTTTTCCGTGCTGCGGTCAGCCGCGCGCGGCGATATGTATGTGCAGGTCATGGTGGAAACGCCACAGAACCTCTCGCCCAAGCAGCGCGAATTGCTGGAGCAATTCGAAGCCGAGGCTGAAAAGGGTGGCCGCACCAGTCCGGAAAGTGAAGGCTTCTTCGCCAAGGTGAAGGAGTTTTGGGACGGGTTGGGGCGTTAGAATTTACGCCTTCCTCGTATCCCAAAAGCGATTTCAGCCCTCACGCCAGACAGGGAATGGATCAGGCAGGCGCGCCCAGGCGCGCGGGCCGGCGCGCCATTCCTCGTCGGTCAAAAGCGTTTTCTGCAATGCCGCGCGCAGCGCTGCCTCATCCATGCCAATGCCGATAAAAACGATTTCCTGCCGCCGATCACCATGCGGTTCTTGCCAATTCGCTTCGATCGTGGCGCGCCAGGCGGGATCATCCGGCCAACGAGAAGCCGGCTGCGCTGCCCACCAGAATCCAGCGGCTTCATGGCGGCCAACGGAACCCGCCAATTGCCATTCTCCCGCCCAAGGCATGCGCGTCGCCAGCCAGAAAAACCCCTTGGCGCGCACCACGCCCGGAAGGTCGCCTTCAATGAAACGCTTGAAGCGTTCCGGATGCACCGGGCGGCGCGCACGCCACACAAAATTGGTGATGCCGAATTCAACGCTTTCGGGCAGGTGTTCCCCTGAAAGCGCCTTGATCCAGCCTGCGGAACGGCGCGCCGCATCAAAATCAAAGCGCCCGGTGTGAAGGATATGGCCAAGCGGCACCGCCCCCTTGGTGCAGCCAAGGATTTCCGCATTGGGGTTGAATGTGGCGAGCAGCGCGGCCAGGCGACCCAATTCCGCCTCGCTCACCAAATCCTGCTTATTGACGATGATGACATCGGCAAATTCAATCTGTTCAATCAGCAAATCCACCAGCAGGCGGGTATCTTCCGGACCCGCGCTTTCGCCCCGCGCGGCGAGGCGGTCCGCGCTGCCGTAATCGCGCAGGAAGCTTTGCGCATCCACCACTGTCACCATGGTATCAAGCCGCGCCACATCGCCAAGACTGAAGCCATCCTCCGTGCGGAAATCAAAGGTTGCCGCCACGGGCATGGGTTCGCTGATGCCGGTGCTTTCGATCAGCAGGGCATCAAAGCGACCTTCGGCGGCAAGCTTGGTCACTTCCTGCATCAAATCCTCTCGCAAGGTGCAGCAGATGCAGCCATTGGACATTTCAACCAGTTTTTCCTCGGTGCGCGAAAGCGTGCCCGCATTGCCGACCAGGGCCGCGTCTATGTTCACCTCGCTCATGTCATTCACAATGACCGCGACGCGCTTGCCTTCACGATTGGCCAGCACGTGATTGAGCAGCGTGGTCTTGCCAGCACCAAGGAAGCCGGAAAGCACGGTCACGGGCAGTCTTTTGTCCATGGCATTCATGGCAGGAACCCCGGTTCATCAATGCAGAAAAGCAAGCGCCCGCGCCGGCTTTCCGGCAAATGTGAAACGGGCGGGGAACGATGCAGGCAGGCATCGCCGAGTGTCGCCGGATGGGCACGCCCCTTTATCAAGGCCACGGCGCAGGAGGGTATCTGGTGCGGCGCACGGCATTGCGGGCCGCACATGGTGAATTGCGTGCCCGGTCCATGATAGGTGCACAGCAACCGAAGCCTGACAGCATCGCAATGAAAGCGCCGGCAGGAATCATCATTCACGCCGGAAAGGCTGGCGCGGATTTCCGATTGCTGCGTGAGGGTTGCGAAAAACCGCCCAAGCAGCAGCATATCCGACAGCAAGGCGGCGGAAGCCGGGGCGGGCAATTCCCGCACCATCTGATCCACCACATCTTCCGGGCTGCCGCGACCAACGGCAGAAAACGGCAAATGCTGCAGAAGCGTTCCTATTTCCGCCTTCCAGCGGTTTGGTTGCGGACGCAGCCAAACGGCCAGGGCCACATCGGGGCGAAAAATCTCAAAAAGAACATTCTCGTCACGGCTGCTGATGGCGCTTGGGCAAATCGGGGTTAGTGCATCAGCTTCGGGCGGGAAGACCTCACAGACAAAGCTCATGGCTTGGCTTTCCTCAAAACCCGCCGCGCCAGGAAAGGCGCGCCAATACCGCATGGGTGGTGCCAAGCTGGCCGGTATCCTCAATCAATTGCCGGCCATATTGGTAACCGACATCAAGCCCGAAGCCATGGCCGATATCGCGCCCGATGGAAGCTTCCAGATAGTTTTCCGTGGGCAGCGTATCCACGCTTCTTTTGCGCTGATCGCGCTGCCAGGCCAGCGTGCCGCGCCAATCATTGATGTTATGCTGCGCGCCAAGCGTGGTGAAGTTGCGCCGCTCAGCAATGGTGGTTTCTTCGCCATCTTCAGTTTCGAAACGCGGGCGGCCATCGGCATTGCGGAATTGCACCGCTTCCGCGAAGAACAGCGTGCGGTGTTCGGCGGACCAACGTTGCTCATAGCGCAAAGCGCCTGAATAGCCCCATTCGCGCGCTGTACCATCTTCCTTGCCCGCGGCGCGGGAGACCAGCGAAAGCTGATAGGAAAGCCCTGGTGCGAAATCGAATTTATCGCCATCCAGCGACAGGGCGAAACTATCCATCTGCCCGTTATTGGAAGGCCCGCCCTGCTGTTCGGTATTGCGGTTATAGCGTTCATAACGTTCATCACAGCAGCGCCGGCGCGTGAGCCAGGTTGAAGACAGAAAGGTCCGGTCCAGCGTGAAGGCAGCAGCGGAGATGTCATGCTCACCAAAGCGCGGGTCAGCAAGGAAATTCCAGGTGCCGCCCACGCCCATGGCGTCGCCCACCATCTGCACTTCATGGGCGCGAATGCGCGTCAGGATGCCGGGGAAATCATGATGGCCGCGGCTGAAGGGCGCGACAAAGCGCCCGCCATAAAGCGTGAGGGCATCACCCGGTTTCCATTCCGCGAAAAACGCTTCCAGGAAGGCGGATTGGCGACGAAAGCCGATCACGCCATCCATCGGAAAGCCGCCCAAGGCATCGCCTTCGCCGATGGGTTCAAACGCCACTACGGTTTGCAGCGAAAGCCCGGGCGCGATGTGAAAGCCGGTGGCGACTTCGCCGAAAAGATAAAGGCTTGTGCCGCGCCGGGCGGAATCCTTGGCGTTGAAGGTAGAAACGCTATAGAGACCGAGATCAGCCTCACCCGAAACATGCGGGGTGAAGCCCTGGGCCTGGGCGGTGGTCAGGGCGCCAAGGGTCGCAATTGCGCCGAAGGCCAGGTTGCGAAGGCTGGTCATGATCATGCGGCGTCCCCCCGCATCGCCGGCACCATCAGGGAAACATTGTGCCGGAACATGGCTTCATAGGTGGGCGCCGGGCCGGTTTCGGTGGAAAGCGCATCAGCATAAAGCCGCCCGCGCACACGCAAGCCAGTTTCCTGCGCGATGCGTTGCAGCGTTGCCGGATTGGCCATGTTTTCCATGAAAAGCGCGGTGATGTTTTCCGCCTTGATCTGGCGGATCAACCGCCCGACCTCCGCCGCTGAGGGCTCGGCTTCCGTGGAAACGCCCTGGGGTGCAAGGAAGCGCACGCCATAGGCTTCCCCGAAATAGCCAAAGGCATCATGGCTGGTGACAATCTTGCGGCGGGTCGCAGGTACTCTGGCGATTTCCGCGCGCACCCATTGGTCAAGCGCGGCAAGGCGTGCGGCATAGGCTTCCGCATTGCGGCGATAAAGCGCCTCACCACCCGGATCGGCGGCGATCAGCCCGGCAGCGATATTGCGGACGTAATGCTGGCCGAGCCCCAAATCCTGCCAGGCATGCGGGTCCGGCACTTGCCGCGGCCCGACAGAATGATTGTGCCGCCGACCAGCACCGCCATGATCATGCCCGTGATGATGATGCGCCTGCATCATGCGCGGCGTGATGCCATCGGTTGCGGTCACCAAGGCGCCCTTGAAGCCGGAAGACCGGATCATGCGTTCCAGCCAACCTTCAAAACCGAGCCCATTGCGGATGACCACCGCTGCATTGGTCAGCGCGGCGGCGTCTGATGGCTTGGGCTGAAACCCATGCGCATCCTGATCCGGCCCGGCAATGGCGCGCAGCACAATGCGCTCCCCGCCAATCTGGCGTGTCATATCCGCGAGGATGGAGAAGGACGCGGTGACCGAAAGCCGCTGCTGGGCGTGAGCGGGTCGGGCCAGCAATAGGGCAGGGGCGAAAAGGACGGCGCGGCGAAGCATGGGCGGGGGCCTATGAGGAAGATATGCAATGTTATAATGTAACGAATGAGCTGCCTGTCAAGCCGGCATGGTCCTACTGTACGCAAAGGTTTAGGCTATCAGCATGAGTGACTTTTTGACCCCTGCCCGGGAAGCGGAGGATGCGGCGCGGCTCGCCGAAAATGTCGCGCTCGCGGCGCGATTGCTGCGCGCATTGGCCAATGAAAGGCGGCTTTTGGTGCTGTGTGATCTGGTCGCGGCGGGTGAGAAATCCGTCAATGAACTGGCCGCCAATGTCGGGTTGTCGCAATCGGCGCTCTCGCAACACTTGGCTCTGCTGCGTGATGAGGGGCTGGTCGCGACCCGCCGCGCCGGCACCGTGATCTATTATCGCCTGGCAGACCCGAAGGCCGAGGCGGTGCTGCACACGCTGCACCGCCTGTTTTGCGAAGCACCCGTTCAGTCGGGCGGGGTTTCCTCGGGCGGGTAGTTCAGTTCTACCGCGACACCATTCGGATCATGCAGGAAGATTTGCGTCTGCCGATCGCGCGGAATGACGCGTGCCGTATAGGTGACCTTGTGCTTGTCCAAATGCGCGCGCATGGCGGCAAGCCCGGTACAGGAAAAGGCGATGTGATCCACCAGGCCCGTATGGCCAACCTTGCGTTCGGGTAGCCCTTCCTCACCCTGACGGTCACCGATCAAATGGACGGTGGGGTTGTCGCCGCAATAGAGCCAATAGCCTGGGAAAGTGAGCGGCGGGCGGTAGCCCAATTCAAGCCCGAGGATTTTCTCATAAAAATCCTTGGTGGCTTCCAGATCCACCGGGCGTAGCGTGTAATGGTTCAGACCTTGCAGGCCCATTTTTGTTTCCTCCGTTTTATAG
>JADCEX010000038.1 GCA_020249825.1 Roseomonas sp.
AACAATACGCGGCTTCATGTTTCCTCCGAAATCACTTTCCGGCACAGCATGAACCGGCAGGCGCTGGTCGCCAAGGGGCGGGATTGCGCGGGGCACGCGCCAGGGCCATGCTGAGGCTTACGCAACATCAGGCCGGGGGCGTCATCGGGTGCAGCAGAAGGGCGCGCCACCAGGGGCAGGTCAGGCATGAAGGAAACGCCGTCTCGCCGCGCCTGGTTCATCCTTGCCGGCGGCTTTTTGGCCTTCACCATCAGCGCCAGCCTGATGCATGCCTATAGTGTTTTTCTGCTTGCCTTCATTGCGGAATTTCGCTGGAGCCGCGCTGAAAGTTCCCTTGCCTATTCGGTGGGGCAGGTGGTGGGCGGCATTTCATCGCCACTGGTGGGCGGCATGGTGGATCGGCTTGGCGCCCGGCGCATGGTGCTGCTGGGTGGCTGCCTGCTGGCGCTTGGGTTGCTGGGCAGCGCCTTCGCGACATCGCTTTGGCAAATGGTGCTGCTCTATGGCGTGGTGATGACGCTGGGCGCCAATTGCATCAGCATGGTGGTGTTTGCGCCGCTGATTTCGCGCCTATTTGTCGCACGGCGCGGTATGGCCATGTCCATGCTGCAATCAGCCAATGGATTTGGCCGCGCCATTTCCGCGCCCATCGCACAGCTCATGGTCAGTGAAGTGGGCTGGCGCCACGCCTATCTGATGCAGGCCGGCATCATGGCGGCATTGGTTCTGCCATTGGCCGCGCTGTTTCGTGGCGCAGAGCAAACGCCCATCGCCAAGCCAACCGCCGATAGCGCGCCCGCGCGCGATTGGTCAGTGGCCGAGGCGATGCGCACGCGCCATTTTTGGTTGCTGCTGATTGTCTATGGCCTGACAAGCATTGGCAGTTTTCTGGTGGCGCTTCATCAATTGGCCTTCGCCGTGGATCGCGGCTTTGATCCGCTTTACGCAGCCTTCGTGGTGGGGATGGGTAGCTTGCTTGCACTGCCAGGCGTTATCCTGACCGGCACGATTTCAGACTATATCGGGCGCGAAGGCGCGGCGATACTTGCCTATGCCATTTCCATCATTGGTGTGGCGGCAGCGCTGATGATTGATAATGCCGATCAGCATTTGCTGTTCTGGGTGCATGCCTGTTTCTTTGGCATTACCTGGGGCGCACGCGGGCCAGCGATTACCGCCAAAACAGCGGATCTTTTTGGCGGCCCTAGGCTTGGCACCATTCTGGGCCTGATCACCATCGGCTCGGGCCTTGGGGCCGGGCTTGGCGCCTGGGGCGCGGGTTTCCTGTTTGATCTGACCGGCAGCTACCAGCTTGGCTTCATGCTTGCCATCGCCGCCTATGCGATGGGGGCTATGGTTTTCTGGGCGCTCCGCAAGCCGGTGCAAGGCTGAAACAAAAACGCGGAAAAACTTGCAAAATACGGTGTACGGCCAGTAAGGGCGAAACCATGGCGTGACCCGTCAGGACGGATCACGCCATGCAAGGCGCTTCAGCTTTGCAGCCGAATGCCCGAATCCCTGATCACGCGCGCCCATCTTTCGATATTGCTCGCGATGGTCGCACGCATCTGCTCACCATTGCCGGCGATGATATCAAGCCCAAGCCCGTTGAAGCGCTGGCGCATGGCTGGATCGGCCAGAATGGCCTGGGATGTTGCATGCACCCTGTCCAGGATCGGTTGTGGCGTGCCGGCCGGCGCCATGGTGCCGAACCAGGAACTTGCTTCAAAATCCGGGAAGCCTTGCTCAACCATGGTCGGCATTTCAGGTGCATTGGAAGAACGTTGTAGGGTGGTGATGCTGAGGCCGCGCAATTGCCCATCGCGCACCATGGGCAGCACGGCGCCAATATTCTGAATGCCGATCTGCACGCTGCCATTCAGCACATCCGCCATATTCGCCCCGCGATAGGGGATGTGTTCCATCTTGATGCCGGCCTGATGGCAGAACAACTCACCCGCAATGTGCTGCGGCGTGCCCACGCCTGGCGTGCCATAGGATACCTTGCCCGGATTGGCCCGCGCATAAGCCACCAGTTCCTGGATATTGCGCGGGGGAAAATCGCGGTTGGATACGAAAAGCGATGGCATGGCAAAGGCGATGCCGATTGGCGCCAGATCACGGATCGGATCAAAGGGCAGGCGCTGCAGGCTGGGCAGGATGGTCAGCGCCGCGCTCGCGGCCCACATCAACGTATAGCCATCAGGCGCCGATTTCGCGACACGATCAACACCAATCGCGCCCGAATTGCCGGCGACATTTTCCACCACCACCGGCTGGCCCCAGGCTTCAGAAAATCTCTGCGCGAAAATGCGCCCGGTCACATCCGTAGCGCTGCCGGCAGTGAAGCCGACAACCAGCCGCACCGGGCGATCCGGCCAATTGCTTTGCGCCAAAGCGCTGCCCGAGGCGCCAACCCCAATCAATCCGGCGCCACCCAGCAGAACCCGGCGCCGCGAAAGCGATGCTGTCATGATAACCCTCTCCTGTTGGTTTTGGTTGTGCTGGGCATCAAATCGCCAACACTTCAACGGGAGAGTACCGCAGGGGTAGAGCCGCCGTCCATGCGCATCTGCAGGCCAGCGGCGGTGTATTTTCAGGCCGAAACCTGCCGCACCAGGTCCCGCGAGGCGAGCGCTGCCCCCGCCGCCCAGGCCGGCACAAGGGGCCGGGGTTTTTCGAACCAAAAGCAGGTTTCCTCAATGCCCCGCGCCGGACACCAGATGCGCCCTTCCCCAAGCGGGCCGAAACCCAGCAGGCGAATAACCGCGAGCGAGGCCGCATTATCGGGCTGTACCGCCGCGCGCAGACAATCAATATCCAGGTGCTTAAAGGCAAGCTCCACCGCGACCGGCCCTGCTTCGCGCATCAGCCCTTGGCCCTGGTATTGTTCCCCCAGCCAATAGGTGGTCAGCGCCACCCGATCATTCCCGGGTGGGCAAATCAGGCTGACCCAGCCGCAAATCGCGCCATCGGATTTCCGTTCCAGCACCAGCGGCAGGGACCGCCTTTCCGCCGCCGCGCCGCGGGCCGAGCTGATCTTCTCCTCCGCCATGGGGGGAGAGAAGGGTACGGGCCAGGAGGCAAGGCGCTTGCTGATCGCTTCCGTCATCATCTCCGCAATCGCCGGGGCATCGCGGCCTTCGGCGCAGCGCAACCGAAGGCGAGGCGTTTCTGCTACGGGAGCAGATGGGAGAAAAACAACCATAAGATGTATATAGCCTGGGAAAATCTATTTGGCTAGAAAATTCTTTAGCCTTTCTACAGCTTTTCCGCGAGGTTGATCGAATAGGCGTGACAGGGAAAATTTCCCATGATGCACGCGCGCACGGCGATGGGAGAATTCCAGAAATCCGGCCAGCCCATTGCGTCGCCCGAAGCCAGATTCCTTAGACCCGCCAAAGCCAAGGGCCTGAAACCCAGCAAATTCAACGGTGCGCCCGGCGATCATGGCGCTACCCCGCGCCATGGCAGCAATCTGCTTTTCTTCCTCAGACGTTGCACCAAACAGATAGATGGCCAGCGGCGAGGGGCGTTCTGCAACCCAGGCGAGTGCTGTCTTGAGAGATTCTTCTTCGCGCAGAAGTAGTATCGGGCCGAAGATTTCCTCACGGCAGATCGCCGCATCCGATGGGGC
>JADCEX010000380.1 GCA_020249825.1 Roseomonas sp.
CCACCGAAAATGGGCGCCTTTTGCGGCCGCGTCGCGCAGGCGGCAGCAAGTTGCGGCGCGATAGACATGGCCGCCTTTTCGGCCGGCCTGATACGCACGCTGCCAGCGCAGGATTCTGCCCGCGTTGCCCGCGTGGCCAATACCTCAAGAGTGAATGTTTCCGGATTGATGCAGGAATGCGGGATCACTCTGGGCTGCTGATAGCCTATACCAAGGGCGAACAAGGCGATTGGTTTGTTGGCCATTCGCCGGAGAAGCTACAAGGCGAAGGCAATCCCTCCTGTTCAGGCGCCCTGGGTCGGTTCCGCATGCACCTCGCCAAAGCCAGGCGCGCTTGGGGCGAGGCATTCACCCGCTCACTTCACGCTTCCATCCTTGGCCAAAATCGCGCAGGCTCTTCCTTAGCCGATGTCGTTTCGGTCCAAGATTGGGAGGAAGAAAACATGCGTTTCACGCTTTTCCGCAGCCTTGGTCTAGGCTTGCTTATGATGGCCATCACAACGGGGCTTGGCGCCCCCATGAAGGCGCGCGCGCAATCCGCTGTTGTTATTGTCACCAGCTTTGGTCCAGGTTCCGCTGCCGATATCGTTGCGCGGCTGATCGCCGCAGAATTCCAGCCCATGCTGGGGCAGCCCTTTGTAGTGAAAAACACAACTGGTGCCGCCGGCACCATTGCCGCCAATGAAGTGGTGCGCGCGCGGCCCGATGGCATGACGCTGCTTTTTACCCCGGTGGGGCCGATTGCCATTCAGCCGAGTTTCATGCGCAATGCCGGATATCGCGCAACTGATCTTGCGCCCATCTGCATGGTGAATCGTGCGCCGCTCATTATGATGACGCAGCCTGATTCCGGCATGCGGACTGTGGCCGATGTTGTTGCACGTGCCCGCGCCGCGCCAGCCCCCATGCCCTTTGCCAGCACCGGGCCTGGTACCACGCCGCATCTTTCCATGGTCACTTTCGCACGCATCGCCGGCGTGACATTGAACCACATCGCCTATCGCGGTCCTGGTGATGTCATGGTAGCGATGCGCACACGCGATATCGAGATTTTCAACGACCATCCGTCATCCGTACGCGCCAATAATCTTCATCCGGTCGCGGTGCTGAATCCAGAGCGTGTGCCGGATTTCCCCGATGTGCCAACCATGCGCGAACAAGGCTTCGATGTGAATTTTGCCATCTGGCACGGTCTTTTTGCGCCAGCAAATACGCCGCCGGCCATCATCGCCCGTTACGAAGCCGCATGTGAACGCGCGGTGGGCTCGCCCGCAATGCGTGAGGGCCATGAACGCATCCAAACGCCCATCACCTTCCAGAATGCGCGCGATTTCGGTGCAACTGTCATGCGGGATTCTGATTCCTTCCGCCGCATCATTGAGGAGAATAATCTGCGGCAGGCGGAGTAACGGCGCCTTCGGCACAAGACTTCCCTGCGCGGAAGTCTCCCATTCGTGCATGTTCAAGCCAAGTGGAATCACTTGGGGGCGGAGCGAATGCGATCAAATGAAGGCTTGGAGCCTATCCCATCGCCGCATATGAAACGGGAAAAGCTCCAAGCCCGGCGGGTATGCTTCGCAGGCTTGAGCATGGGCGGGCGCATGTTGAAGATGGCGGCCGTTTGGCATGCGCCCGATAAAGCGGCACCAGGTGCTGGCCAAGCCGGCATCCGGCCGATCCGTGGCGGTCCAGGTGGAAAGCCCTGATCCTGACCCGATTGCAAGGCGCATCCCACCACCGGGCGACCGGGCTTAGCACCGCTGGCAATCTTTGCTCTTGACGAGAGGCCCAGGCGCCCCGCAACCTTCCCATGTCAAAGACCGAAAGCCGGCCAAGATCGGTTCGGCCGCCGAGACGCAATGAACAAGGGCGGTGTCTGGTGGTTCAGGCTGCCAGGAACACCCCGGACGTCCATGAGGGAGGACCTGAAGATGAATTGGACCAAGCGATCATTATTGGGGTTGGCGGGCGCCTTTGCCCTTTCCTGGGGGCTGAGCGCCCCGGCAGCGGCGCAGCAGCAGCCGCCCATTCGCATCGGCATTCTGGTTGCCCTGGAAGGCGCCTTTGCCGCGGGCGGGCGCGATGCCGTACGCAATGTGGAATTGGCGCTGCGGCAGGTGAACCATACCGTCGCAGGGCGGCGCATCGAAACCATCGTGGCGCCCACGGATACCCGCCCCGATACGGCCGTGCGTCAGGCGCGCAAGCTCATCGAACAGGATCGCGTGGATTTCATCATTGGCCCGCTTTCCGGTTCGGAAGGTATCGCCATTCGTGACTACGCCAAAACAATCCCCGACCGTACCATCATCAACGGCATTTCCGGTGCCCTGGAAATGACCTGGGTTGACCCCGCGCCGAATGTCTTCCGCTTCAACCTGGACGGCGCGCAATGGGGCAGCGGGCTTGGCACCTATGTGGTGCGCAACAAGGGCTGGCGCCGCATCGCGACCGTTTCGGCGGATTATTCTTTTGGCTACACGAATTTCCTTGGCTTCGCCGTGGATTTCTGCCGCGCCGGCGGCACGATTGTGCAGCGCTTCTGGGTGCCGCTGGGTGCTGCTGATTTCGGCGGCGTCATTGCGCAATTGCCGGATAATGTGGATGCCATCTATCTTGGCATGGGTGGCACGGATGCGATCAACTTCCTCAATCAATGGCAGCAGGCCGGTGCCGGCACGCGGTTGATTGGCGGCACCATCATGGCCGACCAGACCGTGCTTTCCGCCCGCGGTCGCGCCAAGGATGCGCTGATCGGCACGCCCACTTCCGGCCCGCTTGCGGAAGACAATCCCGATCCGGCCTGGCAGAATTACGTGCGGCTCTATCGCGAAGCCTTCCCTGCGAATGAGCGTTTCAATAGCCCATCGCTCTTCGGCGTTGGCTATTTCATCGCGACTTCCGCCGCCATTGCTGGGCTGAACGCGGTTAATGGTGATCTGAGCGATGGTCAGCGTCGGTTCAATGCGGCGCTTTCCTCGCTCAAGCTGGCCACACCACTTGGTGAGGTGAGCCTGAATGAGAACCGTCAGGCGACCGGCACGGTATTCGTGAACGAAGTCGCGGAAGGCCCTGGCGGCACCTTGGTGAACCGCATGGTGGCGCGCGTGGATGGGGTGAACCAGACCCTGGGCATGACCGCCGAGCAGTTCCGTGCGATGGGCCTGCCTTCCCGCACCAACCCTGATTGCCGCGCCCTGGGCGGGGGCTGATCCAAGATGATGGCAGCGTGACTCCGGCGAAACTTTTTTCGCCGGAGTCACTGCTGGCCTTATCGCTTCTGGCCTAGGCCCACTCGCTTCCATCCGCCACTCCTGTGCGGTTGGAACAAGGATTTGGGGGCTTGTGCCGCGGCCCTGCCTTTCCCAGTGCATCATGATGGAGCAGCCATGACAGAATTCACGCGACGCCATCCGCTTTGGTCGCTGATCATTGTCGTGCTGGTGGCGCTGCTGCTCTGGCTTATTCTTGCGCCATGGACACCGGGTGTGGAGGCGGTGCTGGGGCGCAAACGTGTTTTTCTGAATGCGATCTTTGGGGGACTGACGCTTGGCGCGCTGTATTTCCTGGTTGCTTCGGGCTTCACGCTGATTTTCGGACTGATGCGCAATGTCAATCTTGCGCATGGGTCACTTTATTTGCTCGGCGGTTATATCGGCTATGTCGTCTCAAACGTGACAGGGGAATGGTGGATCACGCTGCCGGTGGTCTTCATTGTTGTCGCCTTGCTTGGCCTATTGCTGCAGCACCAGGTGTTTCGCCGCATGGAGGGGCAGGAACTGCGCCAGACCATGGTGACGATTGGCCTTTCGGTGGTGCTGGCTGATCTGATGCTTTGGGTTTGGGGTGGGCAATCCTATACGCTGCAAACCCCGCAATGGCTGACGGGGCCGGCAACCTTGCCGATTGTTGTGGGTACGGATCGCAGCGGCAATCCGGTCTATATGCGCTTTCCGCAGGTACGCATTGCCATCCTGGTCATGGCCATCATCATTGGCGTTGGGATGTGGCTGGTGCTCAATCGCACACGTCTTGGCATGTTGATCCGTGCAGGCGTTGATGACCGTGAAATGCTGACAGCATCCGGTGTGCGCATCCATTACGTTTTCCTTGCGGTTTTTGGGTTCGGCGCTGGGCTTGCGGGTATCGCGGGCGTTGTTGGGGGCACTTTCCAATCCCTTGCCCCGGGTGAGGATACGCGATTCCTATTGGCAAGCCTTGTCGTGGTGATTGTGGGCGGCATGGGGTCCATACCCGGTGCGGCGCTTGGCGCGCTCATTATCGGGTTGGTTGAACAAATCGGGCTTGTCTATGCGCCGACTTATTCCGTCGTATTCACATTTCTGATCATGGCCCTGGTGCTGGCATTCCGCCCGCAGGGCTTGATGGGAAGCAACCGTTGAAGGGGCGGGCGCCATGGCGGTGAATGACGCGCCGCGCTCAGGCGGCCTGGATGCTCCTTTGCTGGGCAGCGGTGTTGGTCGCGTGCCGGCGGCCTATTGGGCGATTGGCTTCATCCTGCTGATCATGCCGGTATTCGCCGGTAATTTCTGGCTGTTTCAGATTTTCGGTTGGTCCTTTTGTCTTGGCATCATCGCGCTGTCGCTGATGTTCCTGGCCGGCTATGGCGGCATGGTCAGCCTGGTGCAGATGACCGTTGCGGCATTGGCTGGATATGCGGTCGCCATCCTAGGCACTTCGGGCGTGCAGCAGATCAGCCTTGGCATGCCCTGGTGGCTGTACATTCCCTTGGCAATCATCGTTGCGGCGGTTTTCGCAACCCTGGTAGGCGCACTGGCGGTGCGGACCGAGGGCATCTACACCATCATGATCACGCTGGCGATTGCCAGTGCCTTCTTCTATTTCACACGCCAGAACTACGATATCTTCAACGGCTATAATGGCTTCAACTTTGTCGTACCGCCGCGCCTTTTTGGCGTGGATTGGCGTCAGCCAACCGCGTTCTATTATCTGAGCCTTGTCATGGCGGCGCTATGCTATTTGGCCGTTCTTTATGTTGCGCGCTCACCCTTCGGCTTGGCCCTGCAAGGGGTCCGCGATAATCCGCGGCGCATGGCAGCCATGGGCTTCAATGTCACTGCGCATCGCATCGCCGCTTACACGTTTTCCGGTGTGATTGCAGCGATTGGTGGCATTCTGTTGGTGTGGCAAAACACGCAGGTCGCGCCCTTTACCGCCGGCATTCCCGCGGTGATTGATATTCTGATCATCGCGGTGATTGGTGGCATAAGGCGCCCCATCGGCCCCTTTGTGGGTGCCTTCATCTATGTGCTGCTAAGCACCTTCAGCCCCGATGTGCTTTCCAGCTTCGGTCTTTCAACGGAACGCTTCAAGCTGATTGTCGGGCTTGGCTTCCTGGCCGTGGTCTTCTTTTCCCCTGATGGCGCCTTGGGTCTTTGGGATCGTTGGCGCGAAAGGCAGCGCAAGAATCTCGACCCCCTGACGGGGCGGCCAAAAGCGGCGGAGGCCGCATGAATATCGCAGCGCCCAACCCGCCCTTGATCGAACGCATCGGCGCTGCCGGTGCGGGCAATGCGCTGGAATTGCGCGGTGTCACCAAGCTTTTTGGCGCACTCTCTGCGATTGCTGATATCACCATGACCGTGGAAGCGGGTGAAAGACGCGCGGTGCTCGGATCAAATGGTGCGGGCAAGACCACCTTGTTCAATTGCGTCACGGGCGATTTCCTGCCGAGTTCCGGTACCATCCGTTTGTTTGGTGAGGATGTGACGGAGTTTCCCGCGCATGAACGCATCCGGCGTGGCCTTCGGCGTACATATCAGATCTCCCTGCTTTTCGGCGGCCTCAGCGTTGCCGATAATGTCTATCTGGCGTGCCGCGGTGTCAGCCGCAATCGCTTTTCCCTGCTGCGGCCACGGCGCGGGGACCCATTATTGACACGCTGTGAGGAATTGATCGAAGCCGTACACCTTGCCGAGGTGCGGCAAAAGCTGGTGAGTGAATTGAGCTATGGCCAGCAGCGCCAGCTTGAAATCGCGCTTGCCCTTGCTGGCGCGCCGCGGCTTATTCTGTTTGATGAACCCGCCGCCGGGCTTTCGCCGACCGAACGCGCGGAATTGATTGCGATCCTTACCAATATGCCGCCGCATATCGGCTTCATCATCATCGAACATGACATGGATGTTGCGCTGCGCGTCGCTCAACGCGTGACCATGATGCATAATGGCCGTGTCTTCAAGGAAGGCACGCCCGCGGAGATCGAGGAAGATCCACAAGTACAAGAACTCTATCTTGGGGATGGCCGCCATGCGCATGCCTGAGAAAGCGGGTCCCGCCGCGCTTGAGATTCGCGGGCTGAATGTTTTCTACGGCGCAAGTCATGCCTTGCAAGGCGTTGATCTGCGGCTGGATGCCGGGGCGCTTTCTGTTGTTGGTCGCAACGGCATGGGCAAGACCACGCTCTGCAAGGCCATCATGGGCCTGGTGCCGGTTGCCTCCGGTTCCATCAGTTTTCATGGTCAGCCCTTGGTCGGGCGCTCGCCAGCCGATATCGCGCGCGCAGGCATCGGTTATGTGCCGCAGGGTAGAAGGCTCTGGCGTTCCCTGACCGTCGAAGAACATTTGAAAATGGTGGAGCGCAAGGGCGGCGCCTGGACCATTGAGCGGATTTTCTCGACCTTCCCGCGCCTTGCGGAGCGACGCGGCAATGGTGGCGCTCAGCTTTCAGGCGGTGAGCAGCAAATGCTCGCCATCAGTCGCGCCCTGCTGATGAATCCTAAGCTGCTGGTGATGGATGAGCCGACCGAAGGTCTGGCGCCGGTCATTGTCGCGCAGCTTGAGGAATTGCTGGCGCAACTCGCGCAAGATGGCGAGATTGATGTGCTGGTGATTGAACAGAATATCGGTGTGGCCTGCGCCATTGCGGAAACCGTTGCCATTATGGTGAATGGCCGCATCAATCGCAGCGCACCGGCGCGTGAATTGGCCGCCGATCGGGAATTGCAGCAGCGCCTGCTGGGCGTTGGCCGCCATGGTCATGAGGATACTCCGGCAGAGCGAGCACAAAGCGCCGCCGCAGCGCAAGAAAGCGCAGTCGCAACACCTGGCGGGCCGGTGAAGATTTATGTTTCAAACCCAACGCCCCCCACGCGCTGGTCGAAGCCTGTTCCGGTTGAAGTGCTGGAACGCACAGCGCGTATACTGACTGCGCAACCGTTGATGGGCGCGGCTGCTGCACAAGCCGAAATCCGCCCACTTTCTATGCCGGGCGCTGAGGTGATTCTGGTGGCCGGTACACTTGATACCAAAGGGGCAGAGCTTCGCTTCATGCGCGACCAGATCCGCGCTGCTGGCTTGCCTGTAAGGCTTGTTGATCTGTCCACCACGGGCGGCCATTCCGGCGCTGATATTCCGGCCCATCAGATCGCTGCCTTTCATCCGCGCGGCGCAGCAGGCGTCTTTACTGGAGATCGTGGAGCGGCCGTTGCCGGCATGACGGAGGCTTTCAAGCGTTGGATAGAACGGCAAACCGGAATTGCCGGCATTCTTTCCGCCGGTGGTTCCGGCGGCACGGCGCTTGTCGCGCCTGCGATGCGCGCGCTACCTATCGGCATACCCAAGCTGATCGTTTCCACCATCGCAAGCGGTGATGTGCGCGCCTATGTTGGCGCAACCGACATCACCATGATGCATTCAGTGGCCGATGTGCAGGGGCTGAATGCGATCACCGAGGACATTCTTGGCAATGCTGCCCAGGCCATGATCGGTATGGTGCAGGCGCGCCGCACTGCAAAACCGCGCCAGCTGCAACGCCCCGCCATCGCCCTTTCCATGTTTGGTGTCACCACGCCTTGCATCCGCCAGATTGCAGACGCACTCGATAAGGAATGGGACTGTCTGATTTTTCATGCCACCGGCATTGGCGGGCAATCGATGGAAAAATTGATTGACTCGCAAAAGGTTGTAGGCGTGATTGACATCACTACGACTGAAATCGCCGATATGCTGTTCGGTGGCATTTTGCCGGCCACGGCAGACCGTTTCGGCGCTGTCATCCGTACGCGCTTGCCCTATATCGGTTCTGTCGGCGCGGTGGATATGGTGAATTTTGGTCCTCCTGACACGGTGCCTGAGGCCTATCGCGGCCGCCAATTCTATCAGCATAATCCGCAGATCACGCTGATGCGCACCACTGCGGCGGAATGCGCTGAAATAGGCCAATGGATCGCCAGCAAATTGAATTTGATGGATGGGCCAGTGCGCTTCTATCTGCCCGAAGGCGGTGTTTCGGCGCTGGATGCCCCAGGCCAGGCGTTTCACGATCCTGCAGCGCGTGAGGCCTTGTTCCGTGCCATGGAAGCGACCTTCCGTCCTGGCCCCAATCGCCGTTTGCTGAGGGTGCGCCACCACATCAATGATGCCGCCTTTGCCGCCATCGTGGTCGCGGAATTCCAAAATCTGCTCGGCCCAGCGCGGCCATCACGCAAAAGGCAGGGGGTGCCGTGAATAGTCGGGTAGAATCTCGCAGCGCCATTCTGGAACGCTTTCGCGCCATGATGGCGCGCGGCGAACCGATTATCGGTGGCGGCGCCGGCACCGGGCTTTCTGCGAAATGCGAGGAAGCCGGCGGCATCGACTTGATCGTGATCTACAATTCCGGGCGGTTTAGGATGGCTGGCCGCGGGAGCCTGGCTGGGCTTATGCCTTATGGCGATGCGAATGCCATCGTCATGGATATGGCGGCCGAGGTGCTTCCAGTTGTCCGCCGCACGCCGGTCCTTGCCGGTGTGTGCGCGACCGATCCATTCCGGCTGATGGATGTTTTTCTGGATGAGGTAAAGCGTGTGGGTTTCGCTGGCGTGCAGAACTTCCCGACCGTTGGCTTGATCGATGGCATTTTCCGCCAGAACCTTGAAGAAACCGGCATGTCCTATGCGCTGGAAGTAGATATGATTGCGCTAGCGCAGCGCAAGGACCTGCTGACAACGCCCTATGTTTTCAATGAAGCAGACGCGAAGGCCATGGCAAATGCAGGCGCTGACATCATCGTTGTGCATCTTGGGCTGACCACCGGCGGCAGCATTGGCGCGGAAACGGCGCTACGGCTTGCCGATTGCCCACCCATTGTGGATCGTATCGCGAAGGCAGCCTTGGCAGAGAAACCTGATGCAATCATCCTGGTGCACGGTGGGCCGGTAGCCATGCCGGAAGACGCCGACTTCATTCTCAAGAATTGCATCCCTTGCCACGGCTTCTATGGCGCTTCATCCATGGAACGCCTGCCTGCCGAAATCGTATTGACCGAACAGACCCGCGCCTTCAAGCGCATCACGGGTCGTTGAACAGAAAAGGGAACGAGCATGACCGGACAAGCCATCGGGCAACTCATCCTAACACTCATTCTCCTCATCATCGCGATCGCCATCATCTATTGGGTGATGCAGCGGCTTTATCGGCGATCTACCAAGGAAGTCGCCTTTGTGCGCACTGGTTTTCTTGGAGAGAAAGTGGTCATTGATGGTGGCGCCTTTGTCTGGCCCATCATTCATGACATCACACCGGTCAATATGAATGTGTTGCCCTTGCAGGTCATTCGTTCGAAGTCGGAAGCGCTGATTACGCGTGATCGGATGCGGATTGATCTTGAAGCGGAATTTTTTGTTCGTGTGAAACCGGAAAAGCGCGCGGTCGCCATGGCGGCATCAACACTCGGCCGCCGTACTCTGGAACCCGAACGGCTGAACGCGCTGCTTTCCGGCAAATTTGAAAGCGCCTTACGGGCCATTGCGGCCGAGATGGATATGGCCGGGATGCATGAAAACCGCGCCGATTACGTCGCGCGCGTGAAGTCTGCAGCGCAGGTTGATCTGGAAAAAAACGGGCTGGAGCTCGAAAGTGTCGCGATCCTGGATATTGACCAGACGAGCCTTGAATTCTTCAACCCATCCAATCGGTTTGATGCGGAAGGCCTGACTGCACTTATTCGTGACATTGAGGAACGTCGTAAACTCCGCAACGATATCGAACAGGATGCGATGATCCAGATCCGCGCTCGGAATCTCGAGGCGGAGAAACAGGCGCTCGATATCGAACGGGAGAGCGAGTCCGCGCGGCTTGAGCAGGAGCGCGAGATCGAATTCCGCAGGGCGCAACAGCGCGCGGAATTGGCAAAGGAGCGCGCCACCCGCGATACCGAAGCTGAAGAGGCCCAGATCACCGCGCGCGAGACCATCGAAAAGGCTCGCATTGCCAATGAACGTGCGATTGCCGAAGCGCGTATCGCCTCAGAACTGGAAGTGCGTGCGCGAGAGATTGCGCGGCAGAAAGCCATTGACTCCGAGGAAATCGCTGCGCGTGAGGAGGTTGAAAAGGCACGCATCCTGCAGGAAAGGGCGGTGCGTGAAGCCAGGATAGAAAATGAGCGGGAAACCCAATCACGTGAAATCGCCAAACAGAAGGTCCTTCAGGAGGCGGAAATCGCCGCGCGTGAATCGACGGAGCGCGCCCGCATTGCTCAGGAACAGGCAGTCGATGAGGCGCGCATTGCCAAGGAGCGCGAGACCCAATCGCTGGAGATTGAGCGTCAGCGCTTGCTGGAACAGGCAGAGATTGTCGCACGCGAGGAAACCGAAAAGCGGCGCATGGCGCAAACGCTACTGCTGAACCAGACACGCATTGCTGGTGAGGAGAAAGTCCGCAAGCAGGAGATTGAGCGCCAGAAAACGCTTGAAGAGGCCGAAATTCATGCCCGCGAAGCGGTCGAGCGAGCACGCATCACCCAAGCAGCAGAGGTCAATGAAGCCCGTATTGCCGAAGATAGACGCATCCGGGAACTTGAAATTGAGCGGCAGAAAACGGTTGAGACAGCTGAAATCGCTGCCGCCGAAGCGACGGAGGGTGCGCGTATCGCCCGCGAAAGGCGCCTGGCTGCAGAGAAAATAACCGCTGAAGAAGCGACACGGGCCCGGGAGATCGCGCGCGAACAGGCCATAGAAGCCGCCGAAATCGCGCGGCGTGAAGATGTGGAGAAAGCACGCATCGCTGCTGAACTTGCACTCGAGCAGGAACGCATCGCGAGCCGGCAAAGCCGCGAGGTCACCGATATCGAACGCGCCCGCATTGTGGAGGCTGCCGAGCAGTCAAAGCTCGTCGCGCTGGCTGCCGAAAGGGCCAAGGCGGCGCAGGCAGACGCAACCGTGCGCCAGGCCCAGATTATCGCCACACGCGATGTGGAGACAGCCGAGGTTGAGCGCGAACGCGCGGTTGAGGCTGCACGGCTTGAGCGTCGGCGCTCACTGGAGCAGCTTGAAATCTCGCGCGTCCAGGCCCTGCGCGAGGCCGAGATCGAAAGCCGCGAGGATATTGAGCGTGCGCGCATCGCTTCCGAAAGGCAGCTTGATGAAATCCGCATAGATCACGAAACAATTCGCCGCCGGCTTGAGGTTGAGCGCGAAAAGACTGTTGAGACCTATCAGATGGAGAAGGCCATCACCCTGTATCGCAAGTCCCTCGAAGAATCCGCGGCGCGCGCGGAGGCTGAGGCGGCACGTGCACTTGCCGCGATTTCCGAGGAAAAAGTGCTCACCGCACGTGAGACCGAGGCAGCGAACCGCCGTAAATCCGTGGATGTCCTGATGGCAGAAAAAGCCGCCGCGGAAGCGCGCCTGCGGGCCGAAGCCGAGAAGATTCGTGCCGCGGTTGAAGCCGAAGCGCAGAAACTGCTGAATGAGGCAGAAAACATCCTGACCGATGAGGCGCGCCATTCACTCTTCCGGCGCAAGATGCTGGAACATGTGGAAGGTATCGTCGCCGCCAGCGTGAAGCCGCTTGAGAAGATCCAGGATATTCGCATCATGCAGCTTGACGGCGTGACCGGTGGTGGCAGCCGAGAGGGATCACCAACGGATGAAGTCATAAATTCGGCGCTGCGCTACCGCGTGCAGGCGCCGCTGATTGACAGTCTTTTGAGTGATATCGGGATTGAAGGCGGCAGCCTTGCCAAGCAGGGTGGGCTCATGCGGGAGGCTTCCGACATGCAGCGCATTGCCGAAAGTGCGCGTAAATCCGGCAAGGGAGAGCAGAAGTAAATGGCACGGGTCTATATCAGCTCGGTCATTGATGCGCCGGTTGGACGTGTTTGGGAACGCGTACGCGACTTCAACGGGCTGCCGCGTTGGCTGCCGCTGGTGCGCGAAAGCCGTATCGAAAATGGCGAACCTTCGGATCGCGTTGGTTGTGTGCGGGATTTTCGGCTGCAGAATGGCGATAGGCTACGCGAACAGCTTCTGGCGCTTTCCGATTATGATTATTTCTGTACCTATTCCATTCTTGAAAGTCCGATGCCGCTGACAGCTTATATCGCCACGCTGCGCCTGACCCCAATCACGGATGGCGATCGAACTTTTGCTGAATGGTCCGCGGAGTTTGACTGCGCTGCGGAGCTTGCCGAGGAACTGGTGACCAATATCGGCCAGAATGTGTTTCAGGCCGGCTTCACCGCACTAAAGCGTCAGATGGTGGCCTGACATGCCGCGCGTTGTGCGAAGCACCGTGATTTCCGAGTCGGTTGAAACCATCTGGGCCATATTGCGCGACTTCAATGGCCATGATCAGTGGCATCCTGCCGTAGCGGAAAGCACCATTGAACGTGGGCAGACAGCAGATCGGGTTGGCTGCGTGCGGCGCTTTCGCCTGGCAGATGGTTCCGAATTGCGCGAAAAACTGTTGACGCTATCTGACGCGGATATGGCGTTCAGCTACTGCCTATTGGATACGCCGATACCCTTGCTCAATTACGTTGCACATGTGCGGCTTGCGCCAGTGACCGATGGGAATCAGACCTTCTGGCATTGGGAAAGCCGCTTCGATACGCCGAAAGGCCGCGAGGCGGAGTTGACGCGTCTTGTGGGCGAAGAAATTTACAATGGCGGCTTCAATGCCATTCGTGGCCATCTTGCGGAAAGGGTGCGCTGATGGCGGTAACCATCGAAAAGCATGCAACCGTTGGCGATGCGCAACGCGCGCTTGGTGGTGACGCGGTCTATCTAGGCGGTGGTACCATTCTGATGCGCGAAATCAACGCTGGCCTTGTGCAGGGCAAAATCATTCGCAGCACTGACCCTGTACTCAAGCAGATCAGGCAGAGCGGCGATGGTTTTGAGATTGGCGCTGGCGTCACCATGAGTGCGCTTGCAAACCATGCGGAGCTTGCTTTTCTGCACCCAGTGGTGCGCGCCATTGGTGGCCCGCAGATACGCAATATGGCAACCGTTGGCGGCAATCTTTTTGCTGAACCACCCTATGGCGATCTGGCGGCAGCCTTGCTTGCTCTTGGGGCGCGCCTTGTCATGACGGGCGGGCAAGCGCGGCCGATTGAGGAGTTTTTCCGGGATCGGAAGCGGGCTGGTTTGATCACCGCCATTCAGCTGCCCCGCCCGCGTGACAATAAAAGCTTTGCCTTCCACAAGGTCAGCCGCGTCAAGCCAAAAGGCGTTTCCGTAATGTCGTTCTCAGCGCTGCTGCCGCGCGATGCTGGGCGTTTGCGTGGTGTGCGCATCGCCTGTATCGGCCTCGGCCCCGGGCCATTACGCGCTTTCTCAGCGGAACGCGCACTCGAAGGCCAGGTCTTGGATGCCGCAAGCATCACCCGTGCCACGCAGCTTGTCACAGATGGCTTGGAACCGCCGACAGATGCCCTTGCCTCTTCCTGGTATCGGCGGGAAGTGGCGGGCGTTCACCTTGCGCGTCTGCTTGAAAGGATGATCTGATATGGCAATGAAGCCGGTCACCTTCATCCTGAATGGCGAGGCCAAGGCAGCCTTTACTGAGGATGGTCAAAATCTTCTCGATATGCTGCGCCGCGGCGTTGGTGATCTTTCACCCAAATATGGCTGCGCGCAGGGCAGTTGTGGGGCATGCACCGTACTGATCAATGGTGAACCGCAATTGGCCTGTCTTGTTTTGGCAGAGTCGGTAGAGGGTGAAAATCTAGAAACAACGGCAGGGCTCGGTCGTGCAGGTCTCCATCCGCTGCAGGAAGCTTTCATGCAGCGCTTTGCCGCGCAATGCGGTTATTGCACCCCTGGTATGCTTATGGCGGCAAAGGCCTTGCTGGATATAAATCCACGCCCGACACGCGATCAGGTGATCGAAGCCATCTCTGGAAATCTTTGCCGCTGCACTGGATATGAGCCGATCATTGCTGCCATTCTCGATATCGCGGAAGGAAGACAGGCGCCATGAGTGGAACCCTGACCGACCAGCCAATGATAGACTTCCGCAAGGAAATCTTCGCGGATGAGCGTGATGATAATCTGAATGAGATCGGCAATCCAACCCGGCGTCAGGATATCACGGGGCATGTCACCGGCCGCTCGCCCTTTTACGATGACCATCTTTTTGAAGGGCTGCTGCATATCCGCTGCGTGCGTTCACCCCATCATGCAGCGCGGGTACGGCGCATTGATCTGAGCGCTGCAGAGCGTATGCCGGGCGTTGTGCGTATCCTCACCGGCAAGGATGTGCCGCGAAATCTCAATACACTGCTTTCACTGCTCGATTTCGGCATTGATGATGAACCGGTCCTGTCAACTGACCGCGTGCGCTATCGTGGGGAACCGGTTGCTGCGGTGATCGCGACCTCAGAAGCGCGCGCGCGTGATGCCGTCACCAAGGTGCTGGTGGAATGGGAACCCTTGCCGCATGTGTTGGATGTTGAGGAGGCAATCAAGCCAGGGGCGCCGGTTGTTCTTGATATCTACCATAGCAATAAATTCATCTATCACGGCAAATATGATCATCAGAAACTGCGCTACGGTGATGTCGAGGCCGCTTTCAGGCAGGCTGACCACATTGTCGAGGGCCGTTATCAGATGTCGCCGATTGAACAGGCGCCGATTGAAACCTGCGGCGCCATCGCTACACCTGAACAGAATGGGCGCTACGCCTGCTATAGCGCTACCCAGGCGCTTTTCTTTTCACTCGCGGTTTCCTCGAAAGTTTTGGAAATGCCATCAAGCCGCCTGCATTTTATCGGTGGTACGGTAGGTGGTGGTTTCGGTGGCAAGGTGGATAGTATTCATGAGCCGCTTGCCATTCTTGGCGCCATGCTCACCGGGCGCCCCTGCAAATGCATGTGGGACCGTGAGGAGGAGATGCAGGTTGGCGCGCCGCGCGGTGCCGAACGCTGGTATATCAAGGATGGCGTGATGCGTGATGGGCGCATTATTGCACGCAGTTTCACGGGCTATTTCGATTCCGGTGCCTATACCCGTCTTTCGTCATACGCCATCATCAAGGGTGTTGGGCATTTGCCCGGCCCCTATACGATTCCGAATGTCTCAGCGAATGTTTATTGTGTTTATACCAATCGTACGCCGGCAACAGCGATGCGAGGTTTTGGCATCACCGGCGTGGATTTTGCCATCGAAGCCCATATGGACAAGGTTGCCGATACTGTCGGGCTCAACCCGATTGAACTGCGTATCCTGAATGCCTATCGCGATGGTGACATGAAAGCGCATCGCAGGCTGGCGAAGAATTGTGCCTTGATTGAATGTTGCCAGGTTGTGGCTGAGAAAGCGGGCGTGAAGCTGAGCCCCGCCATGCTGGCGGCCTCCTCTCGTAAGG
>JADCEX010000381.1 GCA_020249825.1 Roseomonas sp.
CCCAAGGTCTTCATGCAATTCCTGCCCGTCATCAAGCAATCCACCGATGCGGTGATCAATATCACCACCGGCGGCGGGCTTGGCATGACTTTGGATGAAAGGCTGGCCGCGCCATTGCTGGCGAAGCCCGAAATGTGCAGCCTGAATATGGGGTCCATGAATTTCAACATCGCGCCATCGGCCGCGCGGGTGAAGAAGTTCAAATATGATTGGGAAAAGCCCTATCTGGAAGGCACCACCAATTACATCTTCCGCAATACCTTCCAGGATATCGAACAGGTCGTGGAACGGCTTGGCAAGGCGCATGGCACGCGCTTTGAATTTGAATGTTACGATGTTGGGCATTTGTACAACCTGGCCCATATGCTGGACCGCAAGATTGTTGAACCGCCGCTGTTCACCCAGACCATTTTCGGCATTCTGGGCGGTATCGGTGCCGAACCGCGCAATTTGATGTTCATGAAGGAAACGGCGGATCGGCTTTTCGGCAAGGATTACGTGTGGTCCGTGCTGGCGGCGGGGCGCAACCAAATGCCCTTCACCACCATGGCCGGCATGATGGGCGGCAATGTACGTGTTGGGCTGGAAGATAGCCTCTGGCTCGGCAAGGGGCAGCAGGCGAAATCCAATGCCGATCAGGTCGCCAAAATCCGCCGCATCCTGGAAGAGCTCAGCCTGGAAATCGCCACACCGGCGGAAGCGCGTGAGATGCTGAAGCTCAAGGGTGGTGATCTCGTCGGGTTCTGAAGTACGTCAAAAATGGGGAGGCCGCGCCATGGCCGAGAAATACACCGTTGCCGATCTGGTGGCGGAATTCCTGCCGCAGGTTGGTGTTTCGACCGTGTTCGGCATTGTGTCCGTGCATAATATTCCGATGCTGGATGCAATCGGCCAGCGCAATCGGCTACGCTATGTGAAGGCGCGCGGAGAGATGGGCGGCGCGCATATGGCCGATGCCTATGCGCGCGTTACCGGCCATTTGGGCGTGATCTTCACCAGCACGGGGCCAGGCATGGCCAATGCCATTCCGGGCCTGGTGGAAGCGCGTTTTGCGGGAAGTCCTGTGCTGCATATCACCGGGCAGACTGCTACGCGCTTCATTGATCGAGACGTCGGCACGGTGCATGACGTGCCGGGGCAAACGCAGGCTCTCGCTGCCGTCTGCAAGGCCGCTTATCGTGTGCGCAGCGCGGGTGAAGCCTTTGGTGTTCTGGTGCGCGCGGCGGCGGAAGCGCTCTCTGCGCCGCGCGGCCCGGTTTCGGTTGAAATCCCGATTGATCTGCAACGCACGGCCATTACGCGCCCCGCTGGGTTGGATGCGCTGGTGCTGCCTATCACCGCACCCTTGCCACCCAATCCGGCTGAGTTGGATGAAGCCGTCGCTATTCTGTCCAAAGCCAAGCGCCCGATGATTTGGCTTGGCAATGGCGCGAAGCAGGCGGGCGCGGAAGCAGCGCGCTTGATGGCTTTGGGCTTTGGCGTGGTCAATTCCTGGAATGGGCGCGGCATTATCCCGGAAGACCACCCGATGAGCCTCGGCGCGCTTCACGGCAATGGATCGCCGCGCGTGCAGGAATTTTATGGCAGCGTGGATGCCATGCTGGTGGTTGGGTCTCGCCTGCGCGGGCATGAGACGATGGATTTCAACATGAAGTTGCCGCAGACGCTGATTCGCGTTGATGGTGATGCTGCGGCCAATGGGCGCGGCTATGCTTCTTCGCTGTTTCTGCATGGAGACGCGGCGCTGACCATGGCGGCACTCGCGGATCGGCTGGCGGGTAAGATGTCGGTTGACCCTGGCTTCGCCGCGGATTTCGCCGCGCTGAAATCTCGTGCCGGCCAGGAATATCGCGAAACGCTTGGCCCCTATCAGAGTTTCCCCGATGCCGTGCGCGCCGCGCTGCCGCGTGATGGGGTTTGGGTGCGTGATATCACCATCTCAAACTCCACCTGGGGCAATCGCATCTTCCCGATTTATGATCCACGCAATGCCGTGCATCCCGTGGGTGCGGCGATTGGGCCGGGTTTGGCGCTGGGTATTGGCGCCGCCCTTGGCGCGGGTGGGCGGAAGACCATCGCCATGGTGGGTGATGGCGGCTTCGCGCTTGGCATGAATGAACTTTGGGCCGCCACACAGGAAAAGGCCGAATTGGTCACCATGGTGATGAATGATCGCGGCTATGGCGTGATCCGTCACATCCAGGATGCACTCGCTGATGGGCGCTTGTTTGGTGATGATATTTTGAACCCGAATCTGGAAGGTTTGGCTGCCCTGGCCGGCATGCCCTTCTTTCGCATCAGCAAGGCCGAAGACGTCACCGAAGTGCTGAAAAAGGCCCTCGCGGTTTCGGGCCCTGCGCTGGTGGAGGTTGATATGATCGCCATCGGCCCCTTCCCGCCCTATGCGCCCTTCAACACCATGGGCAAGCATGCGGAACGCTCGGCGCGTTGATGGCAATGAAGCAAGCGCAGATCATTTCCCATCGCGGCGGCGCCTATCTTTGGCCCGAGAATAGCCTGCTCGCCTTCCGTCAGAGCCTCACCTTGCCGGTGGAGGTTCTGGAATGTGATGTGCATCCTTCTGCCGATGGCGTGCCCATGGTGCATCATGACGCCACGCTGCAACGCATGACGGATCTCGCCGGGCCTTTGGTCGCACGCAGCGCCGCTGAATTGGGCGCGGCACGGTTTCGCGGCGCGCCGGGGGAAACCATTCCAACACTTGCCGCGCTTGCGCGCCTTGTTGCGCCAAGTGACAAGCTGCTGCGCGTGGAAGTGAAGGGCGACCGCGATCACAAACCCTATCCGGGCTTCCTGCCGCTTGTGCTTGGTGTGCTGGAAGCAGAGGGCATGCTCCAGCGCAGCATCATCATCGCCTTTCATGGCGGCACGGCTGCCATGGCCGCGCAGGAAAAGCGCCTGGCGGGGGCGGTGTGGTTGGTGGATACGCCGATTCTTGCCAATCTGGGGCCTGATGCCTGCATGGCAGCGGCGCGGGCGCTTGGTGTGACGGGGTGCGAATGTTCCATGGGCGATGTGACGCCGGGTTTCATTGCGGCAGCGCGCAAGGCTGGCCTCACTACCGGTGTTTGGGCAGCAAACCACCGCGCGGAAATTGAAAAAGCGCTCGATCTTGGCGTGGATGCCTTCGCGACTGATGATCCTCCGCTTGCGATTGCGCTCCGCAAGGCGCGCGAGTGATGCGTATCGCGGCGCTGGATTTTCTGGGCGTGAATGTCACGCCCAAGACCAATTGGTGCTTTGTGTCGCTGCGCCTCGAAGATGGCCGCACAGGTTTTGGCGAAATCACGCTTTCGGATCATGAGGCTTTGCTTGCCGCAGAAGTTGCGCGCCTATCGGCAGCGCTGAAGGGGCAGGATGCGAGCGCGCGTAATCGCCTCGTACGATTGCTGCCGCATGTGCCGGCGGGCTTGGTTGCGCATACTGTGATTTCGGGGCTGGAACAGGCGCTGTGGGATGTGGCGGGCCAGGAAGCAGGCCGGCCTATCCACGCCATGCTGGGCGGCGCCTTGCGCGATACTGTGCCGCTTTATGCCAATATCAATCGCGGGGCAGCGCCTCGCACCCCCGCAGGTTTTGCCGATGCCGCGAAGCGCGCGGTCGCGGCCGGGTTTCGCGCGGTAAAGCTGGCACCTTTTGAGCCCATGGTCTGGGAAGATGCGGCGGAAGCATCACAACGCGCCGCCTATGCGGAAGGCTTGGCGCGCATCGCCGCAGTACGGGACGCGGTCGGCAGCGCAATTGATGTCATGGTGGATGCGCATTGGCGCTTTTCGCCCGGCGGCGCGGCGGCGCTGATCCGCGATGTCGCGCCCTTCAACCTGTTCTGGCTGGAATGCCCGGTGGCCGAGGCAAATCACACCGCCATCGCGCGCCTGCGCGGCCTGGCGAATGATCGCGGCATGCGCCTGGCGGGCGCTGAAACCCTTGCCGGGCTTGGCGCCTATCGCCGCATCGTCGAAGCCGGCTGCTATGATGTGCTGATGCCGGATATCAAATATGCCGGCGGGCATGAGGAAATTCGCCGTATCGCCGCGCTTGCCCATACCGCGGGGATTGAGATTGCGCCGCATAATCCAACAGGCCCGATCTGCCATGCGCATTCCGTGCATCTTTGCGCGACGCTTCCCAATCTTTTGCCTCTGGAAGTGCAATTCGGCGAAACGGAGCGTTTCTTTACCATGATCATCGGCCACGATCTGCGCTTTCAGCAAGGCAGCGCCAGCCTACCGCAAGCGCCCGGGCTAGGTGTCGCTTTGGATGAAGCCAGCGCGCGGCTTTCCCCTTGGCAGCCCATGGCGCAGCCCTGGCTGGACCCGAGGCTCGGCTGATGCCGCTTTGGGTTGCCGCCACCGTCACCGCCGCGCTGTTTCAAACCTGGCGCACAGCGCTTCAGCAAAGGCTGCGCGGGCAGCTTTCCGTCAATGCCGCTGCTGTGGTGCGCTATCTTTACGGCGTGCCGGTCGGCATGGTGCTGGTCGGGCTCTATCTGTTGATCTTTGGCGGTGCGCTTTCCGCGCCGACGCCGATGTTCTTCCTTTATGCCGCGCTCGGCGGGCTTGGGCAGATCATCGGTACCAATCTTTTGATCATGTCCTTCGCGCATCGCGGTTTTGCCGTCGGCACCGCCTACGCCAAGACGGAAGCGGTGCAAGCGGCCTTCCTTGCGCTGTTGCTGCTCGGCGAGAATTTCGCGCCGCTCGCCTGGGCTGGCATTGCTGTTTCGGTCGGCGGCACGCTTTATCTTTCGCTCGCAGGGCGGGTCAGTTCAGTTGGGGAAATGCTGCGTGCCACAGTGCAGCCCGCCGCACTATGCGGTCTTGGGGCCGGCTTTGCCTTCGCGCTTTGCGCGCTTGCCATCCGCGCGGCAACGCAGGAATTGCAGGGGCCGGATGTGGTGCTGCGTGCGCTTGAAACCCTGGTGGTCATCAATGTCATGCAGACCATCATGCAGGGCGGCTGGCTGGTGCTGCGCGAACGTGAAAGCATCCGTGCGGTATTCTCCACCTGGCGATCCTCCGCGCAGGTGGGCGCGCTTTCGGCTTGCGGTTCTGCCTGCTGGTTTACGGGCTTCGCACTCGCCCCGGTTGCGCTGGTGCGCGCGGTGGGTCAGGTGGAGATTCTGTTCACGCTGCTCTTCAGCAAGTTCTTCCTGAAGGAGAAGATGAAGCGCAGCGATATCATCGGTGCGCTTGCGGTGGTGGCCGGCGTGGTGCTGGTCTTGCTAGGGCGATGATTACCCCTTGAACATCGCCTGAACGGCTGCCTGATCCACCGCGGCAATGCTGGATGGCTGCCATTGCGGTTTTTGGTCCTTATCCACCAGCAGCGCGCGGACACCTTCGCGAAAATCCGGATGATCATTCACCACCACGCGCGTCAGCGCCAATTCCATCGCGAGGCATCCGGCCAGATCACGCTTGGCGCCACGGATCAGCAATTCATGCGTCACGAAAAGCGATGTGGGGGCGGCATGATGCAAAATACGAAGCTGTTCGCGTGCCCAATCCGTGCCTTCCGCTTCCAGTGCGGCCAGGATTGCTGGGATGGACCCCGCCCCAAAGCAGCGATCAATCGCCGCGCGATGCGGCGCGAAGCTTGGTGCGGGCGCGGCTTCGCAAAACCGCGCAACCGAGCCGATATCGCCCGCGATCAGCGCAGTGCGCAAAGCGGGCAGCGCCTCACGCGTTGTGAAATGCGTGGCGAGGCCAGCATGTACCGCATCGGCACCATTCAGCCGCGCGCCGGTCAGCGCCAGCCACATGCCAAGCGCGCCCGGCAGGCGTGGCAGCACGAAGGAAGTGCCAACATCCGGAAATAGCGCAATCGCGGTTTCCGGCATGGCGAACATGGCGTGGTTGGTGACGATGCGGTGCGAGCCATGCACCGAAACGCCAATGCCACCCCCCATGCAAACACCATCAATCAGACTGACCCAGGGCTTGCCGAAAACCGCGATGCCGGCATTCACCGCGTATTCTTCCGAGAAAAATGCCTCCACCGCCGAACGATCACCCGCCACCGCCGAGGCGCGCACGGCGCGCACATCGCCGCCCGCGCAAAAAGCCCGCCCGCCTGCACCTTCCAGCAGCACAAGCTGCACTGCCGGATCATGGCGCCAATCGCGAATGGCCGCCGCGAAGCCCCTGATCATGTCCTGATTGAGCGCATTCAGCGCCTTGGGTCGGTTCATCAGAATGGTGCCGGCCGCACCTTCGCGTGTGGCAATCAGGCTGGCTTCGGTGGCTTCGGTCATCGGTATTCTCACTCCGGCTTCAACTGCACACTCGCCACCAGATCGCGGATCTTCGCAGCCTGAGCGCGCACCATGGCGCCGAAGCTTTCGGAATCAGAGCCCACCGCTTCCGCCCCCACCTCATCACAGCGGCGGATGAATTCGGGCTGCGCTGCGGCGGCGGCAATTTCGCGTTGCAGCCGCGCCATAATCGGCGCTGGCGTGCGCGCCGGCGCGAAGAAGCCGTTCCAGCCTTCCAATTCCAGGGAAGGAAAGCCCTGTTCCCGCACCGTCGGCACGTCGGGCAGCACCTTGGCGCGCTTGGATGCGGTGGTGGCCAGCCCCTTCAGCGCGCCAGCCCGCACATGGCCAAAGCAGGTGGAGATTTGATCGCCGCCGAATTGCACACGCCCCGCAATCAATTCCTGGATCATCGGCGCCGCACCACGGAAGGGCACGTGTTCCATCGCAATGCCAGCATCGCGCTTCAGCACCTCGCCCACCATATTCATGAAGGAACCAGGCCCGGTGGAGCCATAAAAGGGCGGCGATGATTGCGCCTTGGCCCAACCAATAAAGCCCCGCAAATCAGTGACTGGCACGGTGGGATTAGCCAGGATCACCAGCGGCACATTGGCGCCGAGCGATAGCGGCGCGAAATCCCGTTCAATGTCATGCGGCGGACGCCCCGCCAGCGTCATGGCCGCCGTAGTGGTCGGGAAAGTGATATTGTGCATCAACAGCGTATAGCCATCGGGTGCCGCCTTCGCGACTACGTCAGCACCGATCGAACCACCGCCACCGCCGCGATTTTCCACCACCACGGATTGGCCAAGCGTTTCGGTCATGCGCTGCGCAAAAAGCCGTGCGAGCAAATCCGTGGTGCCGCCGGCGGGGAAGGGCACGATGATGCGAATGGGCCGCGTTGGGAAATCCTGCGCACGGAGCGTGGCCGGCGCCGCCAGCATAGCGCCTGCGATCAAGACATGACGACGATTTAGTTTCATCCCCGGTTCCTTCCCTTTATGCAAGATAAAGGAACCGTAACCCGAACCGGCGCCCCCCTTCAATGCCCCGCATTGGCGCCGGAAAAATCCGG
Organism: Roseomonas sp.; assembly: GCA_020249825.1. Lineage (GTDB taxonomy): Bacteria > Pseudomonadota > Alphaproteobacteria > Acetobacterales > Acetobacteraceae > Neoroseomonas. The sequence continues at coordinate 7,356 of JADCEX010000381.1, forward strand.
CACCGCCAGGCCACTGGCCGTGATCTGGTGTGCCAGATCGGCCTTCAGCCGTTCAAGCCCGGCCTCGCTGGAAGCCTCCACCCGCGCCACCAGCACGGCCTGGGTATTGGAAGCGCGCAGCAGCCACCAGCCATCATCCGTCAGCACGCGCACACCATCCACATCCTGCACCTTGGCGCCCGCGGCGGCCAGGCGTTCCTTCACTTCGCGCACCACTTCAAACTTACGCGCTTCCGTGCAGTCAAAGCGCAATTCGGGCGTATTGATCACTTGCGGCAATGCAGCGCGCAGTTCGGAAAGCGGGCCCGCAAGCCTGGCCACAATGCCAAGCAACCGCACAGCGGAATAAGGCGCATCATCAAAGCCGTACCATTTATCGGCAAAGAAGATATGGCCCGACATTTCGCCTGCCAGCGGGCTGCCGGTTTCGGCCATTTTCGCCTTGATCAGCGAATGCCCGGTTTTCCACATTAATGGCTGCCCGCCCGCCTTGGCGATTTCATCGAACAGCACTTGCGATGCCTTCACATCGGCGATGATGGTGGCACCGGGCTTTGCCTTAAGCACATCACGCGCCAGCACGATCATCAACTGGTCGCCAAACAGCACATGGCCTTCATTATCAACAATGCCGATGCGGTCCCCGTCACCATCAAAGGCAATGCCAAGATCAGCGCCTTCGCGCGCCACGGCAGCGATCAATTGCTCGAGATTTTTCGGCACCGTCGGGTCGGGGTGGTGGTTCGGAAAGCGCCCATCCACTTCGGCATTGATCAACATGTGATGCCCCGGCAGCCGCGCCGCCAGAGCCTTCACAATCGGCCCTGCCGATCCATTGCCCGGATCCCACACCACTTTCAGCGCGCGGTCCCCGCCATCCCAATCCTGCAAGACGCGATCCGCGTAGCGCGTTGCGATATCAACGGCGCGGTCACTGCCGGCGGCTTCCGGCACCACATCGCCTGCTGCGGCCATGCGCCCGATCTGCTGAATCTGCGCGCCGTAAAAGGGCTTCTTGCCGATCATCATCTTGAAGCCGTTGTAATCGGGCGGGTTATGGCTGCCGGTCACCATCGCCGCGCCATCCGCTTCCAACGCATAGGCCGCGAAATAGAGCATCGGTGTCGCGCAAAGCCCAATCCGCAGCACTTCCAGCCCGCAAGCGCGCAGGCCCGCGACCAATTGCGCTTCCATCTCGGGCGAATGCAGCCGGCCATCATAGCCAACCGCCACGCGCGTGCCGCCACCACGGGTGACCACGCTGCCGAAGCACCGCCCAATCGCATAGGCGTCTTCAGGCTTCAGGGTTTTGCCGACAATGCCGCGAATATCATATTCGCGCAGCACGGTTGGGTCGAAGCGATGATTGAATCCGGTCATGGTGCAGCTTCTCAGGGTCGGCCAATGGATGAATAGGTGAAGCCGGCAGCGCGCATCGCCGCAGGCTCCCAGATATTGCGAAGATCCAGCACAATACTGCCCTTCATGGCGGATTTCAGGCGATCTGGCGCCAGCGCCCGGAATTCATTCCATTCCGTCAGTACCACCAGCGCATCGGCCCCCGCCGCCGCATCCAGCGGGCTTTCGGCATAATGCACGGCCTGGGGCAGCACCTGGCGGGCATGGCCGGGCTGCGGGTCAAAGGCGCGGAGAACCACCCCCGCCGCTGCCAGCTTGGGCAGGATCACCAAGGATGGCGCATCGCGCATGTCATCTGTCTCAGGCTTGAAGGTCAGGCCCAGTATCGCGACTGTTTTGCCCGCTGGGTTCGGGCCAAGTGCCGCCAGAATGCGATCGGCCATTTGCGCCTTGCGCGCCTCATTCACCGCAATGGTCGCTTCCACCAGCCTGATCGGCGCGCCGGCATCCTGCGCGGTATGGGCCAGGGCCAATGTGTCCTTGGGGAAGCAGGAACCGCCATAGCCCGGACCGGGATGGAGGAATTTGCGCCCAATCCGCCCATCAAGCCCCATGCCGCGCGCAACATCATGCACATCGGCGCCAAGCTTTTCGCAAAGATCGGCGATTTCATTGATGAAGGTGATCTTGGTCGCAAGGAAAGCATTGGCCGCGTATTTGATCAGCTCAGCGGTTTCCAGGCTGGTGGCCAGCACCGGCGTTTCAATCAGATAAAGCGGGCGATAGAGCCGCTTCAGCACCGCCAAACCCTGTTCATCCTCGGTGCCGATCACCACGCGATCCGGGCGCATGAAATCGCCAATCGCGCTGCCTTCGCGGAGAAATTCGGGGTTGGAGGCGACGCTGATGGCAAGCTCTGGCCGCACACGGCGCACAATCGCGCGCACTTCCCGCCCGGTGCCGACCGGCACGGTGGATTTCGTCACCAGGACCAAGGGGCCGGTCGCTGCGCGCGCCACTTCCTCGGCCGCCGCATAGACATAGGAAAGATCAGCATGGCCATCGCCGCGTCGGGTTGGCGTGCCGACCGCGACGAAAACCGCATCCGCCCCGGCGATGGCGGTTTTCAGATCGGTGGTGAAGCCAAGCCGGCCGGCTTCGACATTTTCGGCGACCAGCTTATCAAGCCCCGGCTCATAGATCGGCATGCGCCCTTCATGCAGCGCGGCGATCTTGGCGGGATCCACATCCATCACCGTGACATCAACGCCGAATTCCGCGAAGCAGGCGCCGGATACCAGGCCGACATAGCCGGCGCCGATCATGGCAATGCGCATGGTCTTCTCCTTAAACCTCAGGCGGGCTTGCAATGGCGCGGCAAGGCATGGCTGGCAAGGGGTTCAACTGGTCTCCGCACCCTCTCCGCCATGGGGCAGCAGCGGGCGCAGGCTTTCCAGATCACGCTCTGCCCGGCAGACCAGATAGCGCGGCGCGGCGCCATCGGGGTCCAAGGGCAGGGCGGTCAGCCCGATATCGCTGTAAATCCGCAATAATTCCGGCCCAACACGCCAAAAGGCTGGGTCAACCCGGGCTGCTTCGCACAGGTCGCGGAAGCGCCAAATCGCGGAAACCCTATCCCGCGCCTCTCCGGCGGGATCACCCAGCGCCAGCCAAACCCCTTCCCGCTTCAGAAAGGCAAAGCCCGCGCGGCCCGCTTCGCCAAAAACGGCCCCATCAGCAGCTGAAAGCGCCGGCGCCATGGCCCCCAGCGCCAGCAGCTTTTCCCGCACAGGCTCGGAATAGGCGAAGAGCGGCGGGCGGGCGGGCACCAGCAGCCGAAACGCCGCCACCAGCAGCAATACCCCGGCCAGCGCCACGGTAAAACGGAGCGTTTGCGGCGCCTCTGCCGCCAGAACCACCCCCCACCAGGAATGATCCGCAAGCTCACTTTGATAGGCAACGGTCGCGAGCGTCAGGCCGCAAATCGCCCCGGCGGCGAGGGCGCCCAGGCCCTCGGCCGAAACAGCCTCCCCAATCAGCCTTGCATGGCGATAAAAGGCGCCGCGCGCGGTCATCAGCAGCAAGGGCACCAGCAGAAAGACCGCGATCAGCCAAAGCGGTTCCCCACGCAGCACCAGGATCAGCGCGCCATTGGCCAGCAGAAAAAGCGAGGCCCACCAGGCCAGTACCAGCCGCCGCACCAGCCCATAGGCCGCTGCCAGCAGCAGGGAACCCACCACGGAAGCGGCAAAATGGCTTGCGGCGTCTTCCAGGAAATCCGGCACCGGGCCAAGCAGGCTTGGCTTGGGCGGCAGGGCGCCGATGAAAATCAGCACCAGGGCGGCAAGGCCCGTAAGCCCCGCCAGCGCCGGCACTTCAAAGGAAACCGCGATGCCCCGGTCAGGGGCCAGGCGCGCCACCAGCTTGCGGCGCTGGCTCACTTCAAACCCCGCGAAAAGCGCGCCGGCCAGGAATAGCGGGATGATGTAATAAAACAGCCGAAACAGCAGCAGCGCGCCCACAATGGCCGGCGTGGGCAGAAAGCCAGACAAGGCGAACAGAATGGCACCATCGAAAACGCCAATGCCACCCGGCACATTGGCTGCCAGCCCCGCCATATAGGCAGCGATATAGATGCCAAGAAAATGCAGGAAACTCAGGCCCTCGGCCGGCGGCAGCAGCGCGTAGAAGATCAGCGCCGTGACCGCGACATCGGTGGTGGCCAGCGCCACCTGAGCAATCGCAATGCGAAAGCCCGGCAGGTCAATCTGATGCCCGAAAAGCCGGATATGCGGCACAAAGCGCGCCATCACCACATAGGCAATCACAATCGCCCAGCAGCAAAACCCAAGCAGCGGCAATATCCAGCGTGGCGCGCCTTCCCCCAGAAAGCCGAGCAAATCCGGCTCCAGAATCAGCACAAGCCCTGCAATGGCAAACCCCCCAAGCCCGAAAGTGAGCGAGGTGACAGCAATCACCTTCGCAATGGCAACGGGTGCCAGCCCCCAACTGGCATAGAAGCGATAACGCACCGCCGCACCCGAGACAGTGGCAAGACCGATATTATTCGCGAGCGAATAGG
>JADCEX010000382.1 GCA_020249825.1 Roseomonas sp.
AAGCCCGGCCCCGCCACCAGGGAGAGTGTCACCAGCATCCGCTCCATGCACATCTCCTCCATCAGGGGCGCGCAACCAGGGTCAGATCGCGACTTTCACACCCAATTCTACCACACGGTCAGATGGAATGCGGAAGAATTCCGTGGCCGAAAGGGAATTCCGGCTGAGCACCACAAACAGCCATTGCCGCCAGCGCGACATTTTCGGCACGGCGGCTGCCACCACCGTCTCCCGCCCCAGGAAATAGGAGGTCTGCATCGGTTCATAGGGGATGCCCAGATCAACCAGGGCTTCAAGCTCACGCGGGATATTGGGGCTTTCCTGGAAGCCGTAGCGCAGCGCCACGCGATAGATATTGGGCGCCAATTCCTCCACCGCGCGGCGCCGATCAGCGCCCACTTGCGGCACATCCTCATTGGTAACGGTCAGGAACAGCACGCGCTCATGCAAAACCTTGTTGTGCTTGAGGTTATGCAGCAGCGCGCCGGGCAGGAATTCCGCCTGGCTGGTCATGAACACCGCGGTGCCGGGGACGCGCACGGTGCGCGATTGCGGCAGGCGCGCAATGAAGGATTTCAGCGGCAGACCATCCTGGCGGATGCGCGCAAAGAGCAATTCCCGCCCGCGATGCCAGGTCAGCATGATGGTGAACAACACAACGCCCAGCACCAGCGGCACATAGCCGCCATCGGGGATTTTGAGCACATTGGAGAGGAAGAAGGCAAGATCAAGCGCAAGCAGCGGCAGGAAAACGCCAAGCACGCCAAGCAAGGGCCAGCCGAATTTGCGATGGAACACAACGACAGCAAGCAATGTGGTGCAAACGAAAGTCCCCGTCACCGCAATGCCATAAGCCGCCGCCAAACGCTCAGAATCACGGAATGTTACCACCAGGATCAGCACGCCGATCAGCAGGGCGAAATTGACCTGCGGCATATAAATCTGGCCTTCTTCGGTATCACTGGTATGGCGCACCACCAGCCGCGGCAGGAAGCCAAGCTGCACGCATTGCCGCGCAATCGTATAGGCGCCGGAAATCATTGCCTGGCTCGCGATGATGGTGGCCGCCGTTGCCAGGAACACCAAGGGCAGGCGGAACCATTCCGGCGCCAGCAGGAAGAACGGGTTTTCGAGTGCGGCCGGGTCGCGCAGCAACAGCGCACCCTGGCCGAGGTAATTCAACACCAGCGCCGGCAGCACAATCACCAGCCAAGCCCAGCGAATGGGCCGGCGGCCGAAATGCCCCATATCGGCATAAAGCGCCTCGGCCCCCGTCACCGCCAGCACGACGGAGCCAAAGGCAATGAAGGCCATCAACTGGTAATGCAGGCAGAAGGTAATCGCCCAATGCGGTGAAATCGCCGCGAGTACGCCCGGATTGTGCAGCACTTCCCACAGCCCGAGCAGCCCCAGCACCAGAAACCAGGCCGCACAAATGGGCCCAAAGATCGCCCCCATTTTCGCCGTGCCGCGATATTGCACCAGAAACAGCGCCAGCAGGATCACGACCGAAATCGGCAAAACCGCCTTTTCCAGATGGGGGGAGACAACCTTGAGCCCCTCCACCGCCGAGAGCACGGAAATCGCCGGCGTGATGATGCCATCACCAAAGAACAGGCAGGCGCCAGCAATGCCGATCAGCGCCAAGGTCCAGCGCAGGCGTGCATTTTCAACGCTGCGCTGCGCCAGCGCCATCAACGCCAGGATGCCACCTTCTCCGCGGTTATCCGCGCGCAGCACAAAGGCGACATATTTCACCGTGACGGTCAGGATCAGCGCCCAGATGATCAGGCTGAGCAGGCCAAGGATTTCCCAGGCCTCCACCCCGCCTTCCTCAAAATGGCCGGCGGCAGCGCGCATGGCGTAGAGCGGAGAGGTACCGATATCCCCATAGACCACGCCCAGAACTGCCAGGATCAGCGCAAGCGAAGGCGCGCCACGCCCAGTAGCGGCAGGACTGCTCATGGCTTGCTTGCCTTCCAAGGGATCATTGCCGCGCAGTCTGCCCCGTCAGCCAAGGATTGCAAGGCATTTGCCCCGCGCCCCGCGCATGGCGGGCATTCAATGCCCGCGCAGGATCTGGCTCAAAAACAGCTTGAGCCGGTCGGTCTTCGGCGCGTTGAAGACCTGATCTGGGGTGCCGATTTCCACCACCTCACCCTGATCCATAAACACCACGCGATCCGCGACCTGGCGGGCGAAGCCCATTTCATGGGTCACCACCATCATGGTCATGCCCGTGCCGGCCAGTTCCACCATGACATCCAGCACTTCCTTGATCATTTCGGGATCGAGGGCGGAAGTCGGTTCATCGAACAACATGATCTTGGGGCGCATGCAAAGCGCGCGGGCAATGGCCACGCGTTGCTGCTGCCCGCCGGAAAGCTGGCCCGGATATTTCTTCGCCTGTTCGGGGATTTTGACGCGCGCCAGCAATTCCATGGCCAATTCTTCCGCATCCTTCTTCGGCATGCGGCGCACCCAGATCGGCGCCAGGGTGCAGTTTTCCAGCACCGTCAGATGCGGAAAAAGATTGAAGGACTGAAACACCATGCCGACTTCGCGGCGGATCGCATCCAAGGCGCGCACATCATCAGTCAGTTCGATCCCTTCGACAGCAATACGACCTTCCTGGTGCACTTCCAGGCGGTTGATGCAGCGGATCATGGTGGATTTGCCCGAACCCGAAGGCCCGCACACCACCACGCGTTCACCCGGCGCCACAGCCAGGTTCACATCGCGCAGCACATGCAGCGCGCCGAACCATTTATTGACACCGGCCAATTCAATGGCGGGGGGCGCATCGGCCTTGGCGGCGGAAGCGACATGGGCAAGATCAGCGGAAGCGCTCATGATATTGTTTCCCGGATGTCAGCGGCGGCGATGGCGGTTCAACTCCGCCTCCAACCCGCGGCTGTATTTGGACATGGCATAGCAGAAAACCAGATAGATGCTGCCGATAAAGACATAGACCTCAACGCCGAAGCCCTGCCAGGCGGGCTCCACAATCGCGGTCTTGCCGGCGGTCAGCAGATCGAAGATGCCGATGATCAGCACCAGCGAGGTATCCTTGAAAAAACCGATGAAGGTATTGACCAAGGGCGGGATTACCATGCGAAGCGCCTGCGGCAGGATGATCAGCCCGGTTTTCTGCCAAAAGGAAAGCCCCATGGCATCGGCGGCTTCATATTGGCCCTTTGGCAAGGCTTGCAGCCCACCGCGCACCACTTCCGCCAGATAGGCGCCGGCGAATAGGATGATGGCGATCTGCGCGCGGAGCAGCTTATCAATATTCATCCCCTCCGGCAGGAATAAGGGGAACATGACGCTGGCCATGAAGAGCAAGCTGATCAGCGGCACGCCGCGAATGAGTTCCACATAAAGCACGCACAGCACCTTGATGGCGGGTAGCGAAGATCGGA
>JADCEX010000383.1 GCA_020249825.1 Roseomonas sp.
ACGCACCCGCTTTTCAAGATCAACATAGCTGAACAAGGAACCAGCCACTGCATCATTGCCACGCATCGCAACCTCGACCAAATGCGAGGACAGTGAATCATAAATACGGAAATCAGGCTATGAATTTCAGCAGCCTGCTAGATCGGTTTGGCGGCATGGCAAGCGCCCCGGCCAAGGCGCAAGCTTGCCCCGCCCCGCACTGGCCCCTATACCCGGGCGCACATGCCACCCCGCCCGGGTTGGCCCCGTTTCAACCGCCAAGATGCAGGATTCCCCATGGCGAAGATGCAAGCCAACCAGATGCGCGCCGGCATGGTCATTGAATTTGAAGGCCAGCGCTACACCATCCTGAAGCAGAACATCATGATCCCCGGCAAGGGTGCCGCCGTGATCCAGGTGGAAATGCGCAATGTGAAGACCGGCGCCAAGAAGGACCAGCGCTGGCGCACCGCCGATACGGTGGAACGCCTGACCACCGAGGATAAGGAATTCACCTATTCTTATGAGGATGGCGAAAACCTGGTGCTGATGGACCCGGAAACCTTCGAACAGACCATTGTGCCCAAGGATATCCTGGGCGACCGCCTGCCCTTCCTGCAGGAAGCCATGACGGTCAATGTGAAGCTGATCGAAGGTGAGCCCGTTTCCATGGACCTGCCTGAGACCGTGACGCTCGAGATTGTGGAAGCCGACCCTGTGGTGAAGGGCCAGACCGCGTCTTCTTCCTACAAGCCGGCAGTACTTTCCAATGGCGTCAAGGTGATGGTGCCGCCTTTTATTACGGCGGGTGAGAAGATTGTGGTGAAGACCGCGGATGGGACCTATTACGAAAGGGCGAAGTGAGGCAGGCCGGGCAGGCTCCATTGTGCCTGCCCGCAGATAAGTTTTAAGAAAAATCGCCAGAAAGTAAAAAAATCGCGGGGCCGTTTAGAATTTATTAACTTTTTCAGGTTCTGCTGTCGTTACGTCGCAAAATGCGGTGGAACAAAGGTGCGTTAGGCTCCCCATGGGGGTCCGCGCTGTGGGAACGGAAAAACTCCGATGCCGATGAATTCGATCAATACGAATGCGCAATCCCTGATTGCATTGCAGTCCCTCAACGCGACCAATTCGCAGATTTCTGTAACCCAGAAGCGCGTTTCCACGGGTTATCGCGTGGCCGACGCCAGGGATGATGGCGGCGCCTTTGCGGTGGCGCAGGCGGTTCGTTCCGATGTGGCTGGGGTGATCGCGGTTGGCGAACAACTCGGTGGGGTAAAGGGGGTGCTGCAGACGACTTTTGCGTCACTTTCGGTTGTTTCGGACACCATGAAGCAAATTCGGGCAGTACTGACGCGCTTGGCTGACGGCGCCATAAGTTCAGACCAGCGTAACACCTACGAGGAACAATACAAGCTCCTTGCCAAACAGGTGAGTGACTTTGTTGATGATGCCACGTACAATGGACGAACTTTGCTTTCAACAGGCACAGCGAATGGGGGGAATATTACGGCCATCCGCAATGAAGGTGGCGGAACCTTCACCATTGAGGCGGTTGATGGGGGTTTGCTTAAGCTTGACCCCGACGCTTTTCCCCCAGAGCCTGCGCCTGCTGCTTTTGAAGCGGCTATCAAGGCCCAGCTGGGGGTGGAGCTTGGCACAGCAGATCCGGTCGCCATTGATGCTGCCTTCGCGCTGCTGACCGCCGCCCAAAAACAGACGAAGTTTGACGATAACAAAATCCGCGCCGAATTGGCGCTGGAGCTTCAGGCGGCAGATCCGACCGGTTGGGCGGCAAAAACAGCTGCGCAGAAAACCACCGCCATTACTTCGGCCTTCACAGCGCTGACCCCTGCTCAGAGACAAGGCCGGATTGACGGCAGGCTCCAGGGCGAGAGCCTCGCGCAGGCGCAGGCCTGGATCCAAAGCGGCGGCGCCTTCGACGCTGTTGACAGAGAGCTCTCATCAGCACTGAACAAATTCGGTGCCTCCATGGCGTTTGTAGACAACCAGATCACGTATAACTCCAAGAAGGTGGACGCCATGAATGAGGGTCTTGGTGCGCTGGTGGATGCTGATCTGGCCAAGGAAAGCTCTGCGCTTGAGGGGCTGAAGGTCCGTCAGCAGCTTGGTGTGCAGACATTGGGCCTGGCCAATCAGGGCCCACAGGTTCTGCTGGGGCTGTTCCGCTAAACCCCGCCTTCTTCCTGAGCTTGCTGCCATACGCCCAGCCTTGTGCTGGGCGTATCTGCATTTGGCGCCCGCAGGCCAACGCATAAAGCTTTCACCGCGCCCGGATGGTCTTGTGCGCTGCGGTGCCGGGGGCTGCGCTTGAGGGGATCCAGATTATGGGGCAAAGATTGCGCCTTAATCAGCCTGATAAGTTTTGCTTAAAAAAAATTGACCAAGGCTTAGGTTTTTTTATCTGCGTTTAGCTTTTATTAACCATCACCGGGCCATGATGCAGAGCGCCGCAAAAAGCGGAAGGCAAACTGGCAATCGCTACTCTGGGTAGAGCGAGCGCCAATGGAAAGGGGAAGACCCCAATGTCTTTGAATTCTGTGAATACCAACCGGCAGGCCGTATTCGCCCTGCAATCCCTCAATCAAACCAATTCCGACCTTGGTGTCGTGCAGAAGCGGGTTTCCACCGGCTTCCGCGTGGCTGACGCGCGCGATGATGGTGGTGCCTTTGCCGTGGCACAGGCGGTTCGTTCCGATATCGCCGGTGTCACTGCGGTGAATGAGCAGCTTGGTGGCGTCAAGGGTGTGCTGCAAACCACCTTCGCCGCGCTGACTGTGGTATCCGATACCATGAAGCAGGCGCGCGCCACGCTAACGCGCCTCGGCGATGGCGCCATTGATGCCACGCAGCGTGCTCAGTATGAAACTCAATATAACCAGCTCAGGACGCAGATCTCCCAGTTCATCAGTGATGCCAATTACAATGGTCGCACCTTGCTGAGCAACGGCATCTCCGTGGCGACAGTGGGCACGGGTACGGCCGCTACCGTAACAACAACGACTGCTGCAGGCGCTGGCGATATCATCGGTATCCGTAATGAGGCCGGCGGCACCTTCACCATCGCCGCCGAGGATGGCGCGCTTTTGCAGCTTAGTACGGCCACGCCGACAGATGCCGCCGCCGCGGTCGCTTACCTGAATGGCGGCTTTATCACTGTTGAGGCCGCAATTTCGACCGCGCTGAACAGGTTCGGCGCCAGCATGCAGTATGTAGAAAACCAGATCAGCTACAACACCAAGAAAAACGACGCCCTGAGTGATGGTCTTGGGGCACTGGTGGATGCCGATCTGGCGAAGGAAAGTTCGAACCTCCAGGCGCTGCAGACCCGTCAGCAGCTTGGTGTTCAGACCCTGTCGCTTGCGAATCAGGGGCCGCAGATTCTGCTCAGCCTCTTCCGCTAATGCTACACGGGGCGCGGGGGTAGTCTCGGCGGCCCGAAACTAAACTGGTGGCTCCGGCTCAGGCCGGGGCCACCAACCCCAAAACGGAGACAAAAAATGTCAACGCTCGTTCTCGAACTCCGCCAAGGCGACATGATGATCGTCAATGGCGCACCCATTCGCTTCCGCAACCGCGCGCGGATTGAACTCACCGCCAAAGCGCGCTTCCTGTTCGGCAAGCAGTTGATGACGCCCGATATGGCCGATACGCCAGCCCGGCGCATCTATTTCGCCTTGCAGACCGCCTATATCGGCGATCATGAGGAACGGAAACTCGGCCTTGAGGAAGCGCGGCAACGCATCGCCGAATTCAAGGAAGCCACCACATCAAACCTCGCGCGGGAATATCTGGATCGCGCGCTTTCGCTGGCTGAAGAAGACCAATGCTACCAGGCGTTGAAATTTGCCCGGCGCGTCATGCGGCATGAGGAAGTGGTGCTAGGCCTTGCCCCCATCGCCCAATTCGCCACCACGGCTGAATGACGGCGTCACCCATGAACCAGATGGGCGGAGCACGTGGCTATGGCGCCACGCAACGAACTCGTAGCCTGCGCGAACAGGAAGCCGATGTCTTCCGCCGTGTGAATTACGGCCTCAAAGCGGCGCTCAATGGGGATGCAATTGAACGCGCCCGAGCCGTTTCGGATAATCGGCGCCTTTGGTTCGCGATCGAATCGGCCCTGGTCAATCCAGAAAACCTGCTGCCGGAAGTAACCCGCCTTGGCATCCTTCGCCTTGGGCGCGGCGTGCAGCAGGAAATGGACAAGCAGGAACCGGATATCGAATTCCTGATCAACATCAATGATCAGATGATCGCCGGCCTTTCCGGCGATCCGGGCTGAATCGCCCGCTTCAGATCATCCGCATCAGCGTTCCATCGCGCCTGATGGCGTGGTGGAACAAGGCGCCGCCAATATGCAGCGCGATCAGCACCACCAAAAGCCAGCCGCCTATGGTGTGGAACAGGGATAGGATTTTCGCCAAGCTTTCCCAGGCTTCCATGAATTTCGGAAATTCGATGAAGCCAAGATAAGCTGTCGCCCCCCGCATCGGGAAACCCCAGGCATTGGTCGCCATGAAACCAAGCAGGGGCTGGATGATCAGCAGCGCATAAAGCGCATGATGCACAGCGGCTGCGGCGGTGCGGAGCAGTTTCGGCATATCGCTGGGCGGGCTGGGCGGGGGGCTGAGCCAGCGCCAGGCCAGCCGGGCCAGCGCCACGAACAGGATGGTCAGCCCCGCGCTTTCATGTAGCGCGTAGAACGCCATCTTGCTGTCATCCTTCACATGCTGGATGACAAAGCCAAGCGGCAGCGCCACCAGCATCAGGCCAAGCGTCACCCAATGAAACAGCTTCGCGATTGCGCCATATTGCCCCGCCGGATGCGCCGCATCCGTCCCCTTTGGCGGCCGGCCAGCCATGCCATCCATCGCACTCTCCCATCCTGTTGCATGCAGCATGGCATGAAGCCTGGGCGGGGTGCGAGGGTTTTCCCGCCATGATCGCCGCCCATGCGGATTGGAGCCTTGATCCCCGCAAGCGCTGGGTCACCCTTGCCCGACGCCAGGGCAGGCAATGGCAGGCCAACGCCCCGCGCCTGGTGGGCGATCCCGCCGCGCTGGCGGCGCATTTGCTTGCGGATGGCGGCCCGGCGGCGCTTGGGCTCGACCTGCCGCTTGGCGTGCCGCGCGGCTTCGCCGCAATGCGCCCCGAAACCGGCTTTCCGGGTTTTCTGGCAGGACTCGCAGGAAACACTGATTTCTTCACGGTATCCCCAACCCTTGATACCGTCTCCCCCGCCCGCCCCTTCTACCCTGCGCGCGGCATTAAGGGCATGACGCGCGCTGCCCATGCGACCGCACTTGGCCTGCCCGATGCCTCTGGCTTGTCCCGCCTGTGTGACCGCGCCACGGCGGAACGCCCCGCCGGCGCGCCAGTGTTTTGGACACTCGGCGCCAATCAATCCGGCAAGGCCGCCATCAGCGCCTGGCGCGATTGGCTTGCCCCCGCACTTGCCGCCGGCGCGCCCTTTCGCCTTTGGCCCTTCGCCGGGGCGCTGCATGATCTGCTCAGCCCCGGCCAGCTTGCAATTGCCGAAGTCTATCCGGCGGAAGCCTTGCGCCATCTGGGGCTGAAATTGGCGGGGTCAAAACGCGCTGAGGCACCGCGCCGCGCACTCGCCCCCGCGCTGCGTAATGCCATGGCCGCGCTACACGTCACGCCTGATGCGGCTTTGGCCGGGATGATCCAAGCTGGCTTCGGCACCGATGCGGCGGGAGAGGATCGCTTTGATTCGCTGATCGGTCTGCTCGGCCTGATCGGCGTAATTGACGGCAAGCGCCCGGATTTCATCCCCGAAGACCCGATGATCCGCGCCTGGGAGGGTTGGGTGCTTGGCCAAACCGCCCTGCCCCTGAACCAAGCCTAACCCAAAGGCACGCCCGCGGCATCCTTCGCGGTGCGGATCGTCTGCAAGGTCTGCACGCGCAGCACATTCGGCGCCCCGGTCAGCCGCGTGGTGAGTTCATTCTCATGTGCCGTGTTGCGCGCAACGAGTCGCAGCAGGAAATCCCCGCCGCCGCGGATCATGTGGCATTCGCGCACCTCCGGCCAGGAAGTCGCCAGCGCTTCAAACGCATCCAGCACGCTTTGCTTTTGCGATTCCAGGCCGACAAGCGCGAAGAACATCACCTCCCACCCCAGCGCGGTGGGGTCTATATCGGCATGGTAGCCGCGAATCACCGCTTCTTCTTCCAGCCGGCGCACGCGGCGCAGGCAGGGGGGCGCGGAAAGATTGACGCGGCGCGCAAGTTCCACATTGGTGATTCGGCCATCGGCCTGAAGCTCGGCCAGAATCTGGCGGTCCAGGGCATCCAGGGCCGGATCGGGGGCGGGGGTCTTGGGATTGGGCACAGGTCTTCATTGCTCAAAACCAGGCCGCCGCGCAATATCATTTCAAGATGCAGCATTGACCAAGCAACGGCTTGCCCGAAAGGGGCGGCTGGCCGATATCAGCAAAACGACTACAGGGGTGCGGATCGTGGCCGAGACATTTCAAAGCAAGCTTCTCATTCTGGGTGCCGGGCCGGCGGGCTATACGGCCGCCATCTATGCCGCGCGCGCGGGGCTTTCGCCCCTGCTGGTGGCGGGCATGCAGCCAGGCGGGCAGCTGACCATCACCACCGATGTGGAAAACTACCCCGGCTTTGCGGAAGCCGTGCAAGGCCCCTGGCTGATGGACCAAATGGCCGCGCAGGCGACCCATTGCGGCACCAAGGTGGTGCAGGATGTTATTACCTCCATTGATCTGACGCGCCGACCCTTCCGCGCGGTGGGGGATTCCGGCGATGTCTATGTCGCGGAAGCGCTGGTGATCGCAACCGGCGCGCAGGCGCGCTGGCTTGGCATTCCGGGTGAGAAGGAATTGGGCGGGTTCGGCGTTTCAGCTTGCGCCACCTGCGATGGCTTCTTCTATCGCGGCAAGGATGTGGCGGTGATTGGCGGCGGCAATTCCGCGACCGAGGAAGCGCTCTATCTTTCCAACCTCGCGCGCCATGTCACGTTGATCCATCGGCGCGATTCCTTGCGGTCTGAGAAAATCCTGCAACAGCGGCTTTTCGCCAAACCCAATGTCTCGATCACGTGGAATACGCTGACGGAAGAAGTGCTGGCCGATACATCAGGCCGCATGCCGGTGGCGCGGGGGCTTGCGCTGCGTGATCGCATCACCGGGGAAGCGCGCGAATTGAAGGTGGATGGGGTTTTTGTCGCCATCGGCCATTCACCAGCGACAGCCCTTTTCCAAGGCCAAATCGCCATGGATGCGGAAGGCTATATCGAAACCACGCCGGGCAGCACGCGCACCTCCATCCCCGGCGTCTTCGCTGCCGGCGATGTGCAGGACAAGATCTATCGGCAAGCGGTCACAGCCGCCGGTACTGGCTGCATGGCAGCACTTGAGGCGGAAAAATACCTCGCTGCGCTTGAAGCGGGCCACGCGGCGGCAGCCTGATGCCCACCGATTGGGACAAGCTGCGCATTTTTCACGCGGTGGCGGAAGCTGGTTCCTTCACCCATGCGGGTGAGACGCTGAACCTCAGCCAATCCGCCGTATCGCGGCAAATTCAGGCCCTGGAAGAAGCGCTGAATGTGCCGCTGTTTCATCGCCATGCGCGCGGCCTGATCCTGACCGAACAGGGCGAAACCCTGAACCGCACGGTGCGAGAGGTTTTCGCGAAACTCGCGATGACCGAGACCATGTTGACCGAAAGCCGGGAACGCCCGGCAGGGCGGCTCAAGGTCACTTCCACCATAGGCTTTGGCAGTACCTGGCTGGCGCCGCGCTTGAAGAAATTGCTTGATTTGCATCCGGAAATCAGCGTGACCTTACTGCTTGATGACTCCGATCTGGATATCGCGATGCGCGAAGCGGATGTCGCGATCCGCATGCATGCGCCGCGGCAGCCGGAATTGATCCAGCGCCATATCGCAAGCTTCGGTTGGCGGATTTGTGGTGCCGCTTCCTATCTGAAGACCATCGGCATTCCGCAACGGCCCGAGGATTTGGACGCGCATCGGCTGATCATCTATGGCGACTATCAGCCACCGATTGAGAATATCAATTGGCTGGCCGAGGTGGGCCGTCGCCCCGGTACGGCCCGGCGCGCGGCGGTGGAGCTCAATTCCATGCCTGGCATGGTGCAGGCCGTGCGCAGTGGCCTGGGGCTGGCGGCGCTGCCGGAATATATCGGGGCGGAGCTGGATGAATTTGTTCAGGTGCTGCCGGGGGTGAAGGGACCGAAGATTGAGGCTTACTTCGTCTATCCCGAAGAAATGAGGCATTCCAAGCGTGTAGCGGTGTTCCGGGACTTTCTGGTGGCGGAGCTTACCGGAGCGATTTGAGGGTCTGTAACGGGTTTGTAGCGAGCCATGCGTTTCTTGCATGGCCGTGTAGTCGAGAACGGGAACCACAACCAGGGCGAGAGCGGCTATAAACTGGTCATCCGAGATTTCGGAAGGGGTCCGTTGATCCCTCGTCTCCCAGACGTGAAGCCTCCCTGTTGACTTGGCCCGGAAACCTTATGGTTTTCGGGCCATTCTTTTTTGCAGCGGTCGCTTTCCCCTTGACGCGCGCCGCTTCCCGCCCTGCCATGGCTGAAAATTCTGTCCAAAGGGCAAAAGGGGGAAGCATGTCAGGAACAACGCGCCGAAGCGCTTTGGGTTTGGGGGCTGCGCTGCTCGCCGCGCCGGCCTTGGGGCAGTCGCTTTGGCCAACCGGGCCCATTCGTTTCATCGTCACCTTCCCAGCGGGCGGTTCCACCGATCTGCTCTCACGCATCTGGTGCAACCGCATGGCGGAAATCACCGGGCAGCCCTTTGTGGTGGAAAACCGCTCGGGCTCCGGCGGCAATGTCGGGACGGAAGCGATTGCGCGCGCTGCACCGGATGGCAATACGATTGGGCTTGCCTCGGTTGCATCGCTTTCCATCGCGCCCACCTTGTATCGGCGCCTGCCCTTCGATGTGACGCGTGACTTTTCGTATACCTGCGGCCTTTGGCAATTGCCGAATCTGCTGATTACGCGGCTTGATTTTCCGGCCGATACCGTTCCGGAACTGATACGTGAGGCGCGTGCAAACCCTGGGCGCTTTACCTTCGCAAGCTCTGGCGCGGGTACCACGCTTCATCTTTCTGGTGAATTATTCAAGCAAATGGCGGGCGTGGATATTCTGCATATCCCCTATCGCGGCGGTGCGCCGGCGCAAATTGATCTTTTGGCAGGGCGCGTGGATATGATGTTTGGCAATATCCCGGAAGCCGTGCGCGCCTTTCGCGAAGGCAAGGTGAAGGCGCTTGGCGTGACAGGCCCGCAGCGTAGCCCGCAAGCGCCGCAAATTCCCGCCATTGGCGAATTTCTGCCCGGCTATGCGGTGACTTCCTGGGGCGGGGTTTGCGGCCCGGCCGGCATTTCGCCCGCCATTGTTGCGCGCATCGCCGAACTTGGCCGGCAGGCGGTGGAAAGCGCCGATGTGCGCCGCCGTTATGAGGAAGCAGCCGCCGAAGTCTGGTGGGTATCACCCCAGGATTTAGCACAATTCCGTCGCGCCAATGAGGAAAGCTTCGCCCCCCTGATCCGCGCTGCGGGCGCGGTGGTGGAATAGCCTTTGACGCGCCCTGCACAAGCCAAGACCAATGCGATATACTTCACGTGAATAACGGGAGGATAACCATGAAAAACACCATCACACGCCGCACCACTTTGGGTCTTGGCGCCGGATTGCTCGCAGCACCTGCCATTGTCAGCGCGCAGGGCAATTGGCCAAGCGGCCCCATTCGCTTCATCGGGCTTTTCCCGCCGGGTGGCGGCACGGATATCCTGTCCCGCATCTGGTGCATCAAAATGAGCGAGATGACCGGCCAGCAATTCGTGGTTGAAAACCGTTCCGGTTCCGGCGGCAATGTCGGAACGGAGGCGATTGCGCGCTCCACCCCTGATGGCAATACCATTGGGCTTGCTTCTGTCGCGCCACTCGCGATTTCGCCGACGCTTTATACGCGGCTCAATTACAATCCCGCGCGTGACATCGCACTGATTTCTGGCCTGTGGCAATTGCCGAATATGCTGGTGGTGAATAATGACGTGCCGGCGCGCAGCGTGCCTGAATTGATCGCGCTGCTGAAGGCCAATCCCGGCAAATTTGCTTTCGCATCATCCGGGTCCGGCACCACGGTTCATCTTTCTGGTGAGATGTTCAAGCATTTGGCCGGCGTGGATATGCTGCATGTGCCCTATCGCGGTGCGGCGCCGGCGCATATTGATCTGGCCGGCGGGCGCGTTCACATGATTTTCGACAATATCCCGCAAGCCTTGGCCTTGGCGCGGGATGGCAAGGTGCGCGCCTTGGCCGTAACAGGCGCCCAGCGCAGCCCGCAAGCGCCCGAGATCCCAACCATGGCGGAATTCCTGCCGGGGTTTGAAATCAATTCCTGGGGCGGGGTTTGCGCGCCCGCCGGGATTTCCCCGGCGCTGATCCGGCGCATCAATGAACTCACCAAGCAATCGCTGGAAACCGATGATATCAAGCGGCGCTTTTTCGAAAATGGCGCGACCACCTGGTACACTACGCCTGAGGAATTCGTGAGATTCCGCGCCGAGAATGAAGCCGCCTTCGCGCCGCTGATCCGCGCTTCCGGCGCCCGGGTGGACTAAGCCGCGCGCCGATTCCACGGCATCAGCGCCAGGAAATTTGCCATGGGGCAAAGCCCCATGATGCCGGCAAAAACCAGGCCCGCGCCAACAAAAGCGGAAAGCGCTTGAAAGCGCGGATCCACCAGCGCGCCCAGCACGGCACCCAGCAGCACCAGGCTGCCTGCGGTGATCTGCACCTGCCGCATGATGGGTAAAGGTGCGCGCTTATCTTCCATAAGCCTCAGGCCGGCGGCACTCAGCGCGCCAATCCCGCCTTCCACCAGCAGCACACGGCAGCCAGGCACGGCAGCGGCAAGCGCGCCCGCATTCTGCGCTGTGCGGCTGCCCGATTGGCAATGGAAAATCACCGTGGACCCCGGCGCGATGCCGAGTGCAGCACCCCCCAACCGAGACACCGGCGCATGGACAGATCCCGGCACATGGCTGCGCGCCCGTTCATCGGCTTCGCGAATATCCACCAGCACGGCCTCGCCCGAGGTGATCAGGCCAGCGGCTTCGCGGGCGGGAATGGATTGGGCAGTCATGGCGAGCTCCTCATGCAGCAGAGAAGTAGATAAATTAGCTTCTTCTTATATTCAAGCAAAAAGCGTCAAAAATCCAGATCGGCGTAATGTTCAGGCGGGATCAGGCCGCTGATCCGGTCCTGCAATAGCGGCCTGAAGGATGGCCGGGATTTCACCCGCGCATACCAATCCTTGGCGGCGTCATTCAGCGCCCAATCCACATCGCCGAGATAATCCAGCGCCGAAAGATGCGCCGCCGCTGCCAAATCCGCGAGTGACAGCGCACTCCCCCCGAGCCAGGGCCGGGTTTCCGCAAGCCAGCCGAGGTAATCGAGATGCGGGCGCAAATTGGCATAGCCGGCGCGAATGGCCCCGGCATCCGGATTACCGCGCCCCATCAATTGCTTCATCTGCTTTTCAAACAGCAGGTTCCGCCCGACCTCAAAATGGAATTTCCCGTCAAACCACGCCACCAGGCGCCGGATTTCAGCCCTTTCGCCGAGTGAGCGCCCCAGCAGCGGCATATCCGGATAGGCTTCATCCAGATATTCGCAAATGGCGTAGGAATCGATGATGCAAAACCCATTTTCTTCCTGCAGCACGGGCACGGTGCAGGCGGGGTTGATGGTGAGGAACTCCGCACGCCTTTCCCAGACCCTTTCGACCCGAAGATCAAAGGGAATGCGCTTTTCCGCCAAGGCGAGGCGCACCTTGCGCGAATAGGGCGAGAGGGGGAGGTGATAGAGAATCCGCACCGCGTGCTTATGCCACCCGCGGCCGAGCGGGGCAAAGCGAGGGCCATAATTGAGGGATGCATGACGGCAGAAAACATGATGAAGTGAGGCTTCAAGGCGGATGGGCGTCATGGTCCCCAGGGGGTCCGTCCCCGCCTCAGAAAAACAAAGAGGAACGCGCATGACACCGCCACTCGATTCAGCCACCGCGCCGCGCAATTCGGATCTGGAGGCGGCGCTGGCCGAAGCGCGGGAGAATTATTCCCGCGCCCGCCCCAATAGCGCCACCGCACATGAGAAAGCCCGCACTGTCATGCCAGGCGGCAATACGCGCACCACGCTATTCTACACGCCCTTCCCAACCGCGATGAAAAGCGGCCAGGGCTGCTATCTGGAAGATATTGACGGCAACAAATACCTCGACCTCTGCGGCGAATATACTGCGGGGTTGTTCGGTCATTCCGATCCGCGCATTCAGGCCATGCTGCATCAGGTAATCCAGAACGGCATCAGCCTGGCTGCGGTTGGGGAGAATGAGGCGAAGCTCGCCGCCATTCTTTGCGCGCGTTTCCCGGCCTTGGAATTGGTGCGCTTCACCAATAGCGGGACCGAGGCGAATCTGATGGCCCTTGCCGCCGCGCGTGCGCATACGGGACGCAGCAAGATCATCGCCTTCCGCGGCGGCTATCATGGCGGGGTGATGAGCTTCGTCACCGGCGGCAGTGTGGTGAATGCGCCATTCTCGGTGACGCTTGCCGAATACAACGACCTGCCCGGCACTTTGGCGCTGATCCGCGAACACGCCGCCGATCTGGCCGCTGTGTTGCTGGAACCGATGATGGGCAGCGGCGGCTGCATCCCCGCCACGCGCGACTTTCTGGCCGGGCTGCGGGACGCAACCCGCGAAGTCGGCGCCATGCTGATTTTCGATGAGGTGATGACGAGCCGTCACACTGCGGGCGGCTTGCAGAAGCTGCATGGCATCACGCCTGATCTTGTCTCGCTCGGGAAATACATCGCGGGCGGCATGTCCTTCGGTGCCTTTGGTGGACGCGCGGATGTCATGTCGGTGTTTGATTCCCACAAGCCCAACGCGCTGACGCATTCCGGCACCTTCAATAACAATGTGCTGTCCATGTCCGCCGGCACCTTGGCGATGGGCGAGATTTTTGATGACAGTGCGGCGGAGGCTCTGCGCAAGCGTGGCGATGGGCTGCGCGATGCGCTGAACGGGATTTGCGCCAAGCATAAGGTCGCCATGCAATTCACCGGCATTGGCAGCATGGTGCAGCCGCATTTCCGCCTGGGGCCGATCCTCTGCCCCTATGCCGCCAGCCCGCAGGAGGATGGGCTTCGGGAATTGTTCTTCCTGGATATGATGCAGGCGGGGATTTACATCGCCCGGCGCGGCATGGTGGCGCTCAGCCTGCCGGTCGGTGAGCCAGAGCTTCTGCGCTACATCGTGGCGGTGGAGGAATTCTGCGCGTCGCGCAAGCCGCTGATGGCGGCCGGCTAGAGCATGTTGCGTTCACATGGGTTCACGCAACCTGCTCTAGAGATCTGTTTTTCGAGCATCTTCACGCGTTCAGATGATTCCATCTGAACGCGATCTGCTCCGGGGCGTTTTCAAGCAATTGGAAGCACTTGGCTCGCCGGGAACCGCTCTGGGGGCGGTGGGGCTGGCTTCCGGCCCCGGCCCGCGACCGCCTGCGCCGAAAAGCCTTGTGCGGCTTCGCTCAGCCCTGCTTCTTCCGGGAGCCGAAGCCGCTGGCATCACTTTTGCGCCAATGGGCTTCTTGCGACAATTCCAGGGCCACGCCGCGTTGGTCACAGGGGATGACATTGGTCTGCGGTATGTCGCTTACCATGGAAAGGGCAACGCCCCTGGGGCGGGAATAGCCGGCAAGTTCTATTTCCAGGGTGCCTTTTGCAGAGATACGGCGCACCCTGCCCCATTCGCCTGCCTCCGCGACCGGGGCTGGGCCAGGTTCAGCCCGTGTCAGGCGCACCAGATCGCCGACCTCAAGCATCGGGACGGGGCGCCCATCAGCGCGAAAATGCAGTTTCATTGGCCGCCTCTCCCTGCCTGCTTTACACGAAAGTGAATGCCCTGCTGATTCTTCAAAGATGTGACGCCCTTTAATATCGTATTAAAATGTCAGGTTTGCGATTGAGGCCTTAACAAATTTCTTGACTCAGGTGATGATGTTTTGCGATATGAGAGACGGTGTCAATGCCATGATCAGCCAGTTAAACGTCGCCCAAACCCAGATCAAGGATGGACTTCGCCCCCCCGCTGGAGCAGTAGGAGGCGATCGGACTGCGGGTGCCGTCCCACCAGAACCCTCGCCTGAAATCGGGCCGCCCAATCCCAGGATGCGCATTGACCGTGATCTGGGCATGGTTGTGATCGAATTTCGCGACGCGGTCGGCCGCTTGAGCGTGAGTTTGCCCACCCCGCGCGAAATCGAAGCCTACCGTGCCTCTATCCTCTTTGGCGCCGACATGCCTTTTGACATGAAGGCACTGAGTGCATCGTCCGGGAACCCAGGCGCGGCACGCCCCGCAATTCCCCTGCCGCCAGAGCCTGAACCGCAGCCCGCTGCCCGGCCTGAGGGTGAGGCTCCTTCCACCGCTGGTCTGAACAAGATCGCCTAAAGCCCGGCTGCGGCCGCAATGGCGGCCCTGCCTTGCGTCTGGTTTGCTTCCTGACGCCTACCTGTTGAAAATTTCGTCCATACTGCCTGTGGTGCGGGAAGCCCTGCCGCGTTAGCCTCCACCCATAAGGGCGCCTGCCGCGCCCCAAGCAGACAGGAGGATCAGCCATGGCGATGTCTCGTCGCGCCCTGATGGGTGCTGCTGCCGCAAGCTTGCTGGCCGCGCCAGCGTTGCGCGCCCAGGAAGCCTTCCCAAGCCGCCCCATTCGCATTGTGGTGCCTTACCCGCCAGGCGCGATCAATGACATGCTGGCGCGCTGGGTCGCGGATAAGATGCCAGAGGTCTTCGGCCAGCCAGGCGTGGTGGAAAATCGCCCAGGGGCTGCGGGCAATATCGGCACTACGCATGTCGCGCGCTCAACGCCGGATGGGTATACCATCGGCATCGGCAATACGCCGATCCTATCGGTCAATCCCTTTGTCTATCCGAATATGGGCTATGATCCGCGCACGGAGATCAGCCTGATCGGCATCGCCGCGCGGCTGATGAATGTGCTGGTGGTGAACCCGAATAGCGGCCTGACCAGCCTGCAACAAATTCTGGAACGCGCCCGCGCCCAGCCGGGGAAGATGACTTTCGCCAGTTCCGGCAGCGGCAGCAGCCCGCATCTGGCGGGCGAATTGCTGAAGCACATGACGGGCGTGGACATTACCCATGTGCCGTTTCGCGGTGGCGCTGCCTCGGGCACGGAAATCATCGCCGGGCGCATTGATATGCTGATTGATAATGTGCCGAATTCCATCGGCCATATTCGCGGCGGGCAGATGCGCGCCCTTGCGGTGACCGGCAGCGCACGCGATCCCGCGCTTCCCGATGTTCCGACCTTTGCGGAGGCCGGCGTGCCGGGGTTTGAGATGTATCTCTGGTTCGGTTTCATCGCGCCGCCCAATCTGCCGCCGGCGGTAATGGAAAGGCTGTCTTCCGGCATCAGGCGCATCGTCACCGAAACCGATGTGGCCGAGCGTATCCGTCGCCAGGGCGCCGAGGTCTGGCACAAGGACCCCGCCGGCATGCGCGCGGCGATGGAAGCCGATATGGCGAAATGGGGGCCGGTGGTGCGTGCAGTTGGGCTGAAGCCGGAATAGCGCTTCACCCTGGCTTGCAATCGGCGCTGAGTGTCAGAAGATGGCCCATCGCCCTGTGCTGGGCGTTCAACTCAAAGGGGTGGAAATGTTCTCTCATATCTTTGTCGGCGCGGATGACGTGGCCGTTTCGAAGAAATTCTATGATGCAGCGCTTGGCGTGCTTGGTGTCTCGGAAGGAAAGATGGACCCGAAAGGGCGCTGCTTTTACCGCACGCCAACCGGCACGCTTGGCATCAGCAAGCCGATTGATGGCAAAGCGGCCACCCATGCCAATGGCGGCACGATTGGCTTTGCCTGCGACAGCCCAGAAAAGGTGAAGGCTTTCCATGATGCGGCTGTGGCCAATGGCGGCACCAGCATCGAAGACCCGCCCGGCTGGCGCGAAGGCGGCGCGGTGCGGCTGTATCTGTCGTATGTGCGCGACCCCTACGGCAACAAGCTTTGCGCGTTGCATCGCGGATAATCAGGCGCATGGCGTGATCCGTTTCGGCGGATCACACCATCAAGACCACCGCAGTCAGAGAAAATGCCGCGGCACTAGCCCATGGTCGCGTGCCTCACGCGACAGATCCTCGCGATAATCGGGGTGCGCCAAGCCGATAATGGCGCGCGCGCGTTCAGCGACCGATAGCCCCTTGAGATTGGCAATGCCGTATTCGGTAACGACATACATCTGATCTGACCGCGCAGTGGTAACGATATTGCCTGCTGTCAGGTTCAGCACAATCCGGCTTTTCCGCACGCCCTTGCGTTCATAGGTGGACGCCAGGCAGATGAAGCTTTTCCCGCCCTTGGACGCATAGGCGCCGCGCACGAATTGTGCCTGGCCGCCCGTGCCGCTGATATGGCGATGACCATCGGATTCAGATGCCGCCTGGCCTTGAAGATCAATCTGCGTGGTGTTGTTGATCGCGACCGCGCGGTCATTGCGGGCGATGATATCGGGCATATTGGTCTCATCAACTGGCCGGACAATGAAATCATCATTGTCACGCAGCGTATCATAAAGCCGGCGGCTGCCGAGGGCGAAGCTATAGGTCACCAGCCCCTGATCGAAGGCCTTCCGCGCCCCGCTGATGCGCCCGGAAAGATATAGTTCAACCAGACCCTCGTTCAGCATTTCGGTATGGATGCCAAGATCGCGCACGGAAGACTGCTGCAACAGCGCGGTGACCGCATTGGGCATGCCGCCAATGCCAACTTGCAGGCAGGAACCATCTTCGATCTGCTCAGCGATTAAGGCTGCTACGGCGCGGCCCACTTCAGACGCTTCGGCATTGGGTAATTCCGGAGTCGGCACGTCATCGCCCTCAATCACGTAATCCACCTGGCTGCGATGCACCCGCACATGCGTGCCAACCACGCGCGGCATATCGGGCAGGGTTTCGATGATGAGAGTCTTGGCGGTTTCGATAATGGCCGGATGCCAGACATTGACCGGGCCAAGATTGAAATAGCCCTCTGCATCCATCGGCGCAGCGCGCAACACGGCGATATCAGTGCGCGGGATGAAGCGGCGGTAATAGTCCGGGATTTCGCCAAGATGACAGGGCAGGTAATTGACCAGCCCCTGGTCATGCTTGCGCCGGTCATAGCCAGAAAAATGCCAATTGTAGCAGGCGAAATGCGCCCCTTCCGGGTCCTGTTCCAGAAAGGCGCGCGGTTTCATGCTGAGGCAGTTGCGAATGCGTACATCGCGCAGCGTGTCTTTGCGTGCGGCGAGGGCACGATCAAAAACATCGGGCTGGTTGAAGCAGGCGCCGAAATCGAGCCAATCGCCGGGCTTCACCAGCGCCGCGGCTTCCTCGGCCGAGATCACATGCGCGTTTTTTGCCATGGCGACTGCCCCCAAAACACCATCCAAGCGCCCGGCGAATGGTAGCGGCGAGCGGACTTGAACCGCTGACCCCGGCATTATGAGTGCCGTGCTCTAACCAGCTGAGCTACGCCGCCATTCTGGCCCGCGAGTTAGGCCGCTGCCCGGTCAGTGTCAACCGATAGCCGCGTGCGCAGGAAACCGCCGCCCAATACGCGGTCCCCATCATACATGACGCAGGCTTGGCCGGGCGCGATCACGCCTGGTTCATCCAAGACCACGCGCAAAAGCCCTGCCGCCGCATCCCAGGTGACCTCGGCGGCACGCGGCACTTCGCGGGCGCGCAGTTTTACGGCGCAGCGAAGCGGTGCGGCGGGCGGGGGGATCAGCCAATTCACTTCACCGGCTTCGGCATCACGCCGCTCAAGCCCGGCGCGCGGGGCCAGCACAATCCGGCGCTTGGGCGCATCCACCGCGGCGACGTAAAGCTTTTCCTCACCATCCCAGGAAGCCTGCCCCAGGCCCCGCCCCTGGCCCACGGTGAAGCCGGAAATCCCGCCATGCTGACCCAAGACGCGCCCATCGGCATGGATGAATTCGCCCGGTTCCGCCGCATCGGGGCGCAGCTTGCCTACCAGCGCATCATAGCGCCCGGCGGGCACGAAGCAGATATCTTGGCTATCCGGCTTTTCCGCCACCGCCAGACCAAGCCGCGCCGCGGCAGCGCGCACGGTGGCTTTGTCCGGCATGTCACCCAAGGGGAAGCGCGCCATTGCAAGCTGCGCGCGCGTGGTGGCGGCCAGGAAGTAGCTTTGGTCACGTTCCGGGTCCACGGCGCGATGCAGTTCCGCGCCATCGGGGCCTTCAATGCGCCGCGCGTAATGGCCGGTGGCCAAAGCCTCACAGCCCAAATCCTCGGCCATTGCCACCATGTCGCGGAATTTCACGGTCTGATTGCAGCGGATGCAGGGCACCGGCGTTTCGCCGCGCGCATAGCTATCGGCGAAATCACGCATCACATCGCGGCGGAAAATCTCTTCACGGTCCAAAACGTAATGCGCGATGCCAAGCTTATCGGCCACGCGCCGCGCATCCAGAATATCCTGCCCCGCGCAGCAGGCACCTTTTTTCTGCAAGGCCGCGCCGTGATCATAAAGCTGCAAGGTGGCGCCGATCACCTCATGCCCGGCTTCCTGGAGCAACGCGGCAACCACGCTGCTATCCACCCCGCCCGACATGGCCACCAGCACGCGCATGATCAGCCGCGCCCCACCGCATCAAGCCCCTGCTGCCAGAAGCGCTGTTCCAGCCGCGCCGCTTCGGCGAAATCGGCCGCCAGGCGGGCGAACCGTGCCTCCCCACCATGGGAGACACCAAGCGCATCAATCCGCCGCGCCGCGGCATGCGCCATTTCCTGATAGGAAGCGGCGGCATAGGCATCAATCCAGGACTGATACGGATTGCCATCACGCTGCCGCGCAGGGTCCGCCAGGATGCGCAGCGCCACCTGGGCATAGCCAACCGTGCAAGGCACCAGGGCAACTTCAAGGTCCAGAATATCGCCGGCATAGCCGCGATCCAGTACCCAGCGGGTGTAGGAAACCGTCTCGGCCGTTTCCGGCACGGAAACCACATCCGCTTCTGAAAGCCCCCATTCGGCGCAGTATTTCAGATGGAGCTTGGTTTCATCCAAAATGGCGAGTACCGCAGCGGCCTTGTCGCGCATCGCGGCCAGGCTTTCGCCCTTCAGCACCGCAAGCGCCTTGGCGCGGGCGAAATGGATCAGGAACAGATAATCCTGGATCAGATAATGCTGAAACGCCTTAAGCGGCAGCGTGCCTGCGGAAAGCGATTGCACAAAGGGATGCCAAGTATAATCGCGCCAATCATTCGCAGACGCAGCCGACAGCTTACGAAACAAGCCGCCTTCCGCGCCAAATTCATCCCAGGGCGCGGCCATGCCTCAGCCGCCCGCGTTGCGCGACCCGGCGGGCAGCTTCACCACCAGCCCGTCCAGCGCATCCGTCATGATCAATTGGCAGCCAAGGCGGCTGGTTTCCTGCAAATCAAAAGCGAGGTCGAGCATGTCTTCCTCATCTTCCGTGGGCTTCGCCAGCTTGCCGAACCAGGCGCCATCCACAATCACATGGCAGGTGGAACAGGCCAGTGATCCTTCGCAGGCGCCTTCAATATCAACGCTGTTGCGATGCGCGATTTCCAGCACGGAAAGGCCAAGCGGGGCTTCCACTTCCTTCCGCGTTCCGTCGCGTTCGATGAATACCATTTTCGGCATGGCTAATCACTTGTCTTATGTGTTGCGGAGGCTGCGCGGTGCCAAGCAGCGGCAAGGCTTGCCGCGGCGAGTTCCGCTTCTGCCGGCGAGGTAAAGCGTCCCATGCCGATCCGCAAGGTGGCCCGGGCGGCGGAGGGTTCAAGCCCGATGGCTTGCAGCACGTATGAGGGTTCAATTTCCGCCGAGGAACAGGCGGAGCCGGTGGAAACACAAAGTTGCGGCGCGCCCGCCATGAGGCTTTGGGCAGTGACGCCGCCCGGAAAAGTCAGGTTGAGATTGCCGGAAACCCTGGGCGCCCCTTCCGCATTGACGACCAGCCCTGGGATTTCGGCGCGGAGCTTATTCAGGAAGATGTCCCGCTGCCCGGCGATGCGCCCGGAATCGAGCAAGCCTTCAATGGCGGCGATCCGGCAGGCTTCCCCAAAGCCTACCACCAAGGGCGCGGGGAGCGTGCCGGACCGCAAGCCCCTTTCCTGCCCGCCCCCGGAAAACAGCGGCGCCAGGCGCATGCGGGGCCGGCGGCGGACATAAAGCGCGCCAATGCCGCGCGGGCCATAGACCTTATGGCCGGAGAGCGACATCAGATCGGCCTGGATTTCCCCGACATCGAGAGGGATGCGCCCCGCCGCCTGGGCGGCATCAGTGTGGAAGGCGGCGCCCGCTTCCTTGGCGATGGCGCCCAGCGCAGCCAGGTCCTGGATCACCCCGATTTCGTTATTCACCGCCATGATGGAAACCAGCAGCGTGGTTTCATCACAGGCGGCGCGGAGTGTTTCAGGGCTGAGCAGCCCATCGGCGCCGACCGGCAGGATGACAGGTTCAAACCCCTCCTGCGCCAGGTCACGCACGGATTCGAGCACGCATTTATGCTCGGTCGCGACGGTGATGATGCGTCGGCGCGGATCGCCTTGGCTGGCGGCAAAACGCGCGGCGCCCTTGATGGCGAGGTTATTTGCTTCCGTAGCACCTGAGGTCAGGATGATTTCGGCAGCCGAGGCACCGATCAATTCGGCAATGTACTCACGCGCGGTTTCCACCGCTTCCGCCACTGCCCGGCCCATGGCGTGTTCGGCGCTGGCGGGGTTGGCGAATTGCGCTTCCCAAAAGGGGCGCATGGCCTGGATCACGCGCGGGTCCACCGGCGTGGTGGCGTGATTGTCCAGATAGATGGGGTGGTTGGGGAGCGACATTTGCGGAAGATGGGGCGGAATGGGGTGTGGGGCTAGGGGGGATTGGGGTGGTCACCCGCGCTTGGCGCGGGTGATGATGATGGTGAGCGTGGCGAGCAAGACGATGCAGATGCGCGCCAAGGCAACGATCCGCCCTTTGCCGCCCCGTATCACTGCCCAGGCGTGGGCCGCTTAAATTCCTCGCGGGCGCCGAGGGCATGGATGGCGGTGATGGCAAGATATGTCGCTGCCTCTGCAAGCGAACCGATAGCAAGCTTGAAGCCGGCAAGCATGCCATGACAAAGGCAACACCAAATGTTATGGTTTCGCAGCACTTTGTCCATTGGGCCGGTCATTGTCGCGGTCTCCCTGGCTGGTTGCAATGGCCGATGCTAGCCCTGTGCGCCAGCAGGACTGCAAGCGAAGACGGCGAGAATGTCTGATTTGTCTCGAAAGGATGGTTTGATGTCCAAGACAAATTCGACAAAAAAGACAAATGCGACAAAGTCGGATTTGCAGCTTGTACTCGAGAAAATTCTTCGGCATTGGGCAGACCATCAGCCCATCATCACGGACCGTCGACCGGTCAAGGCATGCGCAAACGCCTTCAAGATTGACCCCAAAACTTTCGCGCGCTGGCTGAACGGCGAGCATGTGCCGCAAGGAGACCTATGGCTTGGTTTCATTCTCGAACTGCGGACCAAAAAGAAGAAGACAGATGTGCCAGGTAAAACGACTGATCAGAATGGGTCGCTCTTTGATGAAAGCTGGGTCCAGGAGGCTGAGAGGGCACGTGAGAGTGCAGCGGAAGCGGGAAATGCAAAGAAGCAGCCCAGGAACCCAACCGCGCCGGACGCTTCGTCCACCGGCCAGTCGGCCCCGGCACCGGCGCCTTCCGCGCTGCGCTTCCGCGCAGAACGGCCCCAAAACGTGACACCAAATCCTGATCAATGGTTCCAGCTGATTCTGCACGACGCACCGCAGGATGCGCCAGACCAACTCAGCTTTACCATTGACTACCTGCCGCAGCCAATCACCCTGCCCGGGGGGGGGCACTACGCCGCTCAGCTTTAAGGTCAGCTTGCCCGCAGTTCGAATTGTGCCCGGCTGGGGAGCGGTTACGGCCTTAAAGGGTAGTATCAATGTAAAAGACGCAAACCCGACCGTGACCTACGCGCGGGGCTGGAAAGTCATTTTACCACAAAATGCGAATGGCTTTGTGCTTGATCACTTCGAAGCGGCTTTGCTGCAAGCGCGTGCGGCGGGGGATAGATTGCTGCTTTCGGCTTATGCCAGACGAGAGGATATCGCCATTACGCGGATCGGTGGCCGCCCTCCCAGCGTCAATCGTGAAGCCGTCATCGCCCAGGTGCTCCGCATGCTTGGGTTTGAGGGGGAGGGCACACAAGCCGAAATCGCCGCGGGTGCAATTGTTGCGGAGAAGGAAGACAAAACATGATCCAGGATGCAGCGCGTGAAAGCCTTGCGCGCATTATGGCCGAGCCAAGTGAGAGCTTCGTGGCCTTGGCGCGCGCCAGCGGCCTTGACCCAGCAA
Organism: Roseomonas sp.; assembly: GCA_020249825.1. Taxonomy (GTDB): domain Bacteria; phylum Pseudomonadota; class Alphaproteobacteria; order Acetobacterales; family Acetobacteraceae; genus Neoroseomonas. The sequence continues at coordinate 22,528 of JADCEX010000383.1, forward strand.
CCGGCTGGCGCGGTGCCGATTTGCGCGGCGTGGATTTTGGCAATGATGACCTGACAGGTTTCCGCTTCGTGCGCGCGCTACTGCATGGCGCGGATTTGTCCCGTGCGCGCGGGTTGCGGCGCGATATGTTCCACGACGCCGCCTGGGACGAGACCACGCGGTTTCCGCCCGACCTTCCGATGCCCCTGTCACAGTTGCGCCCGCCGCTGGAACCGCGCGTCTTGGACGCGGAAAGCTGGCCGCTGCTCACCACCCTCACGGGGCATGAGGGCGCGGTCTATTCGGTCGGCTTTTCGCCCGATGGTGCGCGCCTTGTCTCGGGGGGTGATGACCGCACGCTGCGTCTTTGGGACGCTGCCAGCGCGGCGTTGCTTGCCACGCTGACAGGGCATATTGACTCGGTCACCTCGGTCGGGTTTTCGCCTGATGGCGCGCGCCTTGTCTCGGGGGGTGATGACCGCACGCTGCGGCTCGGGGACGCCGCCAGCGGGGCGCTGCTCGCCACCCTCGAGGGGCATGGGGGCCAGGTCTTCTCGGTCGGGTTTTCGCCTGATGGCGCGCGCCTTGTCTCAGGGGGCAGTGAAAGCACGCTTCGGCTCTGGGACGCTGCCAGCGGGGCGTTGCTAGCCACCCTCACCGGGCATGAGAGCCCGGTCGACGCGGTCGGGTTTTCGCCTGATGGCACGCGCCTTGTCTCGGGGTCCTGGGACGGCACGATGCGGCTTTGGGACGCTGCCAGCGGGGCGCTGCTCGCCACGCTCAAGGGGCATGAGGGCTGGGTCTCCTCGGCCGGGTTTTCGCCCGATGGCGTGCGCCTTGTCTCAGGGGGCGAGGACGGCACGGTGCGGCTTTGGGACGCTGCCAGCGGGGCGCCGCTCGTCACGCTCAAGGGGCATGAGCGCGCGGTCAACTCGGTCGGGTTTTCGCCCGATGGCAAGCGCCTTGTTTCGGGGGGCGGTGACGGCACGCTGCGGCTCTGGGACGCTGCCAGCGGGGCGTTGCTCGACACGCTCACGGGGCATGAGGGCGCGGTCAACTCGGTCGGGTTTTCGCCCGATGGCACGCGCCTTGTTTCGGGGTCCAGTGACTTCACTTTGCGGCTTTGGGACGCTACCATTGGGTCCCATTGATGGCGCTGGGCGCGTGCTTGGACAGTCCAGGGCGCAGCGGTGAAGGGCCTTGCTGGCAGCGCCCGCCGCCCAAAAGTCAAAAAAAGGAGTGGGGGGCTTGGGGGGCGAGTTCTCTCGCCCCCCATTTCAGCGCCCGGCATTTGAAAGCCTCCCCCCTCACCGCCACCCCGCCCTTTGCATAATCCGCAGCGCTTCCGGCGCCAGCGCGCCATAGCGTTGCGCGTTCAATTGATCAGCGCGGAAACTGCCAAGTGCTGTCAGCGCGGGATGTGGCGCGACACCCGCCACCACCGGATATTCAAAATTGCCATTGGCGAATAATTCCTGCGCGCGCTGGCTGCTGAGGTATTCAATGAAGCGCAGCGCCACGGCCTTATTCGCGGAACTCCGCACCACCCCAGCGCCCGAGACATTCACATGCGTCCCGCGATCCCCCGACGCCTGATTGGGGAAGATCACGCCAATCCGATCAAACAGCGCCTTTTCCTGCGGATTGGTCGAAGCGCCAAACCGCGCCAGGTAATAGGTATTGGCCACCGCCAAGCGCCCAACGCCGGCGGCCACCGCTTGGAATTGCGGCGTATCGCCACCCTGCGGCGGGCGCGCCATATTGGCCACCACGCCACGCGCCCAGGCTTCCGCCGCTTCCGCGCCATTTGCCAGCAGAATGCTCGCCATCAGCGAGGTATTATAGGGATGCGCCGCCGCCCGGATCAGCACCTGCCCGCGCTGCGCTGGCAGGGCCAAATCCTCATACCGCGCAACGCCCTCCGGCACACCCCGCTGGCGATCATACATGATGACGCGGGCGCGGCTGGAAAGCCCGTACCATTTGCCATCCGGGGCGCGCATGTTGTCTGGGATCCGCGATTTTAGGATTGCACTTTCGGTTTCCGCCAGAACGCCGGCATCCACCGCCCGCGCCAGCCGCGCGGCATCCACCGTGATCAGCACATCGGCGGGGCTATTGGCGCCTTCGGATTGAATACGCGCGATCAGCTGATCCGCATCGCCCTCAATCAGGCGAATGCGAATGCCGGTCTCCGCCGTGAAGCCATCATACAGCGCGCGATCCGTATCATAATGGCGCGATGAATAGAGATTAAGCGCGCGTTCCTGCGCGGCGACCAGGGCAGGCGCGGCGAGTGGGGCAGCAAAGGGCAGGGCAAGAAGCGAACGACGGCGCATGGTGACCTCCTGGGGGTGATATACTGCAATTGCGAATTAGTCGCAATATCAAAAAATGTAACAAGCCGAGGTCAGGCGCAGCGCCCAAGGGCATGCCAGGGCTTGAGAAGCCGCGGACCGCGTCGCATAAGGCAGGGAATAGCGCTGATCTTCAAAGCCCAGAGTGAGTTTGCCCTTTGCCCAAAACGCCCTTGGCAGCCCCTCAAGCCAAAGCCGCCGAATCCGTGACGGGTTCGCGCATTGAAACCCTGTGCGTGGCGCAGGGGCTGAAGATGACCGGCCAGCGCCGCCTGATCGCGCAGATCTTGAGCGAAGCTGAAGATCATCCGGATGTTGAGGAATTGCATCGCCGTGCCTTGCAGCGCGACAGACGGATTTCAATCGCCACGGTCTATCGCACGGTGCGCCTGCTTGAAGAACGCGGCATTCTGGAACGGCGCGATTTTGGTGGCGGGCGGGCGCGGTATGATCTGGCGGATCGCGGCCATCATCATCATTTGATTGATGTTGAAACCGGCCATGTCATTGAATTCGGCGATGAGGCGCATGAAGCCTTGGCGCAAGCCATCGCAGAACGCCTTGGCTATGATCTTGTGGGACATAAGCTTGAATTATTCGGCCGAAGGCGCGCGCCGGCCGCAAAGCCAAAACGGCGCAGCAGCTAGCCAGGCGCCCTTCGTGAAGCAAAGCACCAGATAAACTCAGGAGAGTTGAATGGTACGACAAACCTCCCCTTCCATTCGCCGTTGTGAAGCTGCGGTCATTACCGCCTATCGGGAATTGCGCGACATTGGCGCCGATGACCCGCAGGCCTTCAATGCCTGCACGGCGCTCTACCGTATCCACCATCCCGAAGCGCCACTCAGTGAGGCGCGGCGCCTGGTGGCGGAATGGATTGATTTTCACATCATCCGCAAGGATGCGAAGCGGGTGCAGCCGGATTGCGGCTGCGGCGAATAACGCCACTGGCCTGCCCAAGCCCCGCGCGGCAGCACCGGCGGGGCTTTGGTGATGCGGCTGACTTCAGCCCTGCAAGCCGCGCAGGAATTTCGCCCGCGCACCGCCGCCCGCCATCAGGAAGGCGTGGTCCGAACCGGACAACAGGAACCGCGCGCCAAGGCCGATATACTCGGACGCGTTCTTCTCATCATAAACGCCGCCCATGCCCATGACCTTGCCATGCGCCTTGCAGGCCGCCGCCACCTTGGCATAGGCCGCGCGCACATCGGGGTGGCCGATCTGCCCGGCAATGCCCATTGAGGCCGTGAGGTCCGAGGTGCCGATCATCAGGCAATCCACCCCCGGCACGGCGGCGATTGAATCCGCATTCGCGACCGCTTCGGGCGTTTCGATCATGACGGTCACCATGATCTGTTCATTCAATTCCTTCTGCGCTGCGGCGGTATCGGAAACCTGGAAGGCATATTGCGCCGGCGGGCCGCCCCAGGAACGCTCACCCAAAGGCGGGTAGCGGAAGGCGCGCACCACATCGCGGGCCTCATCAGCATTATCAATATGCGGCACCACCACGCCCATGGCGCCATTATCCAGGCAGCGCGTGCCTTCAAACAGCGCATCCTTGCAGCAACGGACAATCGGTGTGACGCCTTGCGAAAGCGCGGCCATGGCCATGCGGGTCGCGTCATCCACGCTCATTGCGCCGTGTTCCATATCAATGAACAGCCAATCAAAGCCCGATGCCGCGGCAATCATGCCAACAGCGGGCGTGCGCAAATGATGCACGCCAAAGCCAAGGGCGAGTTCGCCCTTTTCCAACCGGCGGCGCGCAAAGTTAGGAGC
>JADCEX010000384.1 GCA_020249825.1 Roseomonas sp.
CATAGCCAGGCACCACGATGATCTTCTGCGCATTCTTCATCATATAGGCCGCATCTTCCGGGCTACCGGCCTTGACCGGCGGGCGATCAGCCGCCGCGCCACCGGCCGCTGCCGTACCACCTTCAGACCGGAAGCCACACAGCAGCACGTTGATGATGCTGCGGTTCATGCCCTTACACATGATGTCGGACAGGATGGCACCAGAAGCACCCACCAGCGCGCCGGTCACAATCAGCAGCAAATTGCCGATGGTGAAGCCAATGCCCGCCGCCGCCCAGCCGGAATAGCTGTTCAGCATGGAAACAACCACGGGCATGTCCGCGCCACCGATCGGGATGATCAGCAGGAAGCCCAGCACCAAGGACAGGATCGCAATCAGCCAGAACAGCACATCGCTGCCCGTGATCACGAAAAGCACCACCAGCAGCGCCAGCAAAATGCCAAGCCCAAGGTTCAGCATATGCTGACCCTTGAACATGATCGGCGCGCCAGACATGCGGCCATCCAGCTTCGCAAAGGCAATCACGGAACCCGAGAAGGTGATGGCTCCAATCGCCAGCCCCAGCGACATTTCAACCAGCGACGCGCCCTTGATATTCCCGCGCGTGCCAATGCCGAAGCTTTCCGGCGCATAAAACGCCGCCGCCGCCACGAATACGGCAGCCAAACCCACCAGTGAATGGAAGGCCGCGACAAGCTGCGGCAGCGATGTCATTTGAATGCGCTGTGCGACAACCGTGCCCAAAGTGCCACCGAGCGCAAGCCCCGCAATCACCAGCGCAATGCCGCCAATATCCATACCGGGCTTCAGCAATGTGGCGACAATGGCAACCGCCATGCCGATCATGCCGAACATATTGCCCTGGCGGCTGGTTTCCGGATGGCTCAACCCGCGCAAGGCCAGGATGAACAGTACGGACGCAACCAGATAGGCCAGGGTCAGAAGAGTGGTTGCCATGATCTCAGCTCCCCTTCTTCTTGAACATGGCAAGCATGCGTCGCGTCACCATGAAGCCGCCAAAGATGTTCACGGCGGCCAGCGTCACGGCGATGAAGCCGAAAATCCGCGCCACCCAGCCATCCGCAGTGCCGGCGGCCAAAATGGCGCCCACCACGATCACCGATGAAATGGCGTTGGTGACACCCATCAACGGCGAATGCAGCGCGGGCGTCACATTCCACACCACATGATAGCCGACAAAGCAGGCCAGCAAGAAGATCGTCAGCAGATACAAAAACGGCTCAGCCGCCGCAGCCACTGGCGCCACGGCTTCCGCCGCACGGCGGGCCTGTTCCGCCAGTTCCAGCGCGCGCTGCGCCGTGCTGGCCGCCTGATTGGCGAGTTCGGTCGCGTTCATCCGAATTCTCCTTAGCCTGCCTGGGCCGGCTTCATTTGCGGGTGCACCACGGCCCCGCTGCGCGTCAGCGCAACACCCTTCACAATCTCATCTTCTTCCGAAAGCTTGGGCGCCTTGGCGTCCTTATCCCAGAAGGTGGTCAGGAAGGTCAGCAGATTGCGCGCATAAAGCGCGGAAGCGGCGGCGGGGATGCGCCCGGGCCAATTGGTGAAGCCCAGAATCTTCACGCCATTTTCGGTGACGAAAAGCTCACCAGGCTTGGTCAGCGCGCAATTCCCGCCAGCATCGGACGCGATATCCACAATCACCGACCCCGGCTTCATGGCAGCGACCATCTCGGCCGTCACCAGAATGGGCGCGCGGCGGCCTTGCACGAGCGCAGTGCACACAACCACATCCTGCTTGGCGATATGCGCTGCCACCACTTCCGCCTGCTTGGCATAGAAAGCGGCGGAAAGCTGCTTCGCATAGCCGCCGGCGGTTTGCGCGGCCTTGCTTTCCTCATCTTCGTAACCCACGAAGCTGGCGCCGAGGGATTTGATTTCTTCCTTGGCAGCCGGGCGCACATCGGTCGCGGAAACGCGGCCCCCCAGGCGACGCGCGGTGGCAATCGCCTGCAACCCGGCAACGCCCGCACCCATGATGAAGGCATTGGCCGCGGGCACGGTGCCGGCGGCGGTCATCATCATGGGAAAGCCCTTGTCATAGGCGGTCGAGGCTTCAACCACGGCGCGATAGCCCGCCAGATTGGCTTGGGAGGACAGCACATCCATGGACTGCGCGCGGGTGATGCGCGGCAGCAATTCCATGGCACAGGCATCAATCCCGGCGGCGGCATAGCGCCCAGCGGCATCGGCATCGGCGCCAAGGGTCGCGATCAGCAAAGCGCCGCGCGGGATCAGCGCCAGTTCATCCACCGCGCCTTCCCCAGCGGCAAGCGGTGCGCGCACCTTCAGCACGATTTGCGCACCCGCCAGCGCGGCGGCGGGATCGGCGGCGATGGTCGCCCCCGCTTCGGCATAGGCGGCATCGGTAAGGCCCGAGGCCATGCCCGCGCCCGCCTCAACGGTCAGGGCGCAGCCCATGCCAATCAGCTTCTTCACGGTCTCCGGCGTCGCGGCAACCCGCGTCTCACCGGCCCGGCGTTCTTTCAGAACGGCCACTTTCATAAGGGATACCCCCAAAGGACTAGATTGTGCGCCGCACTACAGGCGCCGCGCCCGGGTGTCCACCCAGGCAGGAACCTCCAAAAGGGGGCGAGGCGCCAAATTGCAAGCCCGAAGAGGAGCTTTTTGAACAGCTTGTGCCTTGCGCTTGGACATTTCCCGGGCTCAGACTTGCCCTGTCTGCGATCAACGCAGCGGGAGGAAAGCATATGTCCATGAACCGCCGCCATTTGGCGCTGGCGGGGGCCGCGGCCCTGACGCTCGCCAATCTTACCCCCTCAACCGGCCTGGCCCAGGGCGGCGATGCCGCTGCGGTCGCTGCCGCCGTTGAGGCACTCACCAAGGCCATGCTGGCCGGAGACCGGGCCGGGATGATGGCCGTGACGCATGAAAGGCTCAGCTACGGCCATTCCGCGGGGCGGATCGAAAACCGCCAGCAGTTTATTGACCCGCTGGCGAATAAGACCTCGATCTTCCGGTCCATGAATATTTCGGATCAGAACATTGATGTGGTGGGCGAAGACGCGATTGTGCGCCATGTGCTGCGGGGCGAATCCGAAAGCAATGGGCGGGTGAACCCGGTGAATATCGGTATTCTCCAAGTCTGGAAGAAGCAGCCCGATGGCTGGAAGCTGCTCGCGCGGCAGGCTTTCACGCGGCCGAATTGAACCGAGCGGGAGGAGGCTTCCATGCGCAAACTCCTTCTGGCGCTTCTCGCCCTGCTCATGATCTCAACTGCCCAGGCGCAAAAGGCGCCTGAAGGCGTGCCGGGGCGCGACGCCCTGATCACCTTTCGCATAACCTCAGGCACTGAGGTGATGGGTGAATGGACGATCTCGCTCACCAATGGTGGCCGGCTACGGCGGATTGACATGCTTGGCATCCCCGGGGGTTCCAACTATTCGGTGATGGATATGCAAACCGGTCGCGGCTTTCAGGTGATGGGCGTGCCTGGCATGCCTCAACCGATGGTCATGGATTTGTCGCCCGAAGCGGGCCGCAGCCCGATGGATGACATCGCCGATGAGCGGAAGCTGCGCTTCACGCCTGTCGGCGCGGATCAGATCTTGGGCATACGCTGCGAAAAGACCATGGCGAAAGACGAAAAGGGTCTGGAGGCCATTTGTTGTAGGACGGAGGAGTGGTTTGGCTTGAATCTCCGTGCGGAAGGCAATGATGAAGGCCGCCGGATACGCATGGAAGCGATAAAGATTGATTTCGGGCCGCAAGACCCTGCACGGTTTCGTCGCCCCGCAGGCATCAGCATGCCTATGATGCCCGGCATGCCCGGCCAACCGCCGGCTGGTCGCCCCAGATAAGCCTTGGGCCGCGCAGGCGTGATTAGTGCAAACCGATCACGCCTGCGCCGGCCCCGGCACACCCGCTTTCGTCAGCGCCGCCTGCTGGCGTTCGGCGATTTTCGCGACATCGAAATCGGCGATCAATTCCTGAAATAGCTGATGCCAATTCAGCTTGGCATTCAAGCGCAGGAACACCGCCCCAAGCCCAATCGCCGCACGGTCCATCAGCGGGAATTCGCGCGGGATGCGCACGCCCCCGGTGCGTTTCAGCCCGGCATGCACTTCCTCGGCGACTTTGCGGCCATATTGCGGATCATCGCTTTCCTGAATGGGCCGCACACGGTCTTGCAGCAGCGGTTCATACAGGAAGCGTGCCCAAAGGTTTAGCACCTCCATGGTTTCCCGCTTCAAATCCTTGAAGCCCCAGATGCGATAGGCTTCCGCCGCCTTGTCGAAATCTCCATCGCGCACGGATTCATACAGCATGATCACGCCGCCCACGAAGCGCGGTTCAAAAATCCGCACCACGCCGAAATCTAGCAGATTGATCCCAAAGCCATCATTATCCGGCAGATCAGACCGCACCTGATAATTACCCAGATGCGGGTCGCCATGGATCACACCATAGCGATAAAACGGCACATACCAGGCGCGGAACAGGGCGCGGGCATAGGCAGCGCGTTCTTCTTCCGGCGGGTCTTCATCAATACGTGCCTGAATGGCGCGGCCATCCAGCCAGGACATGGTCAACAAGCGCTTGGTGCAAAAGGCTTCCACTGGCACGGGCACGCGCACGCCCGGCACATCGCGCAGCATGATGCCGTAAAGGCGCTGCTGCGATGCTTCGCGCAAATAATCCAGTTCCTCGCGCAGGCGGTCCGAAAGCTCAAGATAGGCTTCCTCATTCTCCAGCGCGCTATCCATGCGGCGATAAAGGCTCATGGCGATTTTAAGTTGCCGGAGGTCAGCCTCCACCACGCTCGCCATATCCGGGTATTGCAGCTTGCAGGCCACGCGCTGGCCATCGGGCAACACAGCGCGATGCACCTGGCCGAGTGAGGCAGCGGCTGCGGCTTCACGTTCAAAGGATTTGAATTTGCTTTCCCAGGCTGGGCCCAATTCGCTCATCATGCGCCGGCGCACAAAGGGCCAGCCCATGGGCGGCGCATTGGCCTGAAGTGTCGCCAATTCCTTGGCGATTTCGGGCGGCAGCGCATCCGGCACGGTGGAGAGGAACTGCGCGATCTTCATCATGGGTCCCTTGAGGGAGCCCAGCACCGCCTTCAAATCCTCGGCGTGCTTTTCATCGGATTTCAGGCCGAACAACTTATGCCCGGCAACACGCGCCGCCATGCCCGTGACGGCGCCGGAAGTGCGCACCATCCGGCGCACTTCGCCAAAAATCGAATGGGCTTCGCGATCATCAGCCATCCGCGCGCTCGATCTCATCAATGAAGCCGGCGATCACATCAAGCCCGCGCGTCCAGAAGGCGGGGTCAGCGGCATTCAGCCCGAAGGGTGCCAGCAATTCCTTATGCCTTAGCGTCCCACCAGCACGCAGCATGTCGATATATTTGGCTTCGAAATCCTTCACACCGCCATCGCGATAAACGCCGTAAAGCGCATTCACCAGGCAATCGCCAAAGGCATAGGCATAGACATAAAAGGGCGTGTGGATGAAATGCGGGATATAGGACCAATAGACGCTGTAATCCGGCGAAAACTCAAAGGCCGGGCCGAGGCTTTCGGTCTGAACCTGCATCCAAAGCGCGCCGATCTGTTCCGAAGACAATTCACCCTTGGCGCGTTCATCATGCAGCAGGGTCTCAAACCGGTAGAACGCAATCTGCCGCACCACCGTGTTCAGCATATCCTCGACCTTGGCGGCGAGCAGCCCGCGTCGCTTGCGCGGATCGGCTTCCGCATCCAGCACGGCGCGGAAGGTCATCATCTCGCCGAAAACGGAAGCGGTTTCAGCAAGCGTCAGCGGCGTTGAGGACATCAGATAGCCTTGCTCGGCGGCCAGCACCTGATGCACGCCGTGGCCCAATTCATGCGCGAGCGTCATCACATCCCGCGCCTTGCCATGGTAATTGACCAGCAGATAGGGATGCGCCGAAGGCACGGTCGGGTGCGCGAAGGCGCCCGATGCCTTGCCGGGGCGAAGCGCTGCATCAATCCAGGGCTTGTCGAAGAATTGCCGGCCAATCTCGGCCAAACGCGGGCTGAAGGCGCCATAGGAATCCAGCACTTGAGAGACAGCCTTGGGCCAGGGGATCAGGCTATCATCCTGATCGGGCAGCGGCGCGTTGCGATCCCAATGTTGCAGCTTTTCCAGCCCAAGCCATTTCGCCTTCATGGCGTAGTAGCGATGCGACAGGCGCGGGAAGCTGGCGCGCACAGCGGAAACCAAAGCCTCCACCACCTCATCTTCCACCATATTGGCGCGGTTGCGCGCGGAACCCGGGCGCTGGTAGCGCCGCCACTTGTCGATGATTTCCTTGTCTTTCGCCAAGGTATTCGTGATCAGCGTGAACAACCGGCCCTTTTCGGCAAACGCCGCCGAAACCCCTTGGGCTGCGGCTGCACGCACCGCGCGATCCCCATCGGAAAGCCTGTTCAGCGCGTCAGAGACGGTCAGGCTCTCCGCGCCTGATGGCAGCGGCACGGAAACCTTCATGGTCGCGATGGTTTCATCAAACAGCCGGTTCCAGGCAGACCGGCCCGTCACTTCCTTTTCATGCAGCAGCTTTTCCGCCTCATCGGAAAGCTGGTGCGGGCGGAACACGCGCAAATCGCGCAGCCAGGGGCGAAAGCGGGCCAGCGCCGCGGAATCGGCGCATTTGCGATCCAGCACCGCATCTTCCAGCCGGTTCAATTCCAGCGTGAAGAAGATCAGATGGCTGCTGATCGTGGTCGCGCGTTCCTGCATGGTTTGATAGAAACGCCCATTCGCCGGGTCTTCCGCATCACCGCTGAAAACCAACTGGGCATAGGACATGACGCGGCCCAGGATTTCCTCAATCGCCTCATATTCAGCAATCGCGGCGGCCAATTCATTGCCAGAAATCGCGCCAAGCCTGCCGGAAAACCTGGCCGAAAAGGCCTTCGCATCGGCCTCGGCGCGGTCCAGATCGCGCGTCAGCGCCGGGTCATCCGGTGCCCTGTAAAGGTCCGAAAGGTCCCAAACGGGCAGGTTGGCAGCGGGGGCGCCACCATCAAGCGGGGCGCGGAGCGGGGCAGGGGAGATGATTCTGGTCACCCCCCTCATATAGACCGATGCAGCGCATGGCCAAGCGGCAAGCCGCGCCCTACATGAGGTGCCAAGGCGCAAAACGGGGGACGGGAATGCCCTATACGGAACAAGGATGGCCCAATCTGCCGGCCATGATGCTGGGCAGGGCGCGGGAATGGCCGACCAAGCCGCTGTTTCGCTTCTGGCGCGACGGCGGCTGGCAAAGCCTGAATTGGGCGGCATTCGCGGGCCAGGTGGCGGCGCTGGCGGCGTTTTTGCGTGCGCAGGGCATCGCGCCGGGGGATCGGGTGCTGTTGGTCTCGGAAAACCGGCCTGAATTCCCCATCGCCGATACCGCCATCATGGCCATCGGCGCCATTACCGTGCCGACTTACGTGACCAATTTGCCGAGCGATCACGCCCATATCCTGCGTGATTCCGGGGTGCGCTTTGCGATTGTCTCCACCGCCGCGCTGGCCGCCCGTGTGCTGGAAGGTGCTGCCCTGGCGCATGGCTTGGATGGCTTGCTCTGCTGCGAAACCCCGCCCGAAGCGCCCAGGCTTGCCCCCCATCTTTGGGCCGATGCGCTGGCCACCCCCGCCGATCCCCTGGCGCTGGAGGCGGAGACCCATCTGATCGCGCCCGAGGCCCTGGCCTGCCTGATCTATACTTCCGGCACAGGTGGAGCACCCAAGGGCGTCATGCTGCCGCATCGCGCCTTACTCGCCAATCGCCATGGGGTGCTGCCGCTGGCGGAAAGGCTTGATCTGGACGGCAAGCCCTATCTGTCCTTCCTGCCGCTATCGCATAGCTATGAACACACGGTGGGCGGCTTCCTGCTGCCATCTTATGGCATGGAGGTGGTCTATTCGCGCGGCGCGGATCGGCTGGTGCAGGAAATGGCGGAAATCCGCCCCGCCATCATGACGGCGGTGCCGCGCCTGTTCGAAGTGCTGCGCGCAAGGCTTTTGGGCGCGCTTGAGAAGGAAAAGCCCATCAAGCGCTGGCTGTTTGATCGCGCCTTGCTACGCGGGCAGCAACGCATGGCCGGTGCCTCCTTGGGCGTGATTGGCAGCATCGAGGATGCGCTTCTGGAAAAGCTGGTACGCGCAAAAGTGCGCGCGCGCTTCGGTGGCGCCTTGCGTGCTTTGGTTTCTGGCGGTGCGCGGCTTGATCCCGATTTGGCTGCGTTTTTCATCGCGCTCGGCCTGCCGGTGCTGCAAGGCTATGGGCAGACGGAAGCCGGCCCGGTGGTGAGTGTGAACCTGCCCTGGGCCAATCGGCATGAAAGTGTCGGCATGCCCTTGGAAGGTGTCGCGTGTCGCATCGCCGCCGATGGCGAAATCCTGATCCAGGGCGCGCTGGTGATGACCGGCTATTGGGGCAATGAGGAAGCGACCGCCGCGACGCTTCGCACGGAAGGCGATGATGATCGCCCCTGGCTGCATACCGGTGATATCGGTGCGCTGCGCGATGGCTTCCTTTACATCACCGACCGCAAGCGCGATTTCATCAAGCTGCTCGGCGGCGACATGATCAGCCCGGCCAAGATCGAAAGCCTGTTGATGGCCGAACCTGAAATCCAGCAGGCCTTGGTGGCGGGGGAAGGCAAGGCGGGCTTGGTCGCGCTGCTTGTCCCCGCCGAGGGTCAGGAAGACAGCGTGGCGGCGGCGGTGGCGCGGGTGAATGCGCGGCTTGCGATTATTGAGCGCATCCGCCGCCACGCGGTGACAGCGCCCTTCACCATCGAAAATGGATTGCTGACGCCCACGATGAAACTGAGACGCCGTGCTGCCATTCAGGAACGCGCGGCGGAGATTGAGAAGCTTTGGGAATAGCGCGCCTCATCGCGGCGTCCAGCGCAAACCGCTGCGGATATCATCACTATCTTCCCCCGCTGCCGGCACGCCGCGCGCTGGTTGCGGGCGCTCGCCCTCAAAACTGATCGGCAGGCCAATGGCGCGCACCGGCAGCCCTGGCACGGGCGCGACAATGCCAAGCGCTTCCACCTGCGCATCCTCTGCAATCTCACGCATGGTATTGATCGGCCCGCAAGGAATGCCGGCGGCTTCCAGCAGAGGCAACCATTCCTCCGCCGGACGCGCACGAAAGGCCGGTTCCACCACCGCCATCAGCGCCGGTTTATTGGCCACGCGCAGCCGATTGCTGGCAAAGCGTTCATCACTGCCAAGCGTGGAAAGCCCCATGGCGTCGCATAATTTGCGAAACAGCCGATCATTGGCCGCCGCCACCATCACCGGCGCGGTCGCGGTTTCGAAAGACTGGAACACCACCGTATTCGGATTGCCCGAAAGATTGCGCGGCGGCGGACGGCCTGAAACCGAGAAGCCCGCGAAATGCGGCCCCATCCAGCCAAGCGCGGTCTCAAGCAGCGATGTATCAACCACCCCGCCCTTGCCTGTGGTGTGGCGCCGTTCAATCGCGGCCAGAATGCCAATCACCGCCCACATGCCTGTGCCGAGATCAAGAATTTGCACGCCACTCCGCGTCGGTGGGCCGCCTTCCGCGCCATTCATCATCATCAGGCCGGAATAGCCTTGCAGGATCGGCTCATAACCCGGGTGCAAAGCCTTCGGCCCCACCGCGCCAAAGGCGCCAAGCGAGGCATAGATCAGCCGTGGAAAACGCACGGTCAGCGCCGCACCACCCAGCCCCAAATCTTCCAGCGCGCCGGGGCGCATGTTTTGCACAACCACATCCGCTTCACCCACCAATTCCATCAGCAAAGCGCGATCCGCATCATTGCGCAGATCAAGGCTGAGCGAGCGCTTGCCGCGATTGACGGCGATGAAGGTGGTGGCCGTGCCCTCATGCATCGGCGGGCCCCAGCCGCGCGCATCATCACCGCCTTCGGGGCGTTCCAGCTTGATCACCTCCGCCCCCAGCATGGCGAGGATTTGGCCCGCAAAAGGCCCCGCCAGATTCTGCGCGATTTCAACAACCCGGATACCGGCCAAAGGAGACATGCGAAAACCCTTTTCAACCGGGCAAAGGGTAGGGCTTGGCCGGGCAGGCGGGCAAGTTGGCCTATGGACCAAGTGGCGCTGCCGGTGAAAGCTGGCAGCATGAATGCATTGCCTTCCGAAATCCTGGCCGCGCTTTGGCAACACGCCGCGCTTGATTCCGCCGCGCTTGCGCAGATCAGCCTGACCGGCGCTGAACCCATCCAGCCTTCCAGCTTCCGCGTTGATGCGGCGGCGCAAACCAGCATTGCCGCTTCGGGGCTCGCGGCGGCGGAAATCCATCGCCGACGCGGTGGTGGCGCGCAGCGTGTCACGGTGGCCATGCGCGATGCCGCGATTGAGTTTCGCTCAGAACATTGGCTCAGCATCGCGGGCCGGCCCGCCGGCGCGCGCTGGGATGCCATTGCGGGGCTTTATCAATGTGGCGATGGGCGATGGGTACGGCTGCACACGAACTTTCCGCATCATCGCGACGGTGTGCTGCGCTTGCTGGGTGACGTGGCGCATGATCGCGCGGCGGTCGCTGCGGCGCTCAACACCTGGCGCGCGGCGGAATTTGAAGCGGCCGCGGCGGAAGCCGGGCTGGTGGTGACCATGACACGCAGCCTGGCCGAATGGGATGCCTCGCCCCAAGGCCAGGCGGCGGCGGGCCTGCTGCCTGTGCTGATCGAGAAAATCGGCGATGCGCCGCGCATGCCCTTGCCGCCAGCCGCCGAGCGTCCCCTCAGCGGCATGCGCGTGCTTGACCTCACGCGCGTCATTGCCGGCCCTGTCGCTGGCCGCACCCTGGCCGCGCATGGGGCTGATGTTTTGCATATCAGCGCGCCGCATTTGCCGAGCTTTGATGAATTGGTGATGGATACCGGGCGCGGCAAAAGAACCGCATCACTTGATTTGCGCGCGCCGGATGATCAGGCGCGTTTGCGCCATTTGGCTGCGCGCGCCGATATCTTTCTGCAAGGCTATCGCCCCGGCGCCATTGCCGGACATGGCTTTGCGCCGGAGGCACTCGCCGCGCTTAATCCCGGCATCATCTGTGTGTCGCTTTCCGCCTATGGCCATCTCGGCCCGTGGGCGGCGCGGCGCGGATTTGATTCGCTCGTGCAAAACGCCAATGGCATGAATGACGCCGAAGCGCTGGCCGCGCGTGAGGCTAAGCCGCGCCCCTTGCCCTGCCAGGCACTTGATCACGCTTCGGGCTATCTGTTGGCCTTCGGCGCCATGGCAGCCTTGTTGCGGCGGGCAGAGGAAGGCGGTTCCTGGCTGGTCAGAGTCTCTCTTGCCGGTACGGGCGAATGGATCAAGCGCTTGGGCCGCCTGGAAGCGGGGCTCACCGCGCCCGGCCTGACGCCTGCGGAAATTGAAGCAGCGCTGGACGAAAGTGACAGCGGCTTTGGCCCCATGCGCGCCACACGCCATGCCGCGCGCTTGCAGGCCACACTGCCGCGCTGGGATTTGCCTGCCATGCCACTCGGCAGCCATGCGCCGGCATGGCGCGACGCTTAACGCAGCGTCACTTCAAACAGCGCAGAAACAGCGTTGAAGGATGCGCCACTTCGCCCACCGCATCGGCAGCGCGCGGCGCGTCATTGGCCGCACCTTGCGTCACCTGCACATTCTGCTCGCGCAGAAACGCCAAGGCCTCCGTATGCTTCACCGCGAAATTCACGTTTTGCGGAATATCGCCCGTTTGCCGCGCCACCTGCCCGGCGTTCAGCTTTGACACCACCACACCAATCACCTGCCCGCGCATATCCAAAAGCGGCCCACCGGAATTGCCCGGCTGCACCGGCGCGCTGATCTGAATATGGCGCGGGTTATCGGCAAGGCCCGATAGTGCGGAGACCTCCCCTGTCGTCAGCGTCGGGCCTGAAGAAAGCAACCCAGCCAGGGGAAAGCCATAAGTGACCACACCTTCACCGCGGCGATAGGCGTCCGCACTGCGGAAGGGCAGGCTGGGACCGGCATCAGCCTCGGTGCTGAGCAGGGCCAGATCACGCGTCGCATCACTCGCCAAGACGCGCGTCGGCACTTCCCGCCCATCGGGTAGGCGCGCCGCAACTTCGGCGCAGCCTTGAATCACATGATGATTGGTCATGATCCGTCGCGCCGCCACCACAAAGCCCGTGCCGGAAGAAACCGCGCGGCGTGCGGCACGCTCCCCAGGGGCAAGCGGCGGAGGCTTTTCGCGCGGTAACTCGGCCTCCGCACCCTGGCGGGGCAAAGGCGGGGGCTTTTCCGTCGGCAGCATAGCGCGTAGCATTTGGCCAGGCGCCCCGGGCAGCGGTTGCGCCCAGGCCGCCGCGCCCAAACCGAGCCCGAACAAAGCCATCAGACCTATGCGCTGCACCATCCTGTTATTGTGCCGCGCCGCCGCGCGCGAGGTCAATGCAAAAGCGCTGCCTCACCCGCGCCGGATATTGTAGAATAGCGCCACGCCTTGCAGCATCCCGGTCAGATCAGCGCGCATCGCGGTGGGTGAGAAGAATTGCCCAAGCGGAATATAGGGCACCTGATCAAAGCTCACGCGCTGCATCTGCCGGCCAATGGTGGCACGCGTCGCATCATCGGGCGCGGAGAACCAGGCATTGCGGAGCGTTTCCAACTCCGGCACGGTTGGCCAGCCGAAAATGGCACTCCGCCCATGGCCGCGGATCAGGTTATTTGCCGCCGGGTTCACCTGCGCGCTGCCCGCAGTCCAGCTCACCATGAAATTCCAGCCGCCCTGGTCCACCGGGTTCTGGTTCAGGATGCGCGTGGTCACCGTGCCCCAGTCGGTTGCGACATAATCCAGATTGATGCCGATGCGGCGGAGATAATCCCCCGCCACCTCACTCATGGCATTGATGACAGGGAAATCCGTCGCCGCCAGCAGATTGATCCTCTCCCCCCGATAGCCCGCTTCCTGAAGCGCGCGGCGCGTATCGGCAATACTGGTCGGGTTGCGGAAGGCATCCATGCCCTCATCGCTTGCCATGGGCGAACTCGGCACAAAGAAGCCATAGGGCACGCGCCAGAGCGTTTCATCCGTGCTGCCGGCTGCGGTCATGAAATCACGCTGCACAATGCCGCGCAGAATGGCCCGCCGGATCGCCGGATTATCCAAAGGCGGATTGAGGTGATTGGGCCTGAGGAAGCCGATTGACCCATTGGGATCAAGGATTTCCACCTTCAGGCCGCGCGCGCGGCGCAGCTGCGGCACCAGATCAATCGCCGGCAATTCCCACCAATCAACCTCGCCCCGCTGCAAGGCTGCGGAAGCGGTGGCGCCATCCGGAATGGTCAGCCATTCCACGCGATCAAAATGCACCTGCTTGCCGCCGGCCATATAGGAAGCCGGTTCCCGGCGCGGCACATATTGCTCATTCTTGGCGTAGACATTGCGGCTGCCTGGCAGGCGTTCACTGGCGATGAAGCGAAATGGCCCGGAACCGATCATCTCCGGCACCGCTTGCGAAGATGGCAGATTCGCATGGCGTTCGGGCATCATCACGCAAAGATGCGTGCCGACCTTGGCCAGCGCATCGGCCAAAAGCGGGAAGGGCTGCTTCAGGCGAAACAGAATCGTACGATCATCCGCAGCACCACATTCATCCGTGGCCGCCCAAAGCGCCTGGCCAAAAGCATCACGCGTCGCCCAGCGACGGATGGAAGCAGCGCAATCCTGCGCGCGCACCGGCTCTCCATCATGAAAGCGCAAACCTTCACGCAGGCGGATGCGCCATTCGCGGCCATCATTGCTGATGGTGTGGCCTTCCGCCATTTGCGGGCGCGCGCGCAATTCGGCGTCCCAGCCATAGAGCGTGTCATAGACCATCATCGCATGGTTGCGGCTGACAAAGGCGACCGAATGGATCGGGTCCAACAGCGCCAGATCGGCCTGCGGCACAAAGCGCAAAACCCGACGCCCGGGCTGACCTTGCGCTGCACCAAGGCGCGGCGCGGCTAAAGCCGCTGCCGACGCCGCCAAAAGATTCCGACGAAACATGTTTGTCCCTCCCCAGGGTTCGCAAAAGGCTATGGTGCCTTTCCTGTCAGCGTCAAGGCAGATCACCATTGCCCACAACGCGGCGCCGTTGCAGTCTTCACCCAGAAGCACGGAGGCAGCGGCATGAACCCGGATGATATCGGCTTTCTTGGTGTGCGTGACCTGACGGCGGCCTATCGCGCCCGCAAGCTCTCCCCGGTTGAAGTCGTGCAGGCCATCCTTGCGCGCATCGAACGCATTGAACCACGCGTGAATGCCATGATGCGGCTCACGCCTGAAATCGCGCTGGCTGCTGCAAAGCGTTCCGAAACCGCCTTCATGCAGCGCGAAAAGACGCGCCTGTTGGAAGGCATTCCCTTCACCATCAAGGATTTGCAGCACACCAAGGGCGTACAGACGGATTTCGCGAGCGCCGTCACACAAGGTACCATTCCGGATGTAGATGCGCCCTGCGTCAGCCGACTTTACGCTGCCGGCGGCATGATGCTCGGCAAGACAACTTCCGCCGCCGAATGGGGCTGGAAAGGTGTCAGTGAGGCACCGATTTCCGGCATCACCCATAACCCCTGGGGGCATGGGCTGAATGCCGGCGCGTCATCTTCTGGTGCTGGTGTAGGCGCGGCTTGTGGTTATGGGCCCTTGCATCAGGGCGGTGATGGCGCGGGGTCCATCCGCATGCCGGCGCATTTTTCGGGCGTTTATGGCTTCAAGCCAACCCATGGGCGGGTCGCAAGCTGGCCCATGTCCAATAATGAACTCGCCACCCATATCGGCCCGCTGACGCGCAGCGTGGAAGATGCCGCGCTGATGACGGAAGCCATGGCCGGCCCGCATCCCTGGGATTACACATCACTGGAAGCACCACCGCAGCATTACGCCGGGAAATTGAAGGCGGCTTCCATGCGCGGCAAGCGCATTGCCTATTCGCCCGATCTTGGCCATGCGCGTGTTGATCCTGAAGTGGCCGAAGCCGTTGCCCGCGCCATTCATGTGTTTGAAGAAATGGGCGCCATCATCGAAGAAGTATCACCCCCTTGGGGCAAGCTGGGGCCGGAACTGATCCGGTTTTTCTGGCCAGCGGTTTTTGCCGGGCGCGCCGAATATCTGGCGCAATACGCCAATCGCATGGACCCGGGTTTTGTTGCCATGCTGCGCGAAAACGCCCATGTCACCACAGCGCAATATATGCAAATGCGCACGCGGCGCTTTGACTACGTGCAGCAGATTCATGATTTCATGGAAGGCTATGATTTCCTGCTGACGCCTGCCGTCAGCGTCGCGGCCTTCCCCGCCAATCGCCTGCAACCGGCGCATTGGCCGCAGCATGATTGGGATTGGCTGATGTGGGCGGAATTCTCCTACCCCTTCAACTGGTCCGGCAGCCCAGCCGCGAGCCTGCCCTGTGGCTTCACCCCGGCAGGGCTGCCGGTTGGGCTGCAAATCGTAGGCCGGCGCTTTGATGATCTTGGCGTGCTGCAAGCCAGCGCCGCTTTTGAAGAAGCCCGGCCCTGGGCGCATCTGCGGCCACCACTCGCACAACAGAAGCAAGGCACGGATCGGCTGTTTCCATCCGATCCCACGATGTTCTAGCCTTCCGCCCAACACCGCTTGAGGAACCCGCGCCATGACCAGCATCGCCCCTGCCACCGAAGAACAGGAACTGCTTGCGCTTGCGAAGCGCGCGCTGCCGGGCGGGCATTTCGGCAATTTCCCGGCCGAGATCATCCTGCGCGAAGGCCGTGGCGCCCATGTCTGGGATGTTTCGGGGCGCGAATATATTGATTACCTGCTCGGCAGTGGCCCCATGTATGTGGGGCATAACCACCCGAAGGTGACGGAAGCCGTGCTGGCGCAGGTGCCGAAAGGGACCACCTTCTTCACCAATAATGAACATGGCATCCGCCTCGCCGCCGCCATCGTGGATGCGATGCCCTGCGTGGAGCAGGTGCGCTTCGTCTCCTCAGGCTCGGAAGCTGATCTTTACGCCATGCGCCTTGCGCGCGCCTATCGCCAGCGCCCGAAGATCGTGAAATTCGAAGGCGGCTATCACGGCATGAGCGATTGGGGGCTGATGAGCCTCGCCCCCAAGAAGCTCGCGAATTTCCCTGAAGCCGTGCCGGATACGCCCGGCATTCCGGAGAGTGTGCGCGCCGAAGTGCTGGTCGCGCCCTTCAATGATATTGAAGCGGCGGTGCGGCTGATTGAAGCGCGGCATGATGAGATTGGCGGCGTGATCCTGGAACCCTTCCAGCGCCTGATCCCGCCCAAGCCCGGCTTCCTGCAAGCGATCCGGGAAGTCACGGCGCGGCTTGGCATTCCGCTGATTTTTGATGAGGTCGTGACCGGCTTTCGCTTCGCCTATGGCGGCGCGCAGGAATATTACGGCGTCACACCCGATATCTGCACCATGGGCAAGATCATCGGCGGCGGCTTTCCTTTGGCGGCGCTTGGTGGGCGCGCCGATATCATGGCGCAATTCGACAAGGCGGCGGTGGGCGAAGACCGTTTCCTGACGCAGATCGGCACCCTTTCCGGCAACCCCGTGGCATCCGTCGCGGGGCTGGCCACCATGGCGGTGCTGCGCGAACCGGGCACCTATGACCAGATTTTCGCGACCGGCCGCAGCCTGATGGAGGGCCTTACGGGCCTGATTGCGGATGCCGGCATCCCCGCCCAGGTTGTGGGTGAGCCGCCCTTGTTCGATGTGGTCTATGCCACTGGCGATATTAGGGATTATCGCAGCGTGATCCGCCAGGATGCCGCCATGCAGAAGCATGTGAATGGGGTATTCCGCGCCAAGGGAATTCTGAAGGGGGACGCCAAATTCTATATGTCGCTGGCCCATAGCGCCGCCGATGTGGCGCAAACCCTGGATGCCTTCCGTGCAGCGATGAAATCCCTGCCGGCCAAGGCTGCCTGAGGGGAAAAACCGCCAAAATATTAGGCACCACTTGTTTTTGACACTTTTGTGATCCAGTTAGCGCCGCAAGAGGGCATCGCTGACCCGTGATGGCCTCAATTCCATACAGGAGGCTACGCTCATCATGGATCGCCGTTCCCTTTTGCTCGGGGCCTCTGGCCTCGCAGCCGGGCTTGCCGCCCCCGCCATTGTGCAGGCCCAGGGGGCCTACCCGTCCCGCCCGGTGCGCCTGGTGGTGCCCTGGCCGCCCGGCCAGGCGACCGACCTGATGGCGCGCGTGACGGCTTCCAAAATCACTGAAAGCTGGGGCCAGCCCTTCGTGCCGGAAAACCGCGCCGGTGCGGGCGGCATGATCGGCACCGATCTGGTCGCCAAGGCGGCGCCGGATGGCTATACCGTGCTTGCTGCTTCCACTGGCCCCTTCACAACGGCGCCCTTGGTGCAGCGCACGCCTTATGATGTGCAACGGGATTTCGCCCCGGTCGGGCAGATCGGCATCTCTCCTTACGTGCTGATTGTACGCAAGGATTTTCCGGCGCAGACTGCGGCAGAATTCGTCGCCCGTGTCCGCGCGGAGCCCGGAAAATACACCTATGCCACTTCCGGCACGGGTGCGGCGGCGCATCTGATTACGCTGATGTTCCTGTCCAAGGCCAAGTTGGACGCTGTGCATGTGCCTTTCCAGGGCAGCGGCCCGGGCCTGACCGCCGTGACCGCGGGCCAGGTGGATTTCGCCATTGAAACCCTGGTCGCGACCTCGGCCCTGTTCCGTCAGGGCGCAGTGCGGGCGCTTGGCGTCAGCCTGAAGGATGGTACGGAATTGCAGCCGGACCTCATGCCACTTGCCCGCCTGCCGGGCGTTGAGGGTTATGATGCCGGTGCTTTTGGCGGCTATATGGTGCCTGCAGCGACGCCGCGCCCGATCGTGGAGCGTCTGGCAGCAGAGATGGAAAAGGCACTTGCGACGTCAGACGTGAAGGCTCGTCTGGCCCAGATCGGCTTCCAGCCGCAATTCCGCAATACGGCCGATTTCACCACCTTCCTTGCGCGCCACCGCGAGGAATTCCGTGAGGTGATCCAGGCGAATAACATCCGCGTGGATGGCTGAATCGGCTTCGCCCCCCGCGCGGGGCTGATCCCGTTATGCTGGCAGGGGGCGGCTTGACCGCCCCCTTTGCTTTTGGCCCCTTGCCCATGGCATGGCAGCGCAAAATCTGAAAAACTGGTGATGAGAGAGAGGACCGCCATGACCGAAGATACCCGCCTTGATCCGCCGAGCCTCGAAATCGCGGGCAATCGTGCGACCATCCGCCTGCATCGTTCCCGCCACCGCAACCGCGTGGAGCCTGGCGATATCATCCGCATCATGGAGCATCTGGATCAGGTGGATGCCAACCCGTCGCTCCGCGTGCTGGTGCTGGCCGCGAGCGGGCCGGCCTTCAGCGCGGGCTTCCATCTGGGCGGCTTTGCCGAGGATAAGGAAGCCGCCGCCCGCGCGCCGAGTTTTGAGGCCATGGTTGATCGGTTTGAAGCTGTCCGCGTGCCAACCATTTGCCGGCTGCAAGGCGGCGTTTATGGCGGTTCCACGGATTTGGCGCTCACGGCTGATTTCCGCATTGGTGTGACGGGGATGGAAATGTTCATGCCGGCCGCGCGGCTTGGCGTGCATTACTACCCGACGGGGCTATCGCGCTATTTCTCCCGCCTTGGGCTCAATACCGCGAAGCGCCTGTTCCTGACCGCGGAAAAGCTGGGGGCGGAGGAATTGCTCCGCATCGGTTACCTCACGCATTTGGTGCAGCCATCCGAACTGGATGCGGCGGTGGATCAGCTTGCGACCACACTCGCCAATGGCGCACCGCTTGCCATTCAGGGCATGAAGCAGGCGCTGAATGAAATCGGCCATGGCCGGCTGGATGCCGAGGCCTGTGCCGAACGCGCACGGCTTTGCAAGGAAAGTGAGGATATCCAGGAAGGCCTTGCCGCCTTCCGCGAAAAAAGGGCGCCCGTCTTTCGCGGGCGCTGATCGAAGCGGGCCGGAGCATTTTCAAGCCAAGTGGAATCACTTGGCGACTCGGAAAATGCGACTGGATAAGTGAGCATTTTCAAGCCAAGTGGAATCACTTGGCGACTCGGAAAATGCGACTGGATAAGTGAGCATTTTCAAGCCAAGTGGAATCACTTGGCGACTCGGAAAATGCGACCAAACAAAAAGGGCGCTGCGCCGGAACGCAGCGCCCTTTCTGATTCAGGCTTCCCCGTAATGAATGCGGCGATAGGGGCGGGAAACCACCGTATCATCGGTGTGCACATCCCAAAGGCTGGCGCTATTGCCGCTTTGGTGGGTTTCAAACATCGCGTCCATTTGGCCGAGCGCGCTCACGGTCTGCCCGCGCACGCCAAAGCCATTGGCCACACCCGCCAAATCGCCGCGGCCATGAATGACAATGCCGGCATCAATATTGCCAGCGCGGAATTTGTGAATCTCCGCGCCATAGCCGCCATCATTGATGATCGCCATCAGGAATTTGGTGCCATGCCGGCGTGCGGTTTCCAATTCCTGGATATGCATCAGCAAGCTGCCATCGCCTTCAATCAGCAGCACCTTGCCATCCTTGCGCGCGGCAGCGACACCGATCGCCGCCGGCAGGCCATTGCCGATGGCGCCGAAATCGCTGACGACATGATAGCGTTCTGCCGCGCGGCCCTTCAGATAGGTCATGGCGAAGCCAAGGTAATGGCCGCCGCCAATCACCACATCCCAATCCTTCGGCACCACCGCATCCAATTCCATGATGGCCTTGCGCGGATCAACCGTGCCGGGGGCGATGGTGAATTCCTTGCGGTCCGGCACATCGGCGGCAATCAGTGCCGCCATTTCAACGCTACGGAAGCGCTTGCCCGAAGCACCATGGCGCTTGATCGCCGCAGTCACCGCTTCCGCCGCCGCCTTGGCATCGGCGCGGATATGCAAATCCGCCGTGCGCAGCCCCTGCCATAGCCCGCGCGGCCCGATATCAATCTGCACCGTCTGCGCGCCGGGATAGAGGTAACCGCTTTCCGTCGTATAGGCGCCAAGCCCAACGCCGATACCGATTACCAGATCAGCCTCGGCAAAGCGTTCGCGCGAGAAATCACTGGCATAGGCGCCAGAGATATCCATGGCGAAGCGATTGCCGGTGAATAGCCCCTTGGCTTGCAAGGATGTCGTCAGCAGCGCACCCATGGCTTCCGCCATTTCTTCAATGGCTTCGCGCGCCTTGGAAAGCTTCGCCCCACGGCCCGCGATGATGATGGGCTTTTCTGATGCCGCGATCATCTCGACCAGCTTTTCAACCAGCATCGGGTCCGGCTGCGGGCGCTGCGGCGCGGGCAGATAATCAGCGGACGGGATGTAATCCACCATATGCGGATAGGCCTGCTTTTGCAGGTCCATCGGGATGCTGATCACGACCGGGCGGCGTTCCAGTGCGGCGAAGTGAAAGGCTTCCCGCACATTATCCAAAGCGCGATCCATGGTTTTGACAGAGATATGATGCGCGCCTGTCGCTTGCGTGAGCGGCGCCATATCAATCTGTTGGATGTAATAGGGCGCGGCGATAGGGGAATCGCCGGCGAACACCACCATCGGTGTATTGGCGCGCGCGGCAATGGCGAGCCCGGTCATGATTTGCGTAAAGCCCGGCCCGCAGGTGGTGGAAGCCACACCCACCTTGCCGGTGGCCCGCGCATAGGCATCGGCCATGGCAACGGCGCAATGTTCATGCCGCGCATGGATGATATTCATCCCCGGCTGGCGCTGCATCGCCTCGGTCCAATACATATTCGCATCACCCATCAGGGTGAAAAGCGTATCGCAGCCTTCTTGCGCGAAGACATTTGCCAGAACGTCGGAAAGCTTGGGCGCTGCCATGATTATTTTTTCCCTTTACCAAAAAGGCCACTGAGCCATGAAAGAAACGCCCGCCAAAGCAGGCTGAAAGCGTTGATTTCCGCCGCCGGCGCGGGCGGTGGCGGGGCGGGCGGAGGAGGCGGTGCCGCCACCGGCGCGGGCGCTTCCGGCGAAGCTTGCGGCGCGGGTTCCGGCGCGGGCGCAGCGGCAGGCGCCACCGCCATGGCGCGGTTCGCCATGTTATTCGCAAATTCCGCCAAAAGTGCGCGCGCGACATGCACGCCGCCGGCATTGGCGAAGGTCTCCAATGGTCCGGTCACGGTGAAGCTGCCATTCACGGTCAGCCTGGTGGCATCGCCTTCCGCTGCCGCCAGCACATCCCCATGCGCCAGCGCGCGGGAAGCGCCGCGCTGGTCAATGCCGCGCCCTTCAATGCGGCAGCGATGCGCATCGTGGTCGTAATCAAGCTTCGCCTCACCACGAAACGCCGCGGTGGTCGGGCCGAATTTCACCTTAATGGCCCCGCGCCAGAGGCCATCCCCCGTGGGTGGCGCCAATTGCGCGCCGGGGATGCAGGCAGCGACCTCGGCCGGGTCGCTCAATAAGGGCCAAACCACGCCAAGCGGCGCGGGGATCAGGGTTTCTTCCGAAATATCGGGCATGGTGCTGTTTAGAGTCCTGTAAGCAGGACGCAGCCTGCGCAAAGCCGGCGCCAGGCGCAAGCCCAGCCTATAACCCCACCGGCCGCCCCGCCACCGTTACCGATAGAGCCTCCGGTTTGAGCAACCGCCGCGCCATGCGCGCCGCATCATCGCGGCTGATGGCGCGCAATCTTTCCGATCTGCCATCCAGCCAATCCAGCGGCCGCCCATTCCGCTGCATCGCCATCAATGTATTCGCAATGCGCCGGCTATCGGTGAATTGCAGCGCGAGCGACCCGGTCAAGAACGCCACCGCTTCCGTCATCTCAGCATCATTCGGCCCATCAGCCGCCATACGCGCCCATTCATCGCGCGTGACGCTAAGCGCTTCGGCGATCCTGCCATTATCGCTGGCGACACTGCCCACCAGCACGCCGCCGCCGAAACCGGTATCGAGCCCAACGCCAATCCCATAGGTCAGCCCGCGCTTCACGCGCACGGATTCCGTGAGCCGCGAGGAAAACCCGCCGCCGCCGAAAATACGCATGACGATTTGCGCCGCTTCGAATTGCGGATCGCGCGCGCCTATCCCCTCATGCCCGAAAATCGCCTGGGATTGCGGGCTATCCATGCCGATCACGCGCTGACCAAAGCTGGTAAAGGCCGGCAGCGCTGCCGGCGTTGCGGGCGCACCCGCCGGCAGCCCCGCGAAAAGCCGCCCGAGCAATGCCGCCAGATCATCCGGACGAATCGCACCGGCAGCGGCAATCGTCAGCCCTTCGCGGCGCAATTGGCGGCCCAATTGGCCGCGCAAATCATCCAGCGTAATGGCCGCGAGGCTCTCCGCCGTACCGCCCGAAGGCCGCCCCGCCGTATGTGTCGGGAAGGCTGCGGCCCAAAAGGCCCGCCCCGCCTGACCGCGCGGCGTTTCCAACGATTGCCGCGCCCCGGCAATGGCCCGCGCCCGCAGCCGTTCAATTGCCGCCTGATCCAGCCGCGGCGAGGTCATCGCCAAACGCGCCAAGCGTTCAGCCTCTGGCAAAGCATCAACCAGGCAGCGAAACCCGCCATCCACATCATCCCGCCCGGCACCAAAGGAAAGCCCAATCCCGGCATCGCGCAGCGCATCGGTAAAGGCCGCTGCCGGCATATCCCCGGCCCCTTCCGTCAGCAGCGCCGCCGCGAGGCTGGCGGTACCCTCCCGCCCTGGGGCGTCAAACGCCGCTCCACCCGGCCATGACCAGGACAAGGAGACCACCGGCACGGAATGATCCTCGACCAGCCAGGCGGTCAGCCCATGCGCGACCACGCGCTGAATGGGCAGGCGAAAGGGCGTGCTCATGCGCTGGGCAGCAGCCAGGCGGCGGTATTGGGGGCGCTCGGCAAAACCGCGCGCGCGGCGGCTTCCACCTGATCCCGCGTCACCGCACTGATCCGCGCCGGCCAGAATTCCACCGCATCCAGCGGCAAGCCAATGGAAAGCGTGCCGCCCACCATGCGCGGACCGGCGCCAAAGCCATCAAGTGCCAGCATCGCCCCGGCCGTGAGTTGCCGGATGGACCGCGCCACCTCTGCTTCCGTCGGGCCTTGCTGGATCAGGGTTTCAATCACGGCATTGGCGGCTTCTTCCAGCCGCTCCGGCGTCACACCTGGCCGCGGCATGGCCGAGAGGAAAAACTCTGTCAGCCCCGCCGCATCTCCATCATACCCCGTGCCGGCTGATACCGCGAGGCCGGTTTCCACCAGCGCCTTATGCAGCCGGCTGCCTTGCCCGCCGCCCAGCAAATGCGAAAGCACTTCAAGTGGTAGCGCATGGGCACGCTCCCCAGACGTCAGCGAAGGCGCCATCCAGGCTTTCAGGAACAGCGCATCCCGCGTCATCGGATCGCGCCGGATCAGCCTGGGTTCCACCGCCTGGGTTGGCGCCGGCGCACGATCCCGCCGCGCGGCATCCCGTGCGGGAATGCCGCCATAATGCTTATCCACCAGCCGACGCACTTCTTCTTCCGGCACGGCGCCGCTGATCACCAGCGTGGCATTGGAAGGCGCATAAAACCGCGCATGGAAGCCGGCCAGATCATCGCGGGATATCGCGCGGATCTCATCCTCCCAGCCGATGATGGGCCGGCCCGCCCAATGCTGGCGGCCCCAAAGCGCTGCCGTGAAAGCCTCCCGGAACCTTGCCCTTGGGTTGGAATCCGTCCTTTGCTGGCGTTCTTCCAGCACCACGCCACGCTCACTTTCCATGAATTCCTGCGGGATCAGGGGGGCGGCCATGCGGTCCGCCTCCATCTCCAGGATCATGCCAAGGCGCGAAGCCTCTACAGCCTGATGATAGGCGGTCACATCACGCGACGTGAAGGCATTGTCATTGCCGCCTTCGCGCGCCACCAGCCGCGAGAAATCGCCAACCCCGACCTTCGGGCTGCCCTTGAACATCATATGTTCCAGGAAATGCGCGGCGCCCGAACGCCCCGCCGGGTCTTCCGCCCCACCCGCCGCATAGAACAAATACTGCGTGACCACCGGCGCGCGGCTGAAGGGGATGAAGGCAACCTCCAGCCCATTGGCCAGGCGCCAATGCTTCGCGCCAAATAATGGCCTTTGCGGCGGCGGCGCGGCATTTTGCGCAAGGGCAGGCCCTGCCGCGCAAAGCGCAGCGGCAGTGGCAAGGGTCTGGCGTCGGGTCAAGCGCATCATGCCCCCAGAGATGGTATCAGCCGGGCCGTAATCCAGATCGGGAAACTATCAGAAGCCGAGCCTCTGCCACCAGCTCTGCGCCCGTGGCTGCTGAATGGGCGTATCACCTGCCGTGCCCTCAATCCCAAGCGCGGCATTTTCACGAATGCGCTCCCGCTCGCGGACTGGGTCCACCACAATGCCCGGCGCCGGAGGATCACGCCAGAAAATCAAGCGATCCGCCAAATCACGCGGTGGGCGATCAAGCCTTTGGCTTTCCTCATCCACCTGGCGGCGAATATCGCGCGAAGGCGCCGGCCCGGCCGCCTGCAACAGCGCCATTTCCCCCACACTGCCCCCAGCGGCACGCGGCTGCTGGCGCGGATCCCTCAGCGCCAAAGACGGCACCAACACCGCCTCCGCCTCATCCCGCGCGCTGCGCTCCATCGGGCGCGGCGCGCCCGGGCGCGGCGGCGGCAAGCCACCCGCCATATCCGGCGGCATGGACAAGGGCGCCCTGGTGGTC
>JADCEX010000385.1 GCA_020249825.1 Roseomonas sp.
CGCACCCGCTTTTCAAGATCAACATAGCTGAACAAGGAACCAGCCACTGCATCATTGCCACGCATCGCAACCTCAACCAAATGCGAGGACAGTGAATCATAAATACGGAAATCAGGCTACGAATTTCAGCAGCCTGCTAGGCAAGGCGTCCGGGCTAAGCATGCGCGAGGCCTGCCAGCATCCTCGCCAACCGCGCCCGATCAGGTCTAGCCTTGCCACATGCCGCGCCAAGCCGCCCGCGCATCACGCGCCATTCTGATTACCCGCCCGGAACCCGGCGCGGCGGAGTCCGCGCGCGCGGTTGCAGCCCTTGGTTGGGAAGCGGTGCTGGCGCCCGCGCTGGCGCTGACCGCCCTGCCCTTGAAGGCGCCCGGCAATTGCCAAGCGATCATCGTCACCAGCCGCGCCGCTGCGCGCGCCCTGCCGCCTGCCACGCTGCCGCTTATCGCCGTGGGTGAAGCCACCGCTGCCGAAGCGCGCGCTCGCGGTTTTGCTGATGTGCGCGCCGCGGCAGGGGATGCGCAGGCGCTCTCGGCGCTGATTGGCGCAACGCTCAAGCCCGAAGCAGGCACGCTTTGCCTTGCGGTCGGGGAAGGCTATGCGCTTGATCTGGCCGCCGCGTTACGCGCCAAGGGTTTTCGCGTGATCCGCCGGGTGATTTACGCGGCGCGGCCCAGCGCCGCATTGTCGCAGGAAGCGCGCCAAGCCATTCGCGAAGGGCGCATTCATGCCGCGCTTTTCACCTCGCCCCGCTCCGGAAGAGAGGCCATTCGCTTGCTGGCTGATGCTGGTTTGCACAAGGCGGCCCAGAACATGATCGCCATCGCGCTCAGCCCACGCATTGCCGCCGCCCTTGCCGCCTTGCCCTGGGCGGAAATCCGCACGGCAAGCCGGCCAGATCACGCCGCCTTGTTGGCATGCCTTGGCCCCGCGGATGTGCTAAAGACGCCCGCATGAGCGATACCTCCCCCGCCCCCAAGCGCCGCCTTGATCCGCTTTTGCTGCCGCTTTTTGCCGGCGGCGCGGTGCTGGTTTTGGCGCTTGGCTGGCTGCTGATCACGCCCCGACCAAGCGCCCCGCCTTTGCCCAATCTTGGCCCGCTGGAAGCGCGGCTTGCCGCTTTGGAAGCCCGCCCCGGCTTCAATGCCGCGCCTTTGGAAGCCCGCGTCACCGCGCTGGAAGCCCGGCCCCGCGCCGCTGCCGCGCCCGATCTGGCGCCGATCGCGCAAAGGCTTGAAGCGCTGGAAGCCCGCCTTGCTGGGCTGGAGGGCAGGCCCGCGCCAAGCCTGGATACCGCCGGCCTCGCGCCCCGCGCCTTGGCGGAAACCCTGGCCACCAGGCTTGATCGCCTGACGGAGCGCCAGGATGCGCTGGCCGCACGGCTGCAAGCCGCCGATGCCGAAGCTTTGCGCCGGACCGAAGACCTGGCACGCAGCCTGCTCACGCGCCTGGAAGCCGCCGAAAGGCTTGAAGCCGAACGCATCGCGGCTGCGGGCACGGCCCTGGAAGGAAGGCTCGCTGGCGCCGAATCCACGCTTGGTGCCCGGCTGCAAGCCTTGGAAGCAGCACAAGCGCGCATCGCGGGGCTGGAGGCGCGGACCAATCGCGTGCAGGCCATTGCGGCGCTGCGCGCGCGGCTGGATGCGGGGCAGGCGCTTGGTCCGACCCTTGCGCCCTTCCCCAATCCGCCGGCGGCGCTGAGCCGCTTCGCCTCGGCCAGCCCGCCGACCGAAGCGGCACTTCGCCTCGCTTTTGAAGATGCCGCCCGCGCGGCGCGCGGCGCGAGTGAACCGGCGCGGGAAGGTCAATCCATTCTGGAAAGCGCCTCTGCCCGGCTTGCGGGGCTGATTACGATAAGGCGCGGTGAGACGGTGATTTGGGGCGATGAGGCCGCCGCCGCCTTGGAAGCGGCACGCCGAGCCTTGGAGGCGGGTGATCTGCCCGGCGCTTTGGGCAGGCTTTCGCCGCTGCCGCCTGCTGCCCGTGCGGCGCTTGGCACCTGGGAAGCGGAAGCCCAGGCGCTGCTCGCGGCACGCGCGGCCATCATCACCCTGGCCGGGGGCTGAAGCGCCATGCGCAAGGCGCTTTTGCTGCTGGCGGCGTTGGTTGGTGTCGCCGCGATCACGCTGTGGTTGCTGAGGCTGGGCGGCATGGTTGAAATCCGTGCCGGCGAGTTCTGGATCGGCCTGCCAGTGCCGGTGGCGGCGGGGCTTCTGGCGTTAGGCTTCATTCTACTGCATGGCGCCTTGCGGCTATGGGCGTGGTCTCGCGGCGTGCCGGGCAGGATGGGGCTGCGCCGCGCCGCCCGGCGCCGGGCGGATGGTGATGCGGCCATCACGCGCGCGCTGATTGCGCTTGGTGCCGGCACCGCCCCGCGCGCCCTGGAAGAAACCCGCCGCGCCCGTGCACTTTTGGGCGATACGCCGCAAACCCTGTTGCTGGCTGCCGAAGCCGAGAGGCTCGCCGGCAAGGAAGACGCTGCCGGGGCGATTTTCAAGAAGCTATCGGAAGATTCCTCGGCGCGCTTCCTTGGGCTGCGCGGGTTGTTGCGCCAAGCCATGCAGCGCGAGGATTGGCCCGAAGCCCAGCGCGTGGCGCGGGAGGCTGAGGCCGCGCAACCTGGTGCTGCGTGGCTGCGCGAAGAACGCCGCCTGCTCGCGGAACGCACAAGGGATTGGCGTGAGGCGCTGGCGCTTTGCCCACCCGATGGCCCGCGCGCTGCCTTTGCGCTGGCAGCCGCAGCGGCGGAGCCCGATGCCTCCAAGGCGGCGGAGTTGGAAAAGCAAGCGGTTGCGGCGGATGTGAAATTCGCCCCGGCCGCTTTGGCGCAGGCGGCGCGCCTGATGGCCGCCGGCAGCCAGCGCCGTGCACGTGGCGTTTTGGAAGCGGCCTGGAATGCCGCGCCGCATCCGGATGTGGGCGCGGCTTGGGTTGAGGCCGTGCCGGCGCCACTCGCCCGTGTGAAGGCGGTGGAGGACCTCACGCATCGCAACCCAAGCCACCCCGAAGCGCGGTTGTTGATGGCGCGGGTAGCCTTGGCGGCGGGGCTGACGGGCCGCGCGCGCAGTGAATTGGATGGGCTGCTGGCAAGTGGTGCGGCAGATCGCCGCGCCTATCTGCTTTTCGCCGAACTGGAACGCGCCGAACATGGCGATAGCGCCGAAGGCCGCGCTGCTGAGGCCGCCTGGCTCCGCGAAGCCGCCAATGCCGCCGGTGCGCCGCGCTGGCGCTGCGATGGGTGTGGCGCGGAACATGGCGCCTGGAAGCCCGATTGCGCGGCTTGTGGCGCGATGGGGCGGATCGGCTGGTCGCGCAACTGATTTTCAACACCTTGCCCGATGGCGCGGGCGCTGTATTGAGGCGCGAGATTTTGAAAGGATCAATTCATGGCCCTGACCCAAGCCCAGAAAACCGCGCTTGAAGCGGTTACCACCGCAACGCTGACGACCGTGCTGCTCAAGAAGGGCGTGCGCTTCTGCTACATTGCGGGCTCAAATCCGATCGTGCAGGGTGATCGTCGGCGCATTGTTGGCCCTGCCTTCACGCTGCGCTTCACCCCGACGCGGGAAGATTTGGCGACAGTGGATAGCTGGTCCTCACCGCGTTCCACCCGCGCGGCAATTGAAGAAATGCCGGAGGGTTGCGTGGCCGTGGCGGATGCGATGGGCAGCAAGGCCGCCGGGATTTTCGGCGATATCCTGTGCGCGCGCATGGCGAAGAAGGGTGTCGCGGGGCTGGTGACGGATGGCGTCGTGCGCGATGGCGCGGGCGTGATCGGGACTGGCTTGCCGGTTTACTGCCAGGGCTATGTGGCGCCGGCTTCGGTCGCGGCGCTGAATTTCGTGGGCTGGCAGGAAACCATCGGCTGCGGTGGCGTGACCGTGGTGCCGGGCGATATCATTGTGGCCGATGCCGATGGCGCGGTGGTTATCCCGCAAGCGCTGCTGGATGCCGTGGTGGAAGCCGCGGTGGAACAGGAACGCCTGGAAGCCTGGATCATGGAAGAAGTGGGCAAGGGCGTGCCGCTGCCGGGGCTATATCCGCCCAATGCGGAGACCAAGGCGCGTTATGAGGCGACCCGGAAGGGGTGAAGGGTTTGGAGCATTTTCAAGCCAAGGGGAATCACTTGGCGGCTCGGAAAATGCGACCAGACAATATCTTTGGGGGGCCTTCACAGCCCCCCTATTTTCAAAACCCGTAAAGCCGCGCAGGGTTTTCCACCAAGACGCGGCGGCGTTCCGCATCACTCGGCGCCCATTGGCCGAGCAGATCAAGCAAATGCCCATCTTCCGGCATCCAATGCTGCAAGCTTGGATGCGGCCAATCCGTGCCCCAAACGGCGCGATCCGGCGCGGCATCCAAAAGTGCCCGCGCAAACGGCGCGACATCGGCGAAGGGCGGACCGCCTGAGATGCGATAGCCGGAAATCTTCACCCAGCAGCGCGGGCTTTCCAGCATTCTCAGCAAAGCCTTGAAGCCCGCGCCATTCAGCCCTTCAGCAGTTTTCACCCCGCCCATGTGATCCACCACCACTGGCACGGGTAGTGTCGCCAGACGCGGCGCCAATTCCGGCAATTGATGCCCTTCCGCATAAAGCTGCAAATGCCAGCCGAGGGGCGCGATGCGCCGCGCCAGCGCTTCCAACTGATCCAACGGCGTACCATTGCCGCTGACGGCATTGACCCGCACGCCGCGCGTGCCGCGCGCATGGAGTTTCTTGAGCGCGGCATCATCGAAGCTGTCATCAATCACCACAACAACACGCGCGCGATCCAGGCCGAATTGCTCGGCGGCGTCCAGAGAGACTTCGTTTTGCGTGCCATAGACACTCGGCTGAACAATCACCATGCGTTCAATGCCAAGCGCATCGGCCATGCGCCAGTAATCGGCAATGGTCGCCGCCTGCGGGTCATAATGCCGCCCGGCATCGAGCGGAAACCGATCATAGGGGCCGAAGATGTGGAAATGGCAGTCACAGGAAAGCGCCGGCGCGCGCCAGGAAGGGCGCGGCGTAGTCGCCAGTGGTGGCAGGCAGGGTTTCATGTCGTTTCCCTTTTCATTCACCCCAACCGGCGAAACGCGCGAAGTCGCGTGCCGGGGCGCGTTCCGTCAACAGGCTGTTTTCCACCGCATCAGGATCGGCATAGCCAAGCGCCATGCCGCAAACCAGCATTTCCTCGGGCGGGATTTCCAGCATGGTTTGGATGGTGCGGTGATAGGGCATGAAGGCCGCTTGCGGGCAGGTATCCAAGCCCATGCCGCGCGCCGCCACCATCACATTTTCCAGGAACATGCCGTAATCAAGCCAGGAACCCTGTTCCAGATCGCGATGAATGGTGAAGATCAACCCAACCGGCGCGCCGAAGAAAATCAGATTGCGCCCATGCTGCGCGCGCATCCTTTCATTCTCGCCCTTCGCAATGCCGAGCAGCGTGTAAAGATCCCAACCAACCTTGCGGCGGCGGCCGTGATAGGGATCAAAAAACTTGCGCGGATAATATTGGTATTCGGATTCGGGTGTAATCCCCGCCACGTGTTCCGCCATCAGCGCATCACATAAGCGCTTGAGCGGCGCGCCCGTCAGCGCATGCACCTTCCAGGGCTGGATATTACTGCCCGAAGGGGCGCGCGCCGCAACATCCAGCAAATGCTCAACATCTGCCTGCGGCACAGGCTTTGGCAAAAAAGCACGGATGGAACGGCGCGAGGTGATTGCCGCTTCCACTGACTTTTGCGCGGCGGCGTCCGGCATCAGGCGCGCCTGGTATCAATGAAATCCACCGGCTTGCCCTGCGGCGCGCCCTGCACCTCATCATCGCGCATGGCGATATGCCCACGCACCACGGTCATCACCGGCCAGCCGGTGCAGCGATGCCCGGCGAAGGGTGTCCAGCCACAGGGCGAGACTATCCAGCTATCTTCAATGGTCCGGGTTTTCTTCATGTCCACCACGGTCACATCGCCATCCATGCCAACGGCAAGCCGCCCCTTGGTCTTGGCGCCATAAATCCGCGCCGGGCCGGCGCACATCAAATCCGCAAGGCGCGGCAGGGAAAGCCGCCCCGCACTGACATGATCCAGCATCAGCGGCACAATGGTTTGAATGCCCGTGAGCCCCGCTGCCGTATCGGGCCAAGGGCGCTCCTTCGCGGCGCGGGAATGCGGCGCGTGGTCAGACCCCACGCAATCCACCGTGCCATCCGCCACGGCCTTCCAGGCCGCTTCCAAATGCCGCGCATCGCGAATGGGCGGGTTCATCACCGCATAGCCACCCAAGCGGCCATAGGCTTCATCGGTTTGCGTGAGGTGGTTCAACAACACTTCGCAACTGGCAACATCGCGATACTCCGCGAGATAGGCCAATTCCTCAGCCGTTGAGACATGCAGGATATGCGCGCGCCGCCCCGTTTTGCGGGCGAGTGCCATCAGCCGGCGTGTGCCGAGCATCGCGGTTTCCACATCGCGCCATTCCTGGTGATTGATATGCGCCATGCCCGGCGTGAACATGGGCTTGCGCGCTTGCAGCCGATATTCATCTTCCGAATGATAGCAAATGGCGCGGCGGCCGGACCGCATCACCGCCTCCAGGCTTTCATCATCTTCCACCAGCAAATCACCGGTGGACGACCCCGCAAAAATCTTGATGGCGCAGACATTGGGCTCAAGCTCCAGGGCGCCGAGCTCAGCAATATTCGTCTTGGTCCCGCCAACATATATCCCAATGTCGCACCAGGCATGGCCCTGCACGAATTCACGCTTGGCATTCAGCCTTTCGGTATTGGTGATGGAAGGCGTGGTATTGGGCATGTCGAAAACCGCCGCCAACCCACCCAGCACAGCAGCGCGGGTGCCGGTTTCCATGGTTTCCACCTTGGGGTCGCCGGGATCACGCAAATGCACATGCGGATCAATCAGGCCGGGCAGCAGATGCAGCCCCTTGCAATCCACGGTTTCCACGGCTTCGGCCTGGGTCAAATCACCAATGGCAGCGATGCGCCCGGCGCGGATGCCGACATCAGCGCGCACCACCCCCCAAGGCATCACACAGTCTCCGCCCTTCAGGGCAAGGTCAAAACGCGCCATGGCTGGTTCCTCCGACGATGGAGGCGCTACATCGCACTAACCCAGGAAGGTGAAAAGATGGCCGCCTTTTTGGGTCCGGTCGCAATCGCCCGTCAGGCGCTTGTTTGAGCGACTGATTCACGGCTCCGGCTTACGCCTTCGCCGATCAGATGCTTGTTTGCGCGGCTGATTCACGGCTCCGGCGTGCCGCCTCCGCAGATCAGGCGCTTGTTTGCGCGGCTGATTCACGGCTCCGGCTTACGCCTCCGCCGATCAGATGCTTGTTTGCGCGGCTGATTCACGGCTCCGGCTTACGCCTCCGCCGATCAGA
>JADCEX010000386.1 GCA_020249825.1 Roseomonas sp.
ATTGGCGCGCAATTGCACCGGGCCATCCACGCCATCAAAGCGCGGCATGGCATCCGGCGTTGTGCCGGCAGGTGCCAACGCAAGGCCTGCAGCCATCAGCGCCGCATCATGCGCCACCCCCGCAATGCGCGGCGCGCGCTGGCCGAAAGCCTGCTGGAAACGCGCATCAAAAACACCGCGCGCCCGTTCATCCGGGGCGGGGAAAAGCGCGCCATGCAAGGCGGTTTCATTGGCAAGCCCGGCATCGGCAATCCAAAGCGCATGGCCCAGCAGCAGCGGCCGAGGATTATCCTGCGCCCCTGCCCTGACCGCCGCGGCCAATTCCCGTGCGCGGAAGCCGGTGGCGCCAATCACCACCGCATCAATTGGGTTGGTCGCGCGCCGTGCCATCTCTGCCACCGGGCCGGCCGCGCCTGCGCGTTCATTGAACAGCGCAATGGCCGGGCTTGGCAGGTTGAAATCCGCCGCTGCCTGCCGCAGCGCCGCCGCCAAGGCGCGCCCAAAGGCATCATCGGGTGCCACCATGCCGAATTGCCGCGCCCCGGCTGACATGGCCGATCCCATCACGCGGCGCATCTGCTGTTCGGGCGTGACGCCAAGCGCCCAAACCCCTGGCCGCGCCTGAGAGGAATCATTGGTGAAGGCCAGCACTGGCAGGCGCGCGGCTTGCGCAACTGGCGCAGCGCCCGCGGTCTCTGCCCCGGTCAGTGGCCCGACCATGCTGACCGCACCAAGACTGACGGCGCGCCGCGCCGCATCCCCCGCGCCCATGGCCGTGCCCGCCGTATCGAGGGGGACGAATTCCACCCGGCGGTCATTCTGTTCAAACAGCGCCAATTCCGCCGCCTGCTGCAAGGCGCGGCCAAGCGCTTCCTGCTGGCCAGAAAGCGGCAGCAGCAGCGCAACACGGGTGCGCGCCATATCCGGCGGTGCTGCAACTGTCGGGGCGCCTACCATGATGGGGGCTTGCGGGGCACAGGCCGCAAGCGCGACAAGCAACCCAAGCGGAACAAGGGCAATCAGGCGTGACGACAGCCGATTCAGAAAACGAGGCACGGTCGGTCCATCCTTCGGCTGCGCCCGCCATTGGGCCCGGCCTGACATTGGTTGCGACCCCCATAGGCAATATGGGGGATCTTTCGCCCCGCGCCCTGGCCGCCTTGCGGGCCGCCGATGCGGTGCTGTGTGAAGATAGCAGAACAACCGGTGCAATGCTCGCCCGTCTGGGGGTCGCCGCGCGCCTGATTCCTCTGCATGACCATAATGAAGCGTCAGAGCTTCCGCGAATACTGCAAATGCTGGACCAGGGCCAGAAATTGGCGCTGGTATCGGATGCCGGAACGCCTTTGGTGAGCGATCCGGGCTTTCGGCTGGCGCGTGCGGCGATTGGCGCGGGGCTGCCGATTTCGGCCATTCCCGGCCCGAATGCGGTGGTCATGGCGCTCGTGCTTTCCGGCCTGCCGCCCGAACCCTTTCTGTTTCAGGGCTTTCTGCCGCCACGCGCCGCCGCGCGTCAGGCAGCCCTTGCCCGGCTGAAGGCGCTGGAACAGGCCGGGCTTGCCGCCAGCCTGATTTTTTACGAGGCGCCGCACCGGCTGGCCGAAAGCCTAACTGACATGGCCGCGGCCTTCGGCGCCGAGCGCCCCGCCGCTGTCGCGCGCGAAATGACCAAGCGGTTTGAGGAAGTGCGGCGCGGCAGCCTTGGCACGCTGGCCACGCATTACGCCAGCACCGAAGCGCGCGGCGAGATCTGCATTGTTGTCGGCCCCGCCGCAGCCGAGGCAGTGGTGGGTGACGCTGAGGTGACCGCGCAGCTTCGCGCCGCGCTGGACAGCGGGCTTTCGGTCAAGGATGCGGCGGAGGCCGTGGCGAAAGCCAGCGGGCGCAAGCGCCGGGATATCTATCGTGAGGCTCTGGCCCTGCTGAAGGGGGAAGACTGAACCGCCTGCGCGAAATGGCTTGGCAGGGCACTGGCAATGGGCAAGGCTCGCAAATCCGTTTCATGAGAAACAGGGGGAAGCAGCATGGGCCACGGGGAATTTGCCAGTTTTCTGGAAACGCACCCCGACCTTACGGTCTATCTGGTGCTTGGTCTTGGCTATCTGTTCGGCAAGGTCACCTTCCGCGGTTTCGGCTTGGGGCCTGTGACAGGCGCGCTTTTTGCCGGCATCCTGATTGGCCAATTCGCCCATGTGCCGGTATCGGAAACTGCGCGTTCCATCCTGTTTCTGCTGTTCCTATTTGGCATTGGTTATTCGGTCGGTCCGAAATTCCTGGTGGCGGTGAAGGGCGACGGGCTACCCGGCATTGCCATTGGCATCATTGTCCCGCTGACCGGCATTGCCACCGCCGTGATTGCAGCGCGCATTCTGGGGCTGGATGTCGGTTTCGCGGCGGGGCTGTTTTCCGGCGGCATGACGGAATCACCCGCCATCGGCACGGCGGCCGAGGCGATACGTGCCTTGCCGCTACCCAAGGAACAGCGCGACCTGCTGATTACGCATATCGCGGTGGCCGATGCGCTTTGTTATCTGTTCGGCGCGCTTGGCGTGATTTTGATGACCACTGTCTTCGGACCCATGTTGCTGCGCGTTGATGTGGCGGCCGAGGCGCGCAAGCTCGAAGAAAAATATGGCATGACGCATAAGCGCGCCGGCATTGCTTCCGCCTGGCGGCCCGTGGAA
Organism: Roseomonas sp.; assembly: GCA_020249825.1. Classification (GTDB taxonomy): domain Bacteria; phylum Pseudomonadota; class Alphaproteobacteria; order Acetobacterales; family Acetobacteraceae; genus Neoroseomonas. Next base: position 2,685 of record JADCEX010000386.1, read on the forward strand.
ATCCGCGCCTATGCGCTTGAAGCCGACACAGCGCTGGTGGGGAAAACGGTCGCGGAGGCTGAGGCACATTCCGCGGGGCAGCGTGTTTTCATCCAACGCATCCGCCACGGCGATACGTTGCTGGACCCCAAGCCCGATACGCTACTGCAGGAGGGCGATGTGATCGCCATTGAGGCGCGGCGTGAGGTGCTGATTACACTTTTCGGCAGCGAGGTGCAGGAGGTTGAGGATAAGGAATTGCTGGATATTCCCGCGCTTTCGCTTGATGTCTATGTCTCCTCACGCAGCGTCGCGGGCCGCAGCATTGGTGAGCTTGGCGAAATGCCGTTGGCGCGCGGCGTGTTCCTGCGCCGCATTCTGCGCAGCGGGCTGGAGGTGCCGATCGCCCCGGATACGCGGCTGGAACGGGGCGACATCATTACGCTGATCGGCACCGAAAAGCATGTTGAGGCCGCGGCGGCGCTTGTGGGGGCCGCGATCCGCCAGGGTGATGCGACAGATTACGTCACGCTGGGGCTCGCGATTTTCGTGGGCGGGCTGATTGGTGCCGTTGCGGGCTTTGATATTGGCGGGGCGCATATCACGCTTTCAACCAGCGTGGGCACGCTGATGGCGGGGCTTTTCATCGGCTGGCTGCGTTCCCACCGGCCGCAAATCGCGCGCATTCCAGATGCGGCAATTTCGCTGATGACATCACTTGGCCTGGCTGGCTTTGTCGGCATGATCGGCCTGCATGCCGGGCCGGTATTTGTGGAAGCGGTGCGCGAAGTGGGTTTTGGCCTTTTGATTGCCGGGGCCTTCGTGACACTGGTGCCGCAATTCGTTGGGCTATTCGTTGGGCGCTACGTGCTGCGCATGAACCCGCTTTTGCTGTTGGGCGCCCTTTCCGGCGCGCAAACCATGACAGCGGCGCTGGCCGCATTGCAGGAAAAATCCGGCAGCCCGGTTGCGGTGCTGGGCTATACGGCTGCGGTGCCCTTTGGTCATATATTGCTGACTTCGGGCGGGACAGTGATTGTTTGGTTGGTGGGTTGAGGGATTGGAGCCAAGCAAAGGCTTTCCAGGAAACCTCTGACTTGATCCCACCCCCTTGGCCCGTCGCTGATTTCCTGATTCTGTTTCGCCTTGGCCATGCAAGCCTTGAGCATGACCGCCATGCGGCAGCCACGCTTCTACAGCCTCGACCTTGACCGCCCCCACAAGTAAACGCGGCGAGAGCGCTTCCTGGCCGAGATGGAGATTGTGGTTTCCTGGGCTGCGCTCCCTGCCCTGATCGAACTGAACCGGCCCGGCTAAGCCATCGGCTCCAACTTCCAGCTAGGATGGAGCCCTTATGAGCAAGACGACGAACAAATTCTCCCCTGAAGTCCGTGCCCGGACGGTGCGGATGGTGCTGGATCACGAGGGCGGAGGTTGATAGCGGCAAGCGGGCTGGCGTGCTGAGAGATATGGCTGAGATGCTGAAAGCGCTGGAACGCGGGAACCGCGCGCTGCGCCAGGCCAATGAGATCTTGCGCAAGGGAGTGGATTGTTTTGCCTGCGCGCAGCGCATGTCAGCGACACGGAGCTCGAACATCGGTTCAAGCCAAGCGTTCCGCTTCGCTTGAAGATGTTTCCTTCCGCCTAGTCGCATTTTCCGAGCCGCCAAGCGTTCCGCTTGGCTTGAAAATTTCTCCTTCCGTCTGGTCGCATTTTCCGAGCCGCCAAGCGTTCCGCTTGGCTTGAAAATGTCTCCTTCCGCCTGGTCGCATTTTCCGAGCCGCCAAGCGTTCCGCTTGGCTTGAAAATGTC
>JADCEX010000387.1 GCA_020249825.1 Roseomonas sp.
GCCGGGGTCCAGAGGGGGGTCAGAAAAGCGAATAGCCGCCATCAATCACCAGGCAATCGCCGGAATGATAGGCGGAGGCATCACTTGCCAAATAAACCGCGATGCCGCCGAAATCCGCCGGTTGGCCCCAGCGTCTGGCCGGGATACGGGGCAGCACGGCGCTGCTGAAACGTTCATCCGCGACATTGCCCGCGGTCATGGCGGTTTCGATCCAGCCGGGCAGGATGGCATTGGCGCGGATGCCATGCCGGGCCATTTCCACCGCCAGAGCACGGATCATGGCGACCAGCGCACCCTTGGTGGCGCCGTAATGGGCATTGCGCGCCGCCCCTTCAATGGCGGCCAGCGATGCGGTGGCCACGAGCGACCCGCCGCCACCGCGTTCCACCATATGCCGCGCGGCGGCGCGCAGCGTGAAAAAGGCACCATCCAGATTGATGCGCATCACGCGCTGCCATTCGGCAGTTTCCAGCGCCGTGAAGCGCGCAGCATGGCCATAGGTGCCGGCATTGGCAAAACACGTATCTACGCGGCCAAGCTTTTCGACGGTTTCCGCGAAGGCGCGCTCCACCGCCGCTTCATCGCCAATATCGCAGATGGTCGCATGCAGGCGCACACCAAGCGGCTTCAGGCTTTCCAAAGCCGCCGTATTTTTCGCAGGATTGCTGCCCCAGATCGCGATATCCGCACCGGCTTCCGCCAAGGCGCGGGCCATGCCAAGCCCAATGCCGGAATTGCCGCCCGTGATCAGCGCGACCTTGCCGCTGAGATCAAAGGGACGATACGGCATCTTTCAGTAGCCCGCCTTGCGGTCCACCACTTCCTTGAGCGGCGCGCCATCCAGAAAGCGGCGCAGGTTTTCCACGAGCAGCGCCGCCACCATGGAATCACGCGCCGGATGCAGCCCGCCAATATGGGGCAGCACCAGGATGTTTTCCGTGCCCCAGAAGGGATCATCCTTGGGCAGCGGTTCCTGTCGGAACACATCCAGGATGGCACCGGCAATGGTGCCGGATTTGGCCGCGGTGACCAAAGCCGCATCATCAATCAGCGCACCGCGCCCGAAATTGAGCAACCAGGCGGTTTTCTTCATACGCGCAAGCCGCGCGGCATTGATGATGTTTTCCGTCTCGGGCGTTGCGGGCAGCAGCAGCACGACAAAATCGGATTGCGCGAGCACTTCATCGGTTTCTTCCGGCGCATAAACGCGTTCCACATGCGGCAGCGCGCCAGCAGCGCGGCGCGTGCCGATCACGCGCATCTCAAGCGCCGCAGCCTTACGCGCCAATTCCTGCCCAATCGCACCCAGGCCCAGAATGCCAAGCGTCTGCCCCGCCAGCGTGGAGGAAACGCGGCGTGTCCAGGTGCTGGCGGCATTGTCGCCCACAATGGCGGCATAGGGTTTGGTGATGTGAAACAGCGCGCCCAGAATGTTCTCCGGCATTTGCACGCGATGCGTTCCCCGCGCGCAAGTGAGCGTCAGGCCAGGCGGCAAATCCGTACGCGCCAACCAATGTTCCACCCCCGCCGTGAGTGCCTGCGCCCAACGCAGCTTCGGCATTTGTGCAAGCGTCCCGGCAGGCGGACCCCAGGTCAGCATGGCTTCCGCTTCCTGCAATTGCTCGTTGCTGGGCGTTGCGCTGCGCGGCAATTCTTCTAGCCGAATGCGCTGATCAAGCCCCGCTGCGATGATTGCCTTACGATAGGCTTCCGCGCCATCGGTCCAAAGGAGGAAAAGGGGCTTGTTCATGATATTGCCTCAGGCTTTGACAATCAGCGCATCCACCGCAACAGCGTCACTGCCGGCGATGATGATGGGGTTCACATCCAATTCCGCGATCAGATCACGCTGATCAGCGGCGAATTCAGAAAGCCGGACGATAATGTCAGAAAGCCGATCCATATCGGCCGCGGGCGCACCACGGAAGCCTTCCAGTGCCGCGCGGCCTTTTAGCCGGCCCAGCAAGCCAAGCGCCTCGTCTTGCGTGACGGGGGCCAGCGCCAGCGCTGAATCGCGCATCAATTCCACCAGCACACCACCAAGCCCGGCGACAATAAGCGGGCCCATCAGCGGATCAATCCGCGCACCAACCATGATTTCAACACCTGGCTTCGCCATGGGCTGAACCAGCACGCCATTGATGCGCGCATTGGGCGCGTGGTGCTTGGCATTGGCCATCACGGCGCGGAAGGCTTCGCGCAATTCCGGCTCATCCTTCAGCTTTAGCCGAATCACCCCCGCTTCGGTCTTATGCGGCAGATCGGGGCTTTCCACCTTGATCGCAACCGGCCAGCCAAGAGTCTTGGCCGCTGCTAGCGCTTCATCTTCTGTTGTCGTCAGCCGCTCCGGCACCACCGGCACGCCATAGGCCGCGAGCACCTGCTTCGCTTCGCGTTCCGTCAGTGTGCGATCTTGTGCAGCCTTGATCAAAGCCGCCGCTTCGCTTGCCGCTTCCGGGCGTGATACGCGCGTATAATTGCGCGGGCCGGCGCTGCGCCTTTCTTCGCGCTTATGCCAATGATCCAGCGTGGCAAAGCAGCGATCCATGGACCGGAATAGGCCGATGCGTGGGTTTTGCTCCGCCTCCTTCGACCCAAAACCTTCCAGCCATTCCGTTGTCCAAACCACGCAAATCGGCTTGTCATGCTGCGCGGCGATGGCGGCCAATTCGCCGGGGCGTTTGGCGGAAAGCTCGGTTGAATAAATCTGCGCATAAAGCAGCGTGCCGTAATGCTCCTCACCCAACATGGCAGAAGCGCAGGCGGTCAGGCTTTCCGGGTCATTCGCCACTTGCGCGGTGACATCGCAAGGATTGCGCGCGGAACCAAAATCCGGAATGCGCGATTCCAAAATGGCCTGCACGGGCGGTGTGGGCTGCGGCAAGGGAATGCCGCGTTCTTCCGCGCGATCGGCGGACATGATCGCCGCCCCGCCCGAAACCGCCACCACCGCCACACCACGTGCCTGTGGCTTTGGCGCCTTCGCCATGAAGGACGCAGTTTCCACCATGGCTTCAAAATTATCCACGAGTATCGCGCCAGCACGTTCAAACGCCGCGCGATAGGCCGCCTGAGAACCCGCCAGAGACCCGGTATGAGACATCGCCGCCGCGGCGCCCTGCTCACCCGTGCCGAGCTTGAAGACAATCAAGGGCTTGTCAGCAGCATCGGCAATTTGCGCTGCTTCAATGAAGCGCATCGGGTCCGGCATGCCTTCAAACACGCAGGCGATCGCGCGGCACGCCGGATCATCCGCCAGGAAGGAAACGCAATCCGCGACATCAATATCGGAAGAATTGCCGGTGGTGAGCAAATGGCTGACTGACACACCACGCATCACCGCCTGCGCCAGCGAAAAACCAAGCGCGCCGGATTGGCTGACAAGGCCAAGCGCATGCGGCAAGGGCGCTGCCATGGGCGGCGGGATCATGAAGGTCACCCCGGCCTTGCTGCCGAAATTCAACATGCCAATGCAATTCGGCCCGACAATCCGCATCCCCGCATTGCGCCCAATCGCCGCCAGGCGCTGTTGCGCGGCGATATCCTCAGCCCGCCCGGTTTCCGAAAAGCCGGAGGCATAAATCATCACGCCGCCAACACCGGCCTTGGCGCAATCGGTCGCAATTTCCTCCACCGCATCCTTGGCGGCCACCACAATGCAGCAATCGGGCACTTCCGGCAGCGCGGCAACGGAAGCATAGCAGGGACGCTCACCGATTTTCTCATATCGGCTATTCACCAGATGCAGCCGGCCCGTATAGCCAGACAGCGCGCTGATGGTGCGATCCGCGAAGGAACCCGCGCGCGGGGAAGCGCCGATCACGGCGATTGAGGCAGGGTTGAACAGCCGCTGCATATCGGCATGGCGATAAACGCCGCGATGGGTGATGGACATTGCCTTGCTTCCTCCTGCTCTGCCAGCTTGATGCGCCAGTCTGGTCTATGAAGGGCGCGCTTGACGGCGCGCCCTGTAGTTAATTCAACGCGCGGCTTCCGCCAGATATTCCATCGCCGCCGCAACACCGCCTGGCGCATGCGGCACGCCGTTCAGTTTCAGCGCCATTTCAACCACGGAAAGCGTGCCCAGGATCATCGGTTCATTCAAATCGCCCAAATGGCCGATGCGGAACACCTTGCCGCCCAATGGCCCAAGCCCACCGCCGAGCGAGACATTAAAGCTTTGCAGCGCCGTGCGGCGCACCGCTTCCGCATCATGGCCCTCGGGCATCAAAATCGCGGTGACGCTATCCGAATAGCGATCAGGATTCATGCAGAAAAGCTGCGGCCCGGCATTGCCGGACCAATGGCGCACGCAGCGCCGCACCGCTTCCGCCAGGCGGGAATGGCGCGCGAAAACCTGATCCAGTCCTTCTTCTTCCAGCAACCGCAATGATTCCTGTAGCCCGTAAAAGAAGGAAGTGGGCACTGTGCCAACGAAGGATTTATGCTTGCGCGTCAGCATATTCGTCCAGGACAAATAGGATTTCGGCAGGCGCGATGTCTTGTGCGCTTCCATCGCCTTGGCCGAAACGCCGGTGAAGGACATGCCGGTGGGCAGCATCAAGCCCTTCTGGCTGCCGCCAACTGCGACATCCACACCCCATTCATCCATGCGAAAATCAAGTGAGCCGAGCGAGGAAATCGTATCACTCAACAACAAAGCAGGATGCTTCGTGGCATCCAGCGCCGCACGCACATCCTTCAGCGGCAATTCCATACCTGTCGCTGTTTCATTATGCACAGCACAAATCGCCTTGATGCGATGATCCTTATCGGCGGCGAGCGTTGCGCGCAGCGCGGCGAAATCAACGCCGCGGCGCCAATCGGCACTGATCACCTCGGCCTTCAAGGACAAATCCTCGGCCATTTGCGCCCAGCTTTGCGAAAAATGGCCGGTTTCAATGATAGCCACCGTATCGCCGGGGGAGAATAGATTGACCAGGCTCGCTTCCCAAGCTGCGTGGCCAGAGCCTGTGTACATGAAGACTTCCTGTTCCGTCTTCAAAATGCGCTTTAGCCCTGCGACGCATTTTTCATAGACCGGCATGAAGGCAGGATCATTGAAATCAACCGTGACATGCGCCACCGCAAGCAGCACGGAATCCGGAATATTGGTGGGGCCAGGATTGGCGAAGAATTGCCGCCCGCGCGGCAGACGAGGCTTAGTGGCCATGAAACAGCGTTTCCTTCTTTCGATCATTTTGTTGCGACGCAGGCATCATTTCGCCAATTCCCGCGCCATGGATTCAAGCCCCGCCAGTGTCAGCGGATGCATGCGGTTATCCATCAGCCCCTGCATCATGCCGATGGAATGGGTATAGCGCCAATGCTGCTGATCCACGGGATTGAGCCAAGCCGCGCGGCGGAAATGCCGCGTCAGGCGGCCCATCCAGACCACGCCTGATTCCTCATTCCAATGCTCAACCGAACCGCCGGGCTGAGAGATTTCATAAGGCCCCATGGTGGCATCACCCACCAGCACCAGGCGCCAATCCGGGCCATAAGTGCGCAGGACTTCCTGCGTTGTTTTCTCGGTTTCCTTGCGGCGGCGATTTTCACGCCATAGCCGTTCATAAGGGCAATTGTGGAAGTAGTAGAATTCCAGATGCTTGAATTCGCCCCGCGCGGCTGAGAATAATTCCTGACAGATGCGGATATGGTCATCCATGGAACCGCCAATATCCATCAGCAGCAGCACCTTCACCGCATTGCGGCGTTCCGGCACCATATGCAGATCAAGCGACCCACCATTGCGCGCCGTCGCGCCAATCGTGCCCGGCATATCCAATTCTGTTGCCGCACCCGTACGCGCAAAACGGCGCAGGCGGCGCAAAGCGACCTTCATGTTGCGCGAGGATAACGCCTCATCCTCATCCAAATCCTTATAGACGCGCTTATCCCAAACCTTGGCGGCGCGGCGATTGCGGCTTTCTTCCTGGCCTATCCGCACGCCTTCCGGGTTGTAGCCATAGGCGCCGAAGGGCGATGTGCCGGCAGTGCCGATCCATTTTGATCCACCCTGATGCCGGCCCTTTTGTTCCGCCAAACGCTGGCGCAGCGTTTCCATCAGCTTGTCGAAACCACCGAGGGCTTCGATCTGCGCGCGTTCTTCCTCGGTCAGGAGTTTCTCGGCCATTTTGCGTAGCCATTCGGCGGGGATTTCGACCACTGGCTCCCCAGGTGGCGCTTCCAGCCCCTTGAAAATTTCCCCAAAGACGCGGTCAAACCGGTCCAGATGCCGCTCATCCTTCACCAGCGCGGCGCGCGACAGATGGTAGAAATCCTCTACATCAAACCCCGCCACACCGGCCTTCAAGGCGCGCAGTAGTGCCAGATATTCCGTAATGGAAGCCGGCACGCCAGCGGCGCGCAGCGCGATGATGAAGGGCGCGAACATCAGCCTTGCCTATCGGTACAACCGCCGCATCAGACCTTCCGCCGCGTCAGGAAGGCCAGGCGTTCAAACAAATGCACATCCTGTTCATTCTTCAACAGCGCGCCATAAAGCGGCGGGATGGCGGTTTTATTATCCTGGCTGCGCAGCGCTTCGGGCGGCATGTCTTCAATCGTCAGCAGCTTCAGCCAATCCAGCAATTCGGATGTGGCGGGCTTCTTCTTCAATTCATTCACGCCGCGCACGTCAAAGAACACCGTCAGGGCCTCACGCAGCAAATCCTGGCGGATATTGGGGAAATGCGTCTGCACGATTTTTTCCATCGTCTCCCGATCCGGGAAGCGGATGTAATGGAAGAAGCAGCGGCGCAGAAACGCGTCCGGCAATTCCTTTTCATTGTTGGAGGTAATGATCACCACGGGCCGATGCCGCGCCTTCACATTGCGGCGCAGTTCATAGACATAGAATTCCATCCGATCTAGCTCCAACAGCAGATCGTTCGGGAATTCGATATCGGCCTTGTCTATTTCATCAATCAGCAACACGACGGGGTGGTCGGCTTCAAAGGCTTCCCAAAGCTTGCCGCGCACAATGTAATTGGCAATGTCATGCACGCGCGGATCGCCAAGCTGGCCATCACGCAACCGGCTCACGGCATCATATTCATACAAGCCTTGTTGCGCCTTGGTGGTGGATTTGATGTGCCATTCAATCAGCGGATAGCCTAAAGCCTTGGCGATTTCCTGCGCCAGCACGGTCTTGCCTGTGCCGGGTTCGCCCTTGATCAGCAGCGGGCGTTCCAGGGCGACCGCGGCATTCACCGCGACCTCCAGCTCCCGCGTTGCGACGTATCTTTCTGTGCCTTTGAACTGCGCCACGCTCTGCTCCGTCTTTCTGCGGCCCATCGTCGGGCGAGCCATCCTTACGCGCAAGCCCCCGAATCACTCGGCGGGTGTCAGGCGCAAAACCGCCCCCTCGGCGCGCGGGGCGCCGGGGGGCGCAACCCGCACATCGGCTGCGACAAGCGCGCCTTCGGCATCCATGATGGCGATGCGGTAAAAGCCGGGGCCGGGCGGGGTCCAGCCCAATTCGCGCCGTGCCGCATCCCGGGCGATGGGCGCGCCATCTACCAGAAAGGTCAGCGGGCGCCGCCCGCCGGCAACGCGCAGCACCACCGGCCCCGCGCCTTCCGCCAGAACCGCGCCGGGCGGGGGGAAGATCAGGCGCAAGGGATCACTGCCCAAGGCCGCCATCGGCGCATCCGGGCGGCTTGGCGCGCGTTCCAGCGGCGCTTCCGGCAGCAGGGCAAATACCCGCGCGAGTAAAGGCAGCGCCGCATCCCGCCCCGTCAGGCCGGGGATGGGCGTGCCATCGGGCCGCCCCACCCAAACCCCGGCCACGTGCCGGCCATCAAAACCAAGCGCCCAGGCATCCCGCCCGCCCCAGGATGTGCCGGTTTTCCACGCCACGCCGCGCGGCCCGCCACCCGGGAAATCCTGCACCAATACCCCCGCCACCGCCGCCGCCGCGCGGGCTTCCAACACCGGCGCGTCGGCGCCTTGCCCCGGTGTGAAGCGCAGCGCCCCCGCCCGCCCGCCATCGCCGAGCAGCGCATAAAGCCCAACCATATCGCGGAGTGTCGTGCCCGCACCTCCAAGCGCCAGCGGCAGGGACGCATCCACCCCACGCGGCAGCACCGGCGCCGCCCCAGCAGAACGGAGCGATGCCGCAAAACGCGCCGGCCCCACCCCATCCAGCAAAGCGACCGCCGGCAGGTTGAGCGAAAGCCGCAAAGCCTCCGCCGCCGTGATGCGCCCGGCAAAACCGCGATCAAAATTCTCCGGCGCATAGGCGCCAAAGCGGCGCGGCAGATCGGAAAGCAGCGTATCGGGCCGGACCAAGCCTTGTTCAAAGGCCATGGCGTATAAAAAGGGCTTCAAGGCCGAACCGGGGGAACGGGTCGCACGCGTTAAATCCAAGGACCCGGCGCGGCTTTCCGCGCCAAAGGCCCCGCCCACCAAGGCGCGGGTTTCGCGGGTGCGAAGATCAGCGATGATCAGCGCCACACTGGCACGTTCCGGCAGCCGCGCCAGCGCCTCATTGGCCAGTCTTTCGCTGGCGCGTTGCAGCCCGGCATCCAGGCTGCTGCGGATGGGGGAATCGCCCTGCCGCGCCAATTCCCGCGCCAGATGCGGCGCCAGGGCGGGCATGGGGAGCCGCGCATTTGGCAAGGGTGCCGCCAGCGCCAAAGCCTGATCTTCGGGGGAAAGCATCGCGGCCCCGCGCCGGCGCAGCACGTCATCCCGCGCCGCCCGCGCCGCTTCGGCATGGCGATCCGGGCTGAGGCTTGCCGGGCGGCGGGCCAACGCAATCAGCAGCGCCGCTTCCGCTGCATCAAGCCGCTGTGCGGGGCGGCCAAACCAGGCCAAGGCTCCGGCGCGGATGCCTTCAATATTGCCGCCCTGCGGGGCCAGCGTCAGCCAGATGCCCAGGATTTCCCGCTTGCTGAAACGCGCTTCCAATTGAAAAGCGCGGAAGATTTCAATCGCCTTCGCACGCAGCCCTCGCGGGCGCGGTTCCAATAGCCGGGCCGCCTGCATGGTGATGGTGGACCCGCCCGAGACCACACGCCCCGCACGCAGCCATTGCCCCGCTGCGCGGCCAAGTGCCAAGGGGTCAAGGCCGGCATGTTGGTAGAAGCGCCGATCCTCCGCCGCAATCAGCAGATCGAGCAGCACCGGCGCAACATCATCCGGCCCGGTCGCCAAGCGCCAAAAGCCGCCCGGCGCGGGCAGGACAGAAAGGATGCGCCCGTCACGATCCTGCACCTCTGCGCCCACGGCATGCAGGCGCGTGAGGTTCGGCGGGAAAAGCCGATCCAGCGCGAAGGGCGCCAGCAACAAGGCGCCAAGGCAAGCGGCGAGCATCCATAGCCGCCGCTTGCGCAGCATGGCGCGCGGCGGGGTCACAGGCGGTCCTTGTCCTGATGCATCACGCGCATGTCATTCGGGGTCGCTCGATCATGTCAAGCAAAAGCTGGCGCGTGCCCCTGGGCGGTATCCTGAATTCGGCTAAGCTCCGCCAAGGCGCGTGATGAAGGGGGCAGCCATGGCGATCAGCATCGGCATTGTGGGCTTGGGGCAAATTGCGCGCAAACGGCATGTGCCGGCGATTACGGCTGATGCCGACTTTACCCTGGCGGGACTCGCTGATCTTGGCGGCGGAGAACCTGTCGCGGGTTTGCCCATCTACACAGACCATCAAGCGATGTTCGCCGCTTGCGCGCTGGATGCAGTCGCGATCTGCACGCCACCCGCGGCACGCTTCGCCATTGCGCGCGATGCGTTGCGCGCGGGCAAGCATGTCCTTTTGGAAAAGCCACCCGCCGCCACAATGGGCGAGGCTGAGGCGCTGGTAGCATTGGCCGCGCGCTCTGGGCGCGTTGTCTATGCGTCCTGGCATTCGCAATGCAATCGCGCGGTAGAGGCTGCGCGGGTTTTCCTCGCGGATAAGCACCTGGCCCGGTTGCGCGTGGATTGGCATGAGGATTTTCGCCGCTACCACCCGGATCAGGAGTGGATCTGGCAGGTTGATGGGCTTGGCGTTTTCGACATGGCGATCAATGCGCTGTCGGTGATCAGCCGGATCTTCGCAGCACCGCCTTTCGTGCAGAGCGCGGAGTTACACATCGCCGCCAACCACGCCGCGCCACTCGCCGCCACGATCCGCTTCGATACCTTGGATGGCGCCGGACCTTTGGAACTGCACGCGAATTGGGGCCATGTTGGCCCCGATCAACGAGAGCTGCACATCACAACACGCTGCGGCCATGAAGTGGCGCTGCTCGATAGCGGTGGGACGCTGGTGATTGATGGCCAGGTGTCGGTGCAGGAAGCGCGGGAGGAATACCCGATGCTCTATGCCCGCTTCGCCGAATTGGTGCTGACCGGCCAGAGCGAGGCCGACCTGACGCCGCTGCAAATGACGCTGGATGCGCTGGCACTTGGTAAGCGCATCGCGCTGCCCCGTTTCGAAGTTTAGGGCTGATCCGCCCAGGCTAAAAGCCCAGACGGATCAGACACAATATCAAGCCGCCTTAAGCGCGGTGCGGATTTCACTCACCGCCTCATCAATCATCGGCGCGGTCACATCCAGATGCGTACACGCCCGCACGCGCCCACCAAGGCCGCTGACCGCAATGCCGCGCATTTGCAGCTTTTCCTGCAAGCGCGCGACATTCATGCCCGTGCCGCTGATGTCGAAGAATACCAGATTGGTTTCCGGGTCTTCCACATGCACGCCTTCAATCTGCGCGAGACCCCGCGCCAGCGCCTTGGCATTGGCATGGTCTTCCGCCAGCCGATCCACGTGATGATCCAGCGCATAGATGCAGGCGGCGGCGCAAATGCCGCCCTGACGCATGGAACCACCCAGGCGCTGCTTCCAACGCCAGGCGCGGCCAATGAATTCATGGCTGCCGCAGAGCACCGCACCAAGCGGCGCACCGAGGCCCTTGGTGAAATCCAGCCAGACGCTATCGTAAGAAGCAACCATATCCTTGGGCGCGATGCCGGCAGCGACACAGGCATTCATCAGCCGCGCGCCATCCATATGCGTGGCCCAGCCTTCGCCATGCGCCACGGCGGCCACCGCGTTCAGTTGTTCCAGCGGCCACACGGCACCGCCACCGATATTGGCGGTTTGTTCCACTTCCAACAGCCTTTGCGGCGGGGTGTAGCGGGTTTTGGGCCTGATCGCGCCGCGAAGATCATCCGCGGTGAACATGCCCTTCGGCCCGCGCATCGGCATGATCTGCACGCCGGTCAGCGCCGCATGAGTGCCGCCTTCGCTATGCAGGATATGGCTGGTTTCATGCGCCACCACCTCATCACCCTTTTGGCAATGCGTCAGGATCGCGACCACATTGCACATGGTGCCGGATGGCAGATACATCGCCGCTTCCTTGCCCATCAGTGCTGCCATGCGGTCACACAGTTCATGCACGGTCGGGTCATCGCCATGCTGCTCATCGCCCACTTCGGCGCGCATCATGGCTTCCTTCATGGCCGGCGTCGGGCGGGTTTGCGTATCGGAATAGA
>JADCEX010000388.1 GCA_020249825.1 Roseomonas sp.
CGCCATCGTGGGCTGCCCAAGGTGGACTGGCAGTTCACCCTGGCGATGGCAGCGTACAACCTGGTTCGCCTGCCGAAGTTGCTGGTGGTGGCGGCGTGATGCCGGGACTCTGTCCTGAGCGAGCCGGCAGGGCCAAAAAAATCACTGAAAATGGTTATGTTCAGGCGAAAGCAGCGTTGAAAACATGCGCGCAAGCCAAAATCGCGATGCTCAATGACAGCTTTTCAGCAGCCTGCTAGGCTTTGCAGAATGTCTTTTTCGGCTATTTCCAGCATGTGATCCCCCCGCGTTCAATTAGTATCATCGCGCTGAAGTTATCTCAACAAAGCCGGCAAGAGGCTGATTATGCTTGATAAATCCTGTATGAATAGTGCTCCGAAAGCCGGTTTCAGCGGGCAGCACCCCCGATCCACCCCTCATCACACCTCCTTGACGCCCCACCCCCCAGCGCGTAAATGCGCGCGTCTCGCCGAAAGGCGCCGGCCCCCTTTGCCCAGGTGGCGGAATTGGTAGACGCGCAGGTTTCAGGTACCTGTGGCCGCAAGGCTGTGAAGGTTCGAGTCCTTTCCTGGGCACCAGTTTTTCTTTTCATGAGGCGGCGCGACCAATGGGTTCCACCTTATTCTCCCATGCCGGCGTGACCATCCGGCTTTATAGAAACGACCTACCGGATGGCCTGGATTTGGGCCGTGTGGTCGCGATTGATACGGAAACCATGGGCCTGAACCCGCATCGGGATAGGCTTTGCCTGGTGCAGTTATCTTCGGGCGATGGGTCGGCGCATCTGGTGCAAATCAGCCCGGCATCGCTTGGTGGGCGTGGCGCTGATGCGCCCAATTTGAAGAAGTTATTGGCTGATCCGGCCATCACCAAGCTGTTTCATTTCGCGCGGTTTGATGTGGCGGCGTTGTATCATGCGCTGGGTGTTGTCACCGCGCCGGTGATTTGCACCAAAATCGCCGCCAAGCTGGTGCGCACTTTTACGGATAGGCATGGGCTCAAGGATTTGTGCCGGGAATTGCTAGGGGTGGAGATTTCCAAGCAGCAGCAAACCTCAGATTGGGGTGCGGCGGAACTCAGCCCCGAACAATTGGCTTATGCTGCTTCGGATGTGCTGCATCTCCATGCGCTTTGGGCCAAGCTGGAAGGCTTGTTGAAGCGCGAAGGCCGGCTGGATTTGGCGGAAGCCTGCTTCCGTTTCCTGCCGGCGCGCGGGCGGCTTGATCTGCTGGGTTATGAGGACCCGGATATTTTCCATCACTAAACACCTCTGGCATTTTTTTTGCAGGGCGAGGCCCGGAATTTATTGACCCATCCGGTTCCGCGCCGCATAGAAGGTGGCGTGAATGACCTTGCCCACCACCCAGACCTTGCTGAAGGCCGCCGCGTATTGGCGCTTGAAGCGGATGCCTTGCGCGCGCTGTCCGATAGTCTCGATGCGCGCTTTGTGCGGGCGGTGGAATTGCTGGCGGGGGTGACAGGGCGCGTTGTGGTCTCCGGCATGGGGAAATCGGGCCATGTGGCGCGCAAGATTGCCGCGACCATGGCTTCCACCGGCACGCCCGCCTTGTTTGTGCACCCGGCCGAAGCATCCCATGGCGATTTGGGGATGATCCTGGCCGGGGATGCGGTGCTGGCCTTGTCCAATTCCGGGGAGACACCGGAATTGGCCGATTTGATCGCGCATTCCCGGCGCTTCAGCCTGCCGCTGATTGGCATTATCGGCCGCGCGGAAAGCACGCTCGCGCGCGCTGCTGATGTGGCGCTGGTCTTGCCTGCGGCGGCTGAGGCTTGCCCGATGGGGCTCGCGCCCACAACCTCCACCACCATGCAAATGGCGCTGGGCGATGCCTTGGCGGTGGCGCTGCTCACGCGGCGGGGTTTTACGGCTTCAGATTTTCGGGTGTTCCATCCCGGCGGCAAGCTGGGGGCGCGGCTGTCGCGCGTGCGGGATCTGATGCATGGCGCGGCGGAATTGCCACTGGCGCCGCCCGATATGCCCATGGAAGCCGCGATTTTGGCGATGACCGCGCGGCGCTTTGGCTGCCTTGGCGTGGTTAGCGCAGATGGCGCGCTGGCCGGCGTGATCACGGATGGCGATTTGCGCCGCGCGCTGGAAGCCTCGGGCGGGGCGGCTTTGCTCGCGCGCCCGGCAGGTGAGGTGATGACGCGCAATCCAAGGGCCATCACCGGCGATGCGCTGGCGGCGGAAGCGCTTGGGCTGATGAACAAGCACGCCATCACCGCGCTTTTCGTGGTGGATGAAGCGCGCCGGCCGATCGGCATTTTGCATATTCATGATCTGCTGCGCGCAGGTGTGGCGTGAAGAACCGCGCGCCTGACGCCCCGGTGATTGCCGCCGTGCCGCGGGCGCCGCGACGCATCACACCGCCCTCACGCGAACGCTGGTCACCTTCGGCGGCGCAAATGGCGCGCCGGCGGGCGCTCTTGACGCTGCTGAAATGGCTGGTGCCAGGCGCGGGGGTGGCGCTGCTGCTGGCCATTGCCATCTGGCCGGAATTGGAAGGCGCAGAAGAACGCGCGCGGGTTTCCTTCCGCCGCGTTGCCGAAACCGCGCCCGAGGCGGTGCGCATTGTGGCACCCCGTTATCAGGGCGTGGATGAGCAGAACCGGCCCTATACCGTCACTGCAGCGGTTGCGATTCAGGGGCAGAACCAGGATTTGGTGGACCTGTCCGCGCCGCGCGCTGATTTGCTCATGACCGATGGTTGGGTGCTTTTGGAATCGCGCGAAGGCCGGCTGGACAAGGCGCGCAATCATCTTGATCTGCGCGGCAAAGTCACGCTGTGGCATGATGGCGGCAATCTGCTGGTGACCGAAGAAGCCTCGATTGAATTGAAAGAAGGTGCCGCTTCCGGCGATAAGCCCGTGGCCGCTCAGGGCCCCTTCGGTACGCTTATCAGCGAAGGTTTCCGCCTTTATGATAAGGGCGCGGTGGTGGTCTTCACCGGGCGCGCGCGCGCCATGCTGGAAGGCCGCCAATGATGCGCCGCTTCGCCTTGGCATTTTTTCTGTGCGCGGGCCTTGCCTCGGCGCAGGTGGCTGATCTCAATCAGGGCGGGCCGATTGAAGTCACCGCGCGGGATGGGATTGAATGGCGCCAGAATGATCAGGTGGTGATCGCGCGCGGTGCGGCGCAGGCCGTGCGCGGGGGTGTCACCATTGATGCTGATCTGCTGCTGGCGCGCTATCGCCCACGTGGCGGCGCGCCGGTTGAGGCGCGCCCACCCAGCGAAGGCCCCGGCGGCGCGAGCGAAATTTGGCGTCTGGAAGCCGAAGGTTCTGTCGTGATCACCACGGCAACAGACCGTGCAGAGGGTGATCGCGCGATCTATGATCTCGATCAGGCGGTCATGGTCCTTACGGGCAATAATCTGCGCCTCACCTCGCCCGATAATGTGCTGACGGCGCGCGACACTGTGGAATATTGGCCGCAGCGGCGCATGGCGGTAGCGCGCGGCGATGCGGTGGTGGTGACAAAGGATGACAGGCGCGTGCGTGCCGATGTGCTGGTGGCCTATTTTCGTGAGGCACAGACAGAAGCCGCCGCAACACGCCCGCAGCCAACCCGCTCAGCGCCCGAGGCGTCGCCTGGTTCGGGCAGCAATCTTGATCGGGTGGAAGCCTTTGGGCGCATTGAAATCCGCACCCCAACCGAAGTGGTGCGCGGGGATACCGGCATCTATACGCCGCCCAATAGTATTGCACGCCTGCTTGGCAATGTGCGGATCGTGCGGGGTGACAATACGCTGACGGGATGTGAGGCGATTGTGAATATGGATACGGGCATTTCGCGGCTTGTGGCATGCCCGAATGAAAGGGTGCGCGGCATCATCGTGCCAGGTGAGGGCCAGGGTCTTCCCGGGCCAGGGGCGCCGACACGATGAGTGATAAGCCCCCCATCAAGCTGGTGCCCGGCAGCGGCGGGCTTCACGCAACTGGGCTTGGTAAGCGTTACAAGAAGCGGCCTGTGGTGCGGAATGTTTCGCTCTCGCTCCAGCGCGGGGAGGCGGTGGGGCTGCTCGGCCCGAATGGCGCCGGCAAGACAACGACATTTTACATGATTACTGGCCTCGTGCAGCCCGATGAAGGGCGCGTGATGATGGATGGGCATGATGTCACCATGCTGCCCATGTATCGCCGCGCGCGGCTTGGGCTTGGCTATCTGCCGCAGGAAGCAAGCATTTTTCGCGGCCTCACGGTGGAACAGAATATCCGCGCCGCTTTGGAAGTGGTAGAACCGGAAAGCGATCGCCGTGCCGCCATGCTGGATGAATTGTTGGCGGAATTCGGCATTGCGCATTTGCGCCGCGCCCCCGCTTTGGCGCTTTCCGGTGGTGAACGGCGGCGCTGCGAAATCGCGCGTGCGCTGGCCACACACCCATCCTATATCCTGTTGGATGAACCGCTGGCCGGCATTGACCCCATCGCGGTCGGTGAAATCCGTGATCTCGTCAAGCATTTGAAGGATCGCGGCATTGGCGTGCTGATCACCGACCATAATGTGCGCGAAACGCTCGAAATCATTGACCGCGCCTATATCTTGCATGATGGCAAGGTATTGATGGAAGGCAGCCCGCAGGAAATCGTGGCGAATGAGGATGTGCGCCGCGTCTATCTTGGCGAAAAATTCAGCCTATAGCCTGAAATTCATACGCATGGTCACCGCCTTCCTTTCCGCCCGGCTTTGTGAGCAGCGCTGATGGCAATCGGCCCGCGTCTTGATCTGAGGCAGTCGCAGCAGCTGGTAATGACGCCGCAGCTGCGCCAGGCGATCAAGCTGCTGCAATCTTCCAATCTGGAAGTCTCCGCCTTTGTCGAGGAAGAGCTGGAACGCAACCCGCTACTGGAACGCGATGAACGCCCCATCGCCGGCCCGGATGCCGGGCGCAGTACTGATCCCTTGCCGGCTGCGCCTGAACCTGCCGATGCCGCCAGCGCGGCTGCTTCTGATGCGCTGCCGTCGGAGAACGCCTCGCCGCTCGATGCCGAATGGGATAATGTTTACGATAATGGCCTCCCGCCGATTGGTCGTGGTGGGCGCAGCGATTTTGAGGATGATCTTTCCGGCATAGACGCCATGGAAGCGCCGGAACGCTCCTTGCGCGATCATTTGGCGGAACAGATCAGGCTGAATTTCACAGAGCCGCAGGAACGGCTGATCGCCGGTAATCTTTTGGCACTGGTGGATCAGGCGGGGCGGCTGCATGCACGTGTGCAGGTGATCGCCGATGCGCTGGGCTGCGAAGAAGCGCTGGTGGAACGCGTGCGGCTTGCCATGGCGCGCTTCGATCCGGTTGGCATGTTTTGCCATGATCTGGCCGAGTGTCTTGCGGTTCAATTGCAGGATCGCAATCGTTATGATCCCGCCATGGCGGCGCTGCTCGCTAATCTGGAAATGCTCGCCAAGCGTGATCTGCAGGGCTTGCAGCAGATCTGCGGCGTTGATGCGGAAGACATGGCGGAAATGGTCGCGGAGTTGAGGCGGCTGGACCCCAAGCCGGGCGCTTCCTTTGATGCACCGCCCGCGCCGACACTTGTGCCGGATGTGCTGATGCGGCGCGGGCCGAATGATGATTGGATTGTGGAACTCAATCTGGAAACCCTACCGCGTGTGCTGGTCAATCGGGGCTTCTTCGCCTCGGCCAATGTCAGCGCGCGCGGCAAGGACGACAAGAACTGGATCGCGGAACGCTTTCAGACCGCGTCATGGTTGGTGAAGTCGCTCGAACAACGCGCCAATACCATCCTGAAAGTAGCGGCGGAGATTGTCCGCCGGCAGGATGGTTTCTTCCGTCACGGCGTTGGGCATCTCCGGCCGCTGATCCTGCGCGATGTGGCGGATGAGGTTTCGTTGCATGAAAGCACCGTCTCCCGCGTGACGTCGAACAAGGCCATTGCCACGCCGCGCGGCACTTTTGAGCTTAAATATTTCTTCACCACCGCCATTTCCGGCACCCGCGGCGGGGAAGCGCATAGCGCGGAAGCCGTACGTTACCGCATCAAGGCCATGGTGGATGCCGAAAGCCCGGATGACATCCTGTCGGATGATACGATTGTGGCCCGGTTGCGCGAAGAAGGCGTGGACATTGCCCGGCGAACTGTGGCCAAATACCGGGACGCGCTGCGCATTCCATCATCCGTGCAGCGCAAACGGGAGAAGGCCGCCTCGGCCTGATCCGGACACAAGGGCGACCCGGGAGGAAGGGAAGGGTCGCGCGCCCGGTTGCCAAGGGGCGGCCCCTCCGCTTTGCAAAAGGGAGGGCATAGGCCCATGCATATTACAGTTGCCGGCAAACAGGTTGAAACCGGTGAAGCGCTGAAGACCCATGTGAGCGACGGGCTGGCGGCGATTACCGCCAAGTATTTTGATCACGCGCTTGAAGCCAATGTGACCTTCCACAAGCATCGAAGCCAATTCAGTTGCGACATCAACCTGAAAGCCGGGCGCGGCTTGATGATGCGCGCCGAAGGTGAGGGGGCGGACGCACATCGCGCGTTTGAGGTTGCCGCCGAGCATTTGGCCAAGCGGCTCCGCCGCTATCGCCGGCGTGTGAATGAACATGCGCGATCCTTCGCCGGCGAACGCGAAGCGGCAGCGGAGGCAGCGCCGCGCGGCCGGCGCTATGTGATCGAAGCCTCGGCGGATGAGGAGGCGCCCGAACATGGCGACCATGGCGCCATCATCGCCGAAAACCCCACCTATGTTGAAAAACTGAGTGTGGGTGAGGCGGTGATGCGGCTTGATCTGGCTCAGGCCCAGGCGCTGATGTTCCGCAACAAGAAGGGCGGCGGGCTGAATGTTGTCTATCGCCGTCCCGATGGGAATATCGGCTGGATTGATCCGGGGGAGGGGTAGGCGCTTGGACCTTGGTGTCCGCTATATCGTGACTTGAAGCGAGGTCTGGGCGGCGCGCGTTAAAGGGCGCGCCGCCCAGTATGCTCAGGCGCTTTCGTAGAGCCGCGTCAGGCTGAATTCGCGGTGGCCCAGCAATTCGGCCGCAGTCAATTCACCATCAGCGGTGCGGATGATGCAATCAAGCAAGGCTTCGCCGGCATCATCCATATTCATCTGCCGCTGCAAGAGCCCAGTCACATCCACGTCAATATGTTCGGACATGGTGCGCTGCGTGCGCGGATTGGCGGTGAGTTTGATAACCGGCAGGATCGGGTTGCCAATGACATTGCCCTGCCCGGTCGGGAAGGTATGCACGGCAAAACCTGATGCGGCGCAAAGGGTCACCATCTCCGCCGCGGCGGAGCTAGAATCCATGAACCAAAGCCCCGAATGGGTGGGTTCTTCCGCCTTGTCCAGCACGCCATCGACCAAACACTTCTTGCCGATCTTTTGGATATTGCCGAGTGCCTTTTCCTCGATGGTGGTGAGGCCGCCTTCGATATTGCCCTTGGTGGGCTGGCTTTCGGAAAGATCATTCGTCTTGTTGGCCTCAACCACACGCTGGTAGCGATCAAACATCGCCTGGAATTGCGCGCGGATTTCCGGCGTGCGGCAACGTGCCGCGACCAGATGTTCTCCGCCTGTGAGTTCGGTGGTTTCGCCGAACACGAGCGTATTGCCGTTTTCCCAAAGCTTGTCGAAGGAATTGCCAACCGTAGGACAGGAAGCAAGGCCCGATGTGGTATCGCTTTCACCGCATTTGGTGGAAACCCAAAGCTCCTGGATGGAAGCGCGGGTCTTCTTCAACCGCGATGCGTGCTTCACCATGCGATAAGCCGCGCGGGAGGCATTGGCGATGGTGTTGATATCGCCATTCTGTTCGATGGCGAAGCCTTCCACCGGCTTGCCGGATTTGGCGATGCCTTCAACGATGCGGCCGGTCCAGCCTGGTTCAATGCCAATCACGACAACGCCGGCGACATTCGGGTTGCTGCCGGTGCCGATCAGCGTGCGGAAGTGCAAGTCAAGATCCGCGCCGAATTGCAGGCGGCCATAGGCGTGCGGGATCGCGAGCGCGCCTTTGATGTTATTGGCCACCGCTTCGCAGGCCGCGTTGGAAAGATCATCCACCGGCAGGATGATGACATGGTTGCGCACACCCATGCGGCCATTTTCGCGGCGCCAGCCTTCAAAGGCGGCGTTCTTCAGATTGATGCCCATGGCGCTTACCACCGCTTTGTTTTGACGTTGTGGACATGCAAATGCTCGCCGGCGGAAATTTCCTTCACCGCCTTGCCGATATCAATGCCGTATTTGATGATGGTATCACCGGCAGCGATGGCACGGATGGCCAGCTTATGCCCGATCGGGATATCCGACTTGGCGTTGAAGGTGATCATCTTGTCCTGATCCATGATCCAGCCATTCAGCGCCTGGCCGGACTTGATCCCTTCAACAACAACGACGCCGACGGAATCGCCTTCGTCATGCACACAGAAATGCACGGTCATGCCGGCAAATCCTCCCTTTTGCTTACGATGCTTGGAAGCTAGGGCGCGACCTCTTTCCGGTCAATCGGCGGGCGCGCTTCAGATGGGCAGGGCGGTTGTGGACTTCACACATTCCATGGCGAAGCGCGATGTCACCTTGCGCAGGCTTGAAACCCGCGCGGTGAGTTTGCGATAAAAGCCATCA
>JADCEX010000389.1 GCA_020249825.1 Roseomonas sp.
AGGCGCAGGAGGCCGCGAATGGCTGAGAAAAAGACAGTGAAGGTGACCCAGCTTGGGTCACCCATCGGGCGCAAGCCCGGCCAGAAGGAAACCTTGATCGGCCTTGGTCTGAACAAGCGCCATCGTACGCGTGAACTTGAAGACACGCCTGCGGTGCGCGGCATGATCCGTAAGGTCGCCCACCTGGTGAAGGTGGAGGATTAAGTCATGAAGTTGAATGAAATCCGCGACAATGCGGGCGCGCGTCCCAAGTTCAAGCGCATCGGCCGTGGGATTGGCTCTGGCAAGGGCAAGACCGGCGGGCGTGGCGTGAAGGGTCAGAAGGCGCGTACCGGCGTTTCGCTGAACGGCTTTGAAGGCGGTCAGTTGCCGATTTATCGGCGCCTACCCAAGCGCGGCTTCGTGAACACTTTCCGCAAGCTCTATGCCACGCTGAATATCGGCACGCTGGATGCGGCGATTGAAGCGGGGCGTCTGCCGGCGGGTCAGGATCTGGATGAAGCGGCGCTGCGCGCAGCGGGCGTTGTTCGTTCCAGCTCAAAATTCATCGGCGTGCGTTTGCTCGGCAAGGGTGAGATCAAGCGCGCAGTGCGGATTTCCGTCTCCGGCGCTTCGGCTGCGGCCATTGCGGCGGTGGAAGCCGCGGGCGGCAGCGTAACCGTCACCGCGCCGGCCGCGCCCGCTGAGGCTGGCTGAGACTTGTCGGCACCGCGCCGCCTGATCGCGATGCGGTAAGATTCTTGGCGGCGCGCGGGGTTACTCGGGCGCCGCTTTCATTCTGGCGCAGCGCGCTTGTCTTGTTGGGGCGCGGCGCCACATAGGGCTTGAAGACAGGGGCACGACCCAAGGGCGCCCTGCAGGCATTGGGAGAATGCGCATGGCGTCCGCCATGGAACAGGCGATGTCCAATCTGAACCTCGGCGTGCTCTCCAAGGCGACCGAGCTCAAGAAGCGTATCTGGTTCACGCTTGGCGCGCTGATCGTCTACCGCATCGGTACCTATATCCCTGTGCCGGGTGTGGATGCGGCGGTGATGGGCGAGATTCTCGCCCAGCATGGCGGCGGCATTCTTGGCATGTTTGACATGTTCTCGGGCGGCGCGCTTGGGCGCATGACCGTCTTTGCGCTGAACATCATGCCTTACATCAGCGCGAGCATCATAGTGCAGTTGATGACTGCCGCGATTCCCGCCTGGGAAGCCCTGAAAAAGGAAGGTGAATCGGGGCGGAAGAAGCTCAATCAATACACGCGCTACCTCACGGTCGCGATTGCGATCTTCCAGGCCTATGGCATCGCGATCGGGCTTGAGAGCATGCGCGGGCAATTCGGTGCGGCGGTTTATGATCCGGGGCTGTTCTTCCGGCTTTCCTGCGTGATCACGCTGGTGGGCGGCACCATGTTCCTGATGTGGCTTGGGGAACAGATTACGGCGCGCGGTGTGGGCAATGGCATCAGCCTGATCATTTTCGCGGGCATTGTGGCGAATCTGCCATCGGCGCTGATCAGCACGTTGGAATTGGGCCGCACCGGTGCGCTTTCCACGATCTTCATCATCGCCTTCCTGATCATCGCGCTGCTGGTGATTGTTTTCGTGGTGTTCATTGAGCGTGCGCAGCGCCGCATTCCGGTACAATACCCAAAGCGCCAGGTGGGCAACCGCATGTTCGGTGGTGAGGCAACGCATCTCCCGCTCAAGCTGAATACCGCTGGCGTCATTCCGCCGATCTTTGCGTCATCGCTGCTGTTGTTGCCGGCAACGATTGCGGGCTTTTCGCAGGATATGGCGGATGGCTGGTTGCAGACCATCTCCGCCATGTTGGCGCATGGCCGGCCCGCCTATATGATCCTGTATATGGCGATGATCATTTTCTTCGCCTTCTTCTATACGGCGATTGTCTTCAACCCGACCGAAACGGCCGATAACCTCAAGAAATATGGCGGCTTCATTCCGGGGATCCGCCCGGGGCAGAATACCTCCGAATATCTTGATCGGGTGCTGACGCGGCTTACGGTTCTGGGTGCGGCTTATCTCTGCCTGGTTTGTATCATTCCTGAAATCCTGATCAGCCAATATGGCGTGCCATTCTACTTCGGCGGCACGTCCCTGCTGATCATTGTCTCGGTGACCATGGATACGGTGGCGCAGGTGCAATCGCATCTCTTTGCCCATCAGTATGAAGGCTTGATCAAGAAAGCGCGTCTTGGCGGCCGTGGGCAGCCGCGCGGGCGTTGAACGGAGGAAACGGATGAACCTTATCCTTCTCGGCCCGCCTGGCGCGGGCAAGGGCACCCAGGCCAAGATGCTGGAAGAGAAATTCGGCATCGCCCAGATTTCCACCGGCGACATGCTGCGCGCTGAGGTGAAATCGGGCAGCGAGATCGGCCTGAAGGCCAAGGGCATCATGGAACGCGGTGAACTGGTGCCGGATGAGGTGATCACCGCCATGCTCAAGGCCCGTGTGGCACGGCCTGATTGCGCCAAGGGGTTCATCCTGGATGGCTTTCCGCGCACCGCCCCCCAGGCGGCATCGCTCGACGCCATGCTGACGGAAAGCGGCCTCAAGCTTGATCACGTGATTGAGCTCAAGGTGGATGATGCCGCGCTGGTGGGGCGCATTTCCGGGCGTTATAGCTGCGCGAAATGTGGCGCGGGCTATCATGATACATTCAAGCAGCCGGCCAAGGCCGGGGTTTGCGATAGCTGCGGCGGGACCGAATTTTCCCGACGGGCGGATGACAAGGCGGAAACCGTGGCAGCACGGCTTGAAGCCTATCATCGCCAGACTGCCCCCTTGCTTCCGTATTATGCGGGGCAAGGGAAGTTGAAGGCCGTTGACGGCATGGCTTCCATGGCGGAAGTCGCACGCCAGATCGGTGAAATTTTGTCAGGAAAGGCTTGACGGGGAAGGGTACTGGGGCTAAACCCGCTGCTCCCGCGGCGGGGGGTAACTCCGGCCGCTCTTTGTCGTTGCAAAATCATTCGGAACACTCCGCCGGCTGGGCCCCATGGGCTACCGCGGCGGTATCGCGGGGCTCGGCCCCAGGAGAGGCACTGTGGCGCGCATCGCCGGCGTGAATATTCCGACCAATAAGCGAGTTCTGGTCTCGCTTCGCTATATCTATGGCATTGGCCCGCAGAACGCGAAGGTCATCTGCGATCAGTTGAGCATCCCGGCCGAACGCCGCGTGAATCAGCTGACCGATGATGAAATCATGCGCATCCGCGAATTGATCGACCGCGAATACCGCGTGGAAGGCGATTTGCGGCGTGAGCAGGCGATGAACATCAAGCGCCTGATGGATCTTGGTTCCTATCGTGGGCTGCGCCACCGCAAGGGCCTGCCGGTGCGCGGGCAGCGCACCCATACCAATGCGCGTACCCGCAAGGGCAAGGCGGTTGCGATCGCCGGCAAGAAGAAGGTGACTAAGTAAGATGGCTCGTGAACCCCGCGGCGGTGCCGCTCGTGGCCCGGTGAAGCGCAAGGAACGGAAGAATATTTCTTCTGGCGTGGCGCATGTGCTGTCCACCTTCAACAACACCATCGTGACCATCACGGATGCGCAGGGCAATGCGATTGCCTGGTCTTCCGCCGGGTCGCAGGGCTTCAAGGGCAGCCGTAAATCCACCCCCTATGCGGCGCAGGTAGCCGCTGAAGATGCGGGCCGCAAGGCGCGTGAACACGGGATGGAAGTGCTGGATATTATGGTGAGCGGCCCTGGTTCGGGCCGTGAATCTGCGCTCCGTGCCCTGCAGGCTGTTGGCTTTCAGGTGACTGCCATTCGCGATGTGACCCCCATTCCCCATAACGGTTGCCGCCCGCGCAAGCGCCGCCGCGTCTGATACGCGCGCCACGCCTGACCGCCGCAGCCCGATAGGAGAGACATGAACGTGCTTGACCGCAACTGGCGTTCCCTGATCGAAACGCAGAAGCATATCGAGCCGACGATCAACCCGCTGCGCAGCGCCACCTTGGTGCTGGAGCCGCTGGAGCGCGGCTTTGGGATGACGCTTGGCAATGCGCTGCGCCGCGTGCTGCTTTCCTCGCTGCTGGGTGCGGCGGTGAAGGCGATTCGCATTGATGGCGTGCTGCATGAATTCAGCAGCATCCCCGGTGTGCGCGAAGACGTCACCGATATCGTGCTGAATGTGAAGCAGCTTGCGCTCCGCTATCAGGGTGAAGGTGAAAAACGCCTGGCGCTGATGGCGACCGGCCCGGGTGAAGTGACGGCAGGGCAAATCCAGACCAGCGGCGATATCGAAATCGCCAATCCTGATCTGGTGATCTGCACGTTGGATGATGGTGCGAAGCTTTCGATGGAATTGATCATCGATTCCGGCAAGGGCTATGTGCCGGCCTCAGAAAACCGCCCGGAAGATGCGCCGATTGGTCTGATCCCGGTGGATGCGATCTATTCGCCGGTGCGCCGCGTGGCCTATCGCGTGGAACCGACCCGCGTTGGCCAGCGCACGGATTATGACAAGCTGATCCTTTCGGTGGAAACCGATGGCACGCTGGCGCCGGAAGATGCCGTGGGTGTTGCCGCGCGCATCATTCAGGAACAGCTGCAAATCCTGATCAATTTCGACGAACCGCGCCCTGAACTCGGTGCGGAAATGCAGGATGATCTGCCGTTCAACCGCAACCTGCTCCGCAAGGTGGATGAGCTTGAGCTGTCTGTCCGCAGCGCGAATTGCCTGAAGAACGACAATATCGTCTATATCGGCGATCTGGTGCAGAAGACCGAACAGGAAATGCTGCGCACGCCGAATTTCGGGCGCAAGTCGCTCAATGAAATCAAGGAAGTCCTGACCGCGATGGGGCTTGGCCTTGGCATGACGGTGCCGGAATGGCCGCCTGAAAATATCGAGGATTTGGCGAAAAGGGCAGATGAGCCGTTCTGAACGGTTCGTTCTGAAGGATAAGAAAGATGCGTCACGGATTGTCTGGGCGGAAGCTCAATGTCACGTCAAGCCATCGTGCGGCGATGTTCCGCAATATGGCGACCTCTCTGCTCAAGCATGAGCAGATCACGACCACGCTGCCC
>JADCEX010000039.1 GCA_020249825.1 Roseomonas sp.
CTGGCGAGGATCCTCAAGCGCAGAAAAATGATCCAGGAGTGACACAGAAGACATGGAGAAACCTCATCAAATAGAGGTAACCCATGAATCACATTACGCCCCAATCAGGAATCCCGAACAGTCTCAAGCGATTGCCCTGCCCCCAACACCGCTTCCCCTTGACCACCCCACACCCAACGCGCCAGATGCACCACGCGTCAGATCGCGGGGCGCCCGTTGGCTCGCAAGCAATCACAGGCAGAAGGAAAATCCCGGCTCCACGGCCACAGTTTGCCCGCAATCGGACGGCGGGGCCAACCTCGGGCCAGTCTTGTCCGCCGAGATAATCGGGACGATTTGGCCCGTGACCAGGTCAAACCTTGCTGGAAGGCTGGGGCAACACGCCGCCGCCTACCCAGTCTCAGCCGGCTTATTCCGTCGCTGCCATTTCCGCCGCAAGCTCCGCTTCCAGGCTTTCGGCCTGCGCGGCAGCGGCCACGCTTTCGCCACGCGCCTGCTTTTCAGCTTCTTCGCGGCTGCGCGCCACATTCACCACCACCGGGATTTGCACTTCCGGATGGAGTTCCACCTGCACGGTGCTGACACCAACAGTCTTGATCGGTTGGCCGAGCAATACCTGCTCACGCGTGATGGTGAGGCCACCTTCGGTGCAGGCAACCGCGATGTCGCGCGACACCACGGAACCATAAAGGCTGCCGCTTTCACCCGCCTGGCGGATGATGATCACGGAAAGCCCGGCCACGCGTTCGGCCACACGCTCTGCCTCACCACGGCGCTTGATATTGTCCGCTTCAAGCTGGGCGCGTTCGCGTTCGAAGCGCTCAAGATTTGTCTTGCTGGCGCGGATCGCCTTGCCGGTGGGCAGCAGGTAATTGCGCGCATAGCCAGGGCGCACCTTCACACGCTCACCCATTTGGCCAAGCTTGTCCACGCGCTGCATCAGGATCAGGTCAATCATGTCATGCCTCCGGGCGGCTGGTTGCGCCGCCCCCATTGTTCGAAAATACCGAAGGCCGTCACCGCGATTGCGGCCGGCACGCTCAAGATCACAAGCCCGGCGTAGAAGACGCCAAGCATGAAGGGCCGGGCGGTGCGGCCGACAGAACGCCGATGCACCGCGGCAAGCCCCAGCAGAAAGAAGGGCAGCAGCAAAACCACAAAAAGTGCCATGGGCAGGCTGCTATCGCCGCCCATGCCGCTGAGCCAGACCAGCGCCGCCCCGGAAGGGAGGAACCCATACCAGATCGGCAGGCGGCTTTCGCACCAGCGCGGTGTTGCGGCTAAGGCAAGCCCCCGCCGCGTCAAGGCGCTTTGCGCCCCAATGCCGCACAGGATCAACGCAGCCACCATCCACCCCGCCATGGCGGGCGCCATGATGCGCGCCAATTGCTCCACCGGCATGCCCGCATCGGCAATGCCCATGCGCGAAAGCCCCTGCTTGACCGAGGCATTCAAGGCCCCGTCAAAACCGACGGCAGTGCCCGCCAGCAGCATCGCCACCAGCAGGATCACCAGCGCCGGCCAAATGCCGGTCAGTGCCAAGGGCACTGACGCATCAATCCGGCCACCGCGCAGCCCTGTTGCCACCATCAGCAGCGCGGGAAGCGCGAAGCCCAGCAGGTAGATCAGGGATGGCCATTCACTTGCCAGGATCAACACAATCAAGGTGCCAATGCCGAGCGCGCCAAAGGCCGAGGCGCTGCCAAAGCCAAGCCCGGCGGCGAAGATGGGCAGCGAAGTCAGCCAGAAAGCCGCAAAGCCCAGCGGCAACCCGCGCATGGCCCAAAGCGCTGCGATGGCGGAAGCAATCCCACCAATCGCCGCCGCGAGCCAACGCGGATCATCCAACAGGCCGCGCCTGATTTCCATGGCTTGTCCCATGCCCCTTCGCCGCTATGTGCTGCCTAATCCGCAATCACGTAAGGCAGCAGCGCCAGGAAGCGGGCGCGCTTGATGGCAATGGCCAATTCGCGCTGCTTCGTCGCGGAAACCGAGGTGATGCGCGCCGGCACGATCTTGCCGCGCTCAGACAGGAAGCGCGACAGAAGCCGCACATCCTTATAGTCAATCTTCGGCGCACCATTCCCGCTGAAGGGGCAGGATTTGCGACGACGATGGAAGGGCCGGCGCGCACCAACGGCAGGGCGACGGGCGGCGGGGATCAGATCTGCATTGTCAGACATGGCTTATTCCTCAATCCCCATGGACATATCCATTTCGTCGCGGCCGCGGGCACGGAATTCCTCACGGTCATCGCCACGGCCACCGCGGCCAGACCCGAAGCGGCCAGCCGGGCGCGGGCCACGGAAGGATTTTTCGCGGTCGCGATCGTCACCGCCGCGCTTGGACATGACAGCGGAAGGCGCTTCTTCAATCGCTTCCACGCGCACGGTCAGCATGCGCAGCACGTCTTCATTCAGGCCAAGCTGACGCTCTGCCTCATTGAGGGCGGCGGGGGGCGTATCAAGGCCAAGAAGCATGTAATGCCCCTTGCGATTCTTCTTGATGCGATAAGCAAGGCCGCGCAGGCCCCAATATTCGCGCTTGCGCACTTCGCCACCGCCTTCGGCCACCGTGGCGGCGACCTGATCGGCAATGGCTTCAACCTGCTGTTGCGTAATGTCATTGCGTGCGATGAACACGCATTCGTATAGCGGCATGTGATCTCCCTTTGGCTGGCTCAGCCCTGGCCCCGGGATGGGGCACGCATAGGGGCATAGCCGGGCACTTGCCTTGCACCCGGCAGGGGAGGGGGGCGTAAAGCACAAAGGGGGGTGGGGGATCAAGCCCTGGCTGTCACTGCGTGCGGCTTTATGCTTAGTAACAGCAAGAAAAACGGGGAGCTTCACCATGTTTCATCGCCGCATCCTGATGGGCCTGCCTTTGGCGCTGGCGGCCAGCCAGGCCCACGCGCAGGGCACCTGGGCGCCAAGCCGCCCGGTGGTGCTGGTGGTGCCCTTTGCGCCTGGCGGGCCGAATGATTTGGTGGCACGGCTGGTCGCACCCGCCATGCAGACAGCCCTTGGGCAGAATGTGGTGGTGGAAAACCGCCCCGGCGCCACCGGCGCCATCGCCGCCCGCCATGTCGCGGCGCAACCCCCCGATGGCCATACGCTGATCGTCGCCGCCAGCGGCACCATGACCATCAACCCCGCCGTCATGGCCCGCCCTGGCTATGACCCTGAAAAGGATTTCGCCCCGGTCAGCCTAGCCATGTCTGTCCCCAATATGCTGGTCGTGAACAAGGATGTGCCTGCGACCACTGTGGCTGAGGTTGTGGCCTGGCTGAAGCGTGAAGGGGGCCGGGCTTCCTATTCCTCGGGCGGTGTGGGCTCTACCGAGCAATTGGGCATGGAGCTGTTCCTGAAGCGCACGGGGACCGAGGCGACACATGTGCCCTTCCCCGGCGGCGCCCCGGCGGTGACCGCCATGATCCAGGGCCAAGTCCAGGCCAGCATTTTGAATGCGGCAACCGTGCGCCCGCATGTGGTCTCAGGCGCTTTGCGCGCCATTGCCATTGCCGGCACCAAGCGCTTTTCCGGCCTGCCAGATGTGCCCACCATGGTGGAAGCGGGCCTGCCCGATGTGCTTTCCGCTTCCTGGTCCGCCTTCCTGGCCCCGGCGGGCACGCCCGCGCCGGCCATCGCCCGGCTGCATGAGGTGATTGTGGCCGCCCTTCGCACGCCAGAGACCGCGCAGCGCCTGACCGCTGCCGGCTTCACCATTGATGCTTCCACGCCTCAGGAATTGGGGGCCACGATTTCGGCGGAACTCGCCCGCTGGAAGCAGGTGGTGCGCGAAGCGAATATCCAGATGAACTGACGCGGTTGACAAGCCGGGGCCGCACGGCCATTCGCGCGGCCTGACCCTTAACTTTAACGGACTTATCATCATGGCCTTTGCCTTCGTCTTCCCCGGCCAGGGGAGCCAGGCTGTCGGCATGGGCCGCGACCTGGCCGATGCCTTTCCTGCTGCCCGCCACGTCTTCCAGGAAGTGGATGATGCTTTGGGCCAGAAGCTGAGCAAGCTGATGTGGGAAGGCCCGCAGGAAGAATTGACGCTGACGGCCAATGCCCAGCCGGCGCTGATGGCGCATTCTTTGGCCGTGGTGCGGGCGCTTGAGGCCGAAGGCGGTTTTGGGCTTGCCGCGCGCGTCGCGCTGGTGGCGGGGCATTCGCTTGGCGAATATAGCGCGCTGACTGCTGCCGGCGCCTTTGATATCGCCACCGCCGCCAAGCTTTTGCGCCTGCGGGGTGAGGCGATGCAGAAAGCGACCCCACCCGGCACCGGCGCCATGGCCGCACTTCTGGGCGCGGAGATTGAATTGGCGCAGGAAATTTGCGCCGCCGCCGCGACCAATCCTGAAACCAACAAACCCGAGGTGGTGGAAGCCGCCAATGATAATGGCGGTGGCCAGGTGGTGATTTCCGGCGCCAAGGCGGCTGTCGAGCGCGCCATTGAAATTGCCAAGGAAAAAGGCGTGAAGCGCGCCATGCTGCTGCCGGTATCCGCCCCCTTTCATTGTGCGCTGATGGCCCCCGCTGCGGATGCCATGGCAGAAGCGCTCGCCCAGGCCATCATGCAGGCGCCTGCCGTGCCGGTGGTGGCGAATGTCACCGCCGCCAAGGCGACCGATCCGGGTGAAATCCGCGATTTGCTGGTGCGGCAAGTGACCGGCACGGTGCGCTGGCGCGAATGCGTCGCCGCCATGGCCGCCATGGGGTGCGATAAATTTGTCGAGGTCGGCTCGGGCAAGGTGCTGACCGGCCTCATGAAGCGCAATGCGCCGGAAGCGACCGCCCTTGCCATCGGCAATCCGGCCGAGCTTGAAGCCTTCCTGAAAACGCTCTGATCATGGCCGAGATCACACTCTCGGAGATTGAGGATGATCCGGCTGCGAAGATAGCCTTGGATGGGCTATCGGCCCTGAATGCGCCGTTCATCGGCCAATTTGGCGTCAAGCCGCTGTCACTGGTGGTCAGGCGCCAGGCCGAAGATGTGCCGGTGGGCGGTGCTTTCGGTTGGTGCTTCGGTGGCTGGTATTATCTGCACCTGCTGTTTCTGCCCGAAGATATGCGTGGCACGGGCCTTGGATCAGGCCTGCTGACGCGGCTGGAGGCTGAGGCACGAGACCGGGGCTGCATCGGCGCTTGGGTGGACACTTTTTCCTTCCAGGCGCGGCCTTTTTACGAAAAGCATGGCTATGCGCTTTTCGGCAGTATTGAGGATCAGCCGCCAGGGCATGCGCGGCATTTCCTGTTCAAACGCTTCAACCAGGGATGAGAGATATGTTTGATCTGACCGGCAAGACCGCGCTTGTCACCGGCGCCACAGGCGGCATTGGCGCAGGTGTCGCCCGCGCGCTGCACGCGCAGGGCGCCACGGTTGCCATCACCGGCCGCCGCGCTGTGGAATTGGAGGCACTGGCCGCCGAACTCGGTTCCCGCGTGATTGTGGCGCCAGCCGATCTGGCGGACCCGGAAGCGCCGGCGAAGCTGGTGGAAAAAATCGAAGCCGAAGCGGGCGGCTTGGATATTCTGGTGAACAATGCCGGCTTCACCCGCGATATGCTGGCGCTGCGCATGGGCGATGCGGATTGGAATGCGGTGTTGGAAGTGGATTTGACCGCGCCATTTCGCCTGGCGCGCGCGGCCTTGCGCGGCATGATGAAAAAGCGCCAGGGGCGGATCATTTCCATCGCGTCCATCGTTGGTGTCACCGGCAATGCCGGCCAGGCCAATTACGCCGCCGCCAAGGCGGGCTTGATTGGCATGTCCAAGTCACTCGCTCAGGAAGTGGCGACGCGTGGCGTGACGGTGAATGTGGTCGCCCCCGGCTTCGTTAAGACCGCCATGACCGATGCGCTGAATGAGGCGCAAAAAACCGCGCTGCTGACGCGCATCCCAACCCAGCGCATGGGCTTGCCCGAGGATATCGCCGCCGCCGTTGTCTATCTGGCGAGCAATGAGGCCGGCTGGGTCACCGGCCAGACATTGCATGTCAATGGCGGGATGGCGATGATCTGAAGGGGAGGGCCATGGTTGAAAAACTGAGCGCTACGGAACGGGCTGGGCTGGCGGAGGCCTTGCCGGCATGGAAGC
This sequence comes from Roseomonas sp., assembly GCA_020249825.1. GTDB lineage: Bacteria > Pseudomonadota > Alphaproteobacteria > Acetobacterales > Acetobacteraceae > Neoroseomonas. The sequence continues at coordinate 6,102 of JADCEX010000039.1, forward strand.
TGGTGGAAGGCCGCGATGCCATCACCCGCAGCTTCCGCTTCAAGGATTTTTCCGAAGCCTGGGGTTTTATGGCGCGCGTTGCGTTGCTTGCTGAAGCGCAGGACCATCACCCCGAATGGTTCAATGTCTGGAACCGGGTGGAGATTACGCTTTCCACCCATGATGCGGGCGGGCTTTCCGCGCGCGATGTCAGGCTGGCCAAGGCGATAGATGCCATCGCCTGAGGGTCGGTGACTGGCTTGGGGTAACCATTAGGGGCAAGCCACCCTTGGCTGGCACTTTCGATCCTTTTTGCGCAGTGCGCTTGCCAGGATAACGCGCCATCGGATGATGGCGGCCGGGGCCGGCATGTAAAGCCCATGCCGCGCGTGGTGCTGGCCACTGCGGATGAAGGCCTTGCCCTTCCATTTGCCGTAGTGCCACGCGATGGGCGCAAGGGCTGCATGACTTTGCATGGCGCTGGGTGCGGGGCCATGCCGGGGATTCGATGAATGAATGCGCCGATGCTTTGGCGACGGAGGCGCGGGAGAGGGCGGCGATGGGTTGAACTTGCCCAACCCCGGCCCTGGCGGGTATATGAAGGGGGCGGCGCGGGCGTAGTTCAGAGGTAGAACGTCAGCTTCCCAAGCTGAATGTCGGGGGTTCGATTCCCCCCGCCCGCTCCATGCGATTCTCCCAAACATGAGATTTTTCGTGAAACCCTTGTTGTGCGTGGCGCAGTTGGCGTCTTGAAAGCCGCAAATGCCTTGGCTTAGTTCTTGTTACTTTTCCATTTTCCATTAACTCTTCCTTAGATGCTGCGGCTAGGCGCCGCTCAGTTTTGGGAGCGTAACATGTCTGGAACTTCAGGTAATGATTCCATTCAGAGAACTGGCTCGGTTTGTTTGAACAGTTCTGGTGCGTTTCCTAAGTGGGTCTCTGCCTTGGTTAGGCCGCCATCGGGATTGATGGCAGCGCGGTGAAATGGGCCTCGTCCGGCGTCTGCCGGTCAAGGCTCGAATGGGGCCGACGGGTATTATAGAAGCCGTCGATTTATCGGCTGAGCGAAGCCCGCGCCTCGGAGACGCTGGCA
>JADCEX010000390.1 GCA_020249825.1 Roseomonas sp.
GAGCGAGCCGGCAGGGCCAAAAAATCACTGAAAATGGTTATGTTCAGGCAAAAGCAGCGTTGAAAACATACTCGCGCGCCAAAATTGCGACGCTCAATGACAGCTTTTCAGCAGCCTGCTAGAAAGCGCTGGCCTGGCCCGCCTGGCGGAATGGTAGACGCAGCGGACTTAAAATCCGCAGCCCGCAAGGGTGTGGGGGTTCGAGTCCCCCGGTGGGCAGGCATATGCAGCAATGCGGTATCAGAGTCGGCGCAACGTCTCTGCCCAAGCCTTTGTCCTGGCAGGGTCAATCACAAACTCCGGGGAGTGCAAATTGGCGTGCCAACTATATGAGTGAGGTTAGCCTGGGCGATATCAACCGCATCATGGGTGAAAATCGGCACCAGACCCCCATTCCCATCGGCGCGATGACCTTATGCCAAGGCGCAGTGTCCGCGAAGCGTTATGGTGTCTATCCCCGCCATCCCGCGCTGGCCTTGTTGAGCGCGGCTTCGACCGCCGCTCGCGTCACGTCACGGAAGCGCGCCGCCACATGGCGGTCCGGGCGAATGAGGTAAGCGGCGCCGGGGGCCAGTGCAAAACGCTCAATCAACATCCTGTCGCTATCCTGGGCGTCGATGATCGGAAGTCCGTCCACACCACCGGCATTGCTACCGTTGCGCCAGCGTAGCAGCGTGAAACCATGCCCCAGTTTTTCGCTGAGATATCCTTCGCCCAAGGGCGCATCAGGAATGGGCGCACCAGGTGGGGGGCCTCCCGCCCAAGGCGCCTCATCTGGCGTGGACAAGGGGCTGTTCTGATAGGTGGTTGGCGTTGAAAGTCGTCCCGAATTCACGAAGCGCTTGCCGAATGCTGTCTGCCGCGCCAGCGCCAGCGCCGCATTACGAAAACGCAATTCGGCCCTTCGGCGGGGCGAGATAAAATCAGTAGCGCGTGTTGAATTCAGGATATTCTCATCCGCCGCGGCCGAACGTTCCTGATCATAGCTCGCGATCAGCCCTGCCCCGCCCTGCAGTGCGGCGGCGAGCTTCCAGCCAAGATTATCCGCATCCTGCACACCGGAATTGGCACCGCGCGCCCCGAAGGGGGAGACCTGATGCGCGGCGTCCCCAGCAAAAAATACCTGTCCATGGACAAAGCTTTGCAGGCGCCGGCATTGAAAGCGATAGACGGAGATCCATTCCAATTCGAAATCACGATGGCCCAGCATGCGTTCAATGCGCGGGCGCACCACTTCGGGCCGCTTTTCATATTCAGCATCCGCATCGGGTGAAAGTTGCAGGTCAATGCGCCAGACATCATCAGGCTGTTTGTGCAAAAGGCAGGATTGACCGCCATGAAAAGGCGGATCAAACCAGAACCAGCGTTCCACCGGGAAATCGGCTGTCATGCGTACATCGGCAATCAGGAACTGATCCTCAAACTGCTCACCCATGAATTCTAGGCCAAGCATCGCACGTATTGGCGAACGCGCGCCATCACAGGCAATGACAAAGCGCGCATCGAGAAAATAGGGACCGTCAGGCGTTTCAACCGTGATGCGCGCGCCGTGTTCACCTGAATGCAGGCCTATCACGCGGTTAAGCCAGCGGAGATCAACCCCAAGTGCCTGCGCACGATCCACCAGGAATTTCTCGGCGTAATATTGCTGCAAATTGATGAAGGCCGGCATTTTATGGCCAGGCTCAGGCAGCAGATCAAAACCGTATAGCAATTCCTCATGCTGGAAGACCTTGCCGATATTCCAGCATATTCCCTTTTCCAGCATAGGCGCGGCACAGCCAAGCCGATCCCAAATCTCCAACGTGCGCTTGGCAAAGCAAATGGCGCGCGAACCTTCCCCGATCCGGTCCTGATCATCCAGCAGCACGCAATCAATGCCACGCAGCTTGAGATCAATCGCAAGCGTAAGGCCAACCGGTCCAGCACCGATAATCACCACAGGATGGGTTGCAGGTGAGGCACGCGTCTGATCCGCATGCCGTTGATAGGCAAAACGCGCAAAGGGTTCGGCGGCCTTCATGCGCTGCGGCTTGACAGGGGCAGCACCAGACCATCGCGCCCAACAACCAATGATCCGCGGTAATGGGCACGTACCGTTTCCACCCAATGCTGCTCTGTCACCAGCGGATCATCTGCCGGTACCAGGTGATTGAGCGCGAGCAGCCCGATGCCGGCTTCTGCCGCGATGCGCCCGACATCTTCCGCAAGCGTATGGCTATCCAGCAGATGTTGCTTCAGGCGTGCGCCATTGCCGACCCGCGCCACCAGCCGATCCACGCCTGGTTCATAAATGGCTTCATGCACCAGAATATCCGCACCGCGTGCAAAGGCGGCGAGCGGCGGGAAATAGGTTGTATCGGCCGAGAAAACCACCGAACCCACACCATGATCAAAGCGCAGCGCAAAACACTCCGTCACCGGGGGATGTTTCACGCGCAGGGCCGAAACTTTCACGCGAGCATCAGCGAAGATATGGCCTTCGCCATATTCCAACACCTGTACCATGGCGGCCAGATCGGGCCGGCCTTCATCTTCGATCCGGATCGCGATGTCATAAGCAAGTGATGCGAGGAAACCTTGCCAGACGGCGCGCGTGCCAGCAGGCCCATGCACCACCACTTTTTCCTTCAATCCTGCGGTCCAGGCCGTGTGGATCAGCGGCCCCAATTCAAGCACGTGATCCGAATGCAGATGCGTGATGATGATATTGCGCAATGCCGGTAGGGGCATTCCCGCTTCCACCAGTCCACGCGTCACGCCAAGCCCGCAATCAATCACGTAAGGATGGCCGCCAATCTCGAGCAAATGCGCAGTGGGTGAAGGCCCGCCCCTGCGAACCGCAGGCCCACCCTTGGTGCCGAGCAACACGAGCCGATCCTGATGGGGTGGCGTGATATTCATCTCACCAGGCCTGTTTCTTGTTGGGGTTGAAGCGCTTTTGCAAACCATCCCAACAGCCGATGTAATTCTTCTGCAAGCCCGGCAACTTCGCCGCATGGGCGGTCACGCGCTGTGGGAAACGGGTTTCAAACATGAAGGCCATGGTGCCGGTCAGCTTCACAGGTTTCAGTTCAGTATTGGAGGCATGCTCAAAAGCCGCTGCATCCGGCCCATGCGGCAGCATTTGATTATGTAGTGAAAAGCCGCCGGGCACGAAGCCTTCAGGCTTCGCATCATAAACGCCATAGATCAGGCCCATGAATTCACTCATGACATTGCGGTGATACCAGGGCGGGCGGAAGGTATTTTCCGCCACCATCCAGCGTTCCGGAAAGATCACGAAATCGATGTAGGCGGTGCCTTCCTCGCCGGAAGGGGAGGTGAGCACCGTAAAAATCGAAGGATCCGGATGGTCAAAGGAAATCGAGCCAACCGCGGCATAACGCCTGAGATCATATTTGTAGGGATAGTAATTCCCGTGCCAGGCAACGACATCCAAGGGCGATTGGCCGATCTCCGTCACAAAAATATCGCCGCCCCATTTGACGAAGAGTTTCGATGGCGTTTCCTCATCCTCATAAGCTGCGATGGGGGTAAGAAAATCTCGTGCATTCGCGAGGCAATTGGCGCCAATTGGGCCGCGATTGGGCAGGGTGAAGGGCGCAGCGTAATTTTCACAGACATAGGCGCGGGCCGGCCCATCTGGGATTTCACAACGGAAGATGATGCCACGCGGGATGACGCAAATCTCACCGGGTTCAATCTCCATCACGCCGAATTCAGTGCAGAAGCGCAGCCGGCCTTGCTGCGCCACAATCAGCAATTCGCCATCGACATTGGAGAAATACTCGTGCTGCATGGACCGTGTGATGAAGGCGATATGCGCGGCCATGCCGGTTTGCGTATCCGAATCACCAGCGGTCGTGATGGTGGTAAGGCCTTCCACAAAACTGACGCGCTTGCGCGGCATGGGCATAGGATCCCAACGATATTGCCCAAGCATGGGCTGGCGCTCAGCGGCATTGGGCGCGGTTCGGATCAGGCCAGGATCAACTGCGCGGTAGAAGCTGGAATGCTTCACGCTCGGGCGAATGCGATAAAGCCAGGAGCGTTCATTCTTGCCCTGCGGCGCCGTGAAGGCCGAACCGGAAAGCTGTTCGGCATAAAGCCCGTAATGGCATTTCTGCGGCGAATTGCGCCCGACTGGCAGGGCATCGGGCAGCGCTTCCGTCTCAAAGGAATTGCCGAAGCCGGTCATGTATACCGGCGCCGTCATGGGCGTTTTGGTCTTCGGCATGGCTTTGCTCCGGCGCGGGTTATTCCACTTTCGCGCCGGAAATGCGCACCAGTTCCGCGACGCGCGGCATCTCGGCGGCGAAGAAAGCAGTGAATTCTTCCGGCGTGCTGCCCACCGGTTCATAGCCAAGGGACAGCACGCGTTCGCGTATCTGTGGGTCTCTCAACCCGGCCGCCAAGGCTTGCGAGATGCGCTGCACCGCGGCTGGCGGCGTGCCGGCCGGCGCAAAGGCACCAAGCCAGGATGAAAACTCATAGCCCGGCACCACTTCCGCGACCGCCGGCACATCCGGAAATTCTGGTGCGCGCTGGGCGCGTGTAATGGCCAGTGCCCGCACCTGATCGCCGCGGATTTGCTGTACGGTTTCCACGATGGGCGAAAACACAATATCCACGCGCCCGGCGACAAGATCCGTCATGGCCGGCGCCCCGCCGCGATAATTGATGTGCGTGAATTGCACCTTCGCCAAATGCTCAAACAGGGCGGCGGCGAAATGCTGCGAAGACCCTGCCCCGGCCGTACCGACATTAACGCGCCCCGGATTGGCGCGCGCAAAAGCGACCAGATCAGCAAGGCTGCGCGCCTGAAAGCCTGGATGCGCGACCAGCATGTTCGAACTTTTCACAAACAACGATACTGCCGTGAAATCCCGCACCGGATCAAAGGGCAGGTTGCGATAGAGCGCCGCATTCACCGCCTGAGACCCCATGGAGGCGACCACCAGCGTATGCCCATCTGGTGCGCTGCGCGCCACATGTTCGGTCGCGATATTTCCTGCCGCACCCACGCGGTTTTCCACTACAGCTGGCTGAGGCAGGGCTGCGCTTAGTGCCTGCGCCATCAGCCGGCCGGTCGTATCCGTGGACCCACCGGCGGCAAAGCCCACTACAAGTCGAATAGGCCGGTTTGGCACCCATTCCATGCCTTGCGCAGCGGCACCGCGCATCACCAACGGCGTGGCCGCCATGCCCCCCATCAAGCCCCGACGATTGATCATGATGTCCCTCCCCCCTTTTTTTATCACACGTCGAAGAAAACCGTCTCCGCCGCGCCCTGCAAATGAATATCGAAGACGTAGGTGTTCTCGGCGCCATTCACCCGTTGCGCAATCAGCGTCTTGCGCCGTTCCGGCTGTTCGATCAGGCGCAGCACCGGGTCTTCCACATTCGCCGCTGGCTCGTCTTCAAAGTAAAGCCGCGTCAGCAGCCCAAGATTGATGCCGCGCGCTGCAATCCAAACCAGGATATGCGGCGCGAGGAACCCCTCACCATGCCGACGCGCCACGCGCCCCGGCTTGATGGTGGCGAAGGACCATGTGCCGGTTTCGAAATCCGTCCCCGTGCGCCCCCAGCCGCGAAAACCCGCATCGCGCGGCCCCGGGGCCTGATCCGCCGGATGGTTGAAACGGCCAAAGGAATCCGCCTGCCAGATTTCCACCAGCGCATCGCGAATAACCGCGCCGGTGCCATCATAAATCCGCCCTTCGATACGAATGCGTTCGCCCTTGATCTCAGGGCCAAGCGTGATGGCACCCAGATTATTTTCGAAGATATCGAAGCCGGCCTGACGCGGGATCAGGCCGATATGCACAAAGGGTCCCGCGGTTTGGGAAGGGGTTTCGGGCAAATAGCCAAGCGCATCGGGCGTGATCATGGCGGTTCAATTCCCTTGCAGCTTGTTTTCAAACACCGTGGCGCGTGTGCCGCGCAGCACGATATCCCAGCGATAGGCCAGCGTATCGAGCGGCACCGAAGCGGCAAGATCAAGCCGCGCCACAAGGCGATCCCGCGCCGCGGCATCGGGAATGGTGTTCAGGATACTGTCATGGCGGATCAGCGGATCGCCCTCAAAATACATTTGCGTAATCAGCCGTTGCGCGAAGCCCGTGCCAAAGACCGAAAAATGCACATGCGCCGGGCGCCAATCATTGATCTTGTTGCGGAAGGGATAGGGGCCGGGCTTGATGGTGCGAAAGATATAGCGCCCATCACCATCCGTCAGGCAGCGCCCACAGCCGCCGAAATTCGGATCAATCGCACCGATATAATTATCATTCCGGTGACGATATTTCCCAGAAGCATTGGCCTGCCAAAGCTCCACCAAGGCGCCGCGCAAGGGCCGCGCATTGCCATCCAGCACGCGGCCATGGATGATGATGCGCTCGCCAATCGGAAAGCCTGCCTTTGCGTAATTCAGGATCAGATCATTATCCTGCGGGCCAAGCTCCTCCGGCCCGAAAACTGGACCTGTCAGATCGGCCATGCCGGTCTTCAAGGAAAGGGGCGGGCGCGTCGGGCCGCGGAACATGCTGGTCTTGTAGATTGATGAGATCGGCAGCGGATGCGCCGCCAGATCGCGCTGGATGAAATCCTCCTCGGCCATCAGGCGCTCCTCCTCCGGTCCATTGATCGGGGCATTGCGGCAAGGGCGCCAAGGTCACAGCACGGCATGGGCGGTTTCTTCCCTGGAAGTTTCCTGTTCGGCGCTGGCCTGCTATGGATTCCGAGCGCCTCGCTTATTATGAGAGGACCAGCCGCAAGCCTCGTCAAGCGATTTCACCACAAGACAGGCGCCGGCTTAGGGGAAAAACTCATGCGTCTTCCAACGCGTACCCAGGTTGCGATTATTGGAGCGGGTCCCGCCGGGTTGCTGCTTGGCCAATTGCTGCACAAGGCGGGTATCGAGGCGGTCATTCTTGAACAGCGCAGCGCTGATTATGTGTTGGGGCGTATTCGTGCCGGCGTGATTGAACAAACCACGGCACAGCTTTTGGAACGCGCCGGGGTTGGCGCGCGCATGCAGGCGGAAGGCCTGGTGCATCACGGTTTTTCGCTTTGTGTGGACGGCGTGCGGCAGCGGATTGATCTCAGCCGCCACACGGGCGGCAAGACCGTCACCGTCTATGGCCAGACGGAAATCACCCGTGACTTGATGCAGGCCCGCAAAGCTTCCGGGCTGCTCACAGTCTATGAGGCAGAGAACGTCACGCCTCTGGATTTCGATACTGCGCAGCCCAAGGTGCGTTTTGAAGCCGATGGCGCCCTGCACGAATTGTCCTGCGATATCATCGCCGGCTGCGATGGCTTCCACGGCATTTGCCGCGCGAGTGTACCGCAATCCGCCATCACGCTTTATGAGAAAATCTATCCCTTTGGCTGGCTTGGGCTTTTGGCGGATGTGCCGCCGGTGGATGATGAATTGATCTATATTCGCCATGCGCGCGGCTTTGCGCTTTGTAGCATGCGCAGCAAAACCCGCAGCCGCTATTATCTGCAATGTGATTTGAATGACAGCGCTGCCAATTGGTCCGATGATGCCTTCTGGGCAGAGCTGCGTCGGCGGCGTGACCCGGCTGCGGCGGCTGCGCTCACCACCGGTCCCTCGCTTGAAAAAAGCATGGCACCGCTGCGCAGCTTTGTTGCCGAACCGCTGCGTTTTGGCAGGCTTTTCCTGGCCGGTGATGCCGCGCA
>JADCEX010000391.1 GCA_020249825.1 Roseomonas sp.
GAAGGACGCATCGCAAACCAGGGCGCCGATCGGTTCCGGGATGGTGGTGCTGTCCAAATAGCGGGCATTGGTCTTTTCCAGCACCATCACGCGCGGGTCCTGCCGAAGCTTCCAGGCCAATTGGCCATGGCCGACATCCACCGCATAGACCCTGGCCGCGCCATGTTGCAGCAGGACATCGGTGAAGCCCCCGGTGGAGGCGCCCAGATCAAGGCAAGCCCGGCCTTCCGGGCTGAGCCCGAAATGCGTGAGCGCATGGGCCAGCTTGAGGCCCCCGCGGGAGACCCAGGGGTGATCCTGCCCACGCACTTCAAGCGGCGCGCCATCAGCCAGCAGATCGCCCGCCTTTTCCAGGCGCTTGCCATCGGTGAAGACCTTGCCACCCAGGATCAGCGCCTGCGCCCGGGCGCGGCTTTCCGCAAGCCCGGTGGCGACAAGCAAGAGATCGGCGCGCTGTTTTGGTGGGCGGGTCATTGAAGCGACGGTCCTTGCTGGCGCATTTCAAGCGATAGATTGGCATGAGGTGTGAAGTCCTGGTAGCGTGATTTAGTGCCTGAAACGGAACTCGCGCAAATGATCGAAAAACTGGCCAATATCGCCCTGCCAAGCCCGCATTTGCGGCTGAAGCACTGCCGTCACGGCGTGATGCTTTACAATATTCGCGACCGATATGTGGGCGGATCATTGGATCGCTATGGTGAGTTTTCCGAACTCGAGGCGCAGCTTTTCTCCGGCCTCATCAAACCTGGCATGCTGGTGGTGGAGGTTGGCGCCAATATCGGGGCGCATACCGTGCATCTTGCGCAGCTGGTCGGTGAAAATGGCGGGGTTGTCGCGTTTGAACCTCAGCGCGTGATTTATCAGATGCTCTGCGCCAATTTGGCATTGAATGGCATAGAAAATACGGACGCGAAATGCCTGGCCGTCGGCGCAGAACCCGGAGAGATTGTTGTGCCGCGTGTGGACTACCGCAGCGGCGGCAATTTCGGCGGCATTTCACTCGGCGCCGGTGATGGCGATATGGTGGAAATGATTATGCTTGATAACCTTTTGCTGCCCGCCTGCCACATGATCAAGATTGACGTTGAGGGCATGGAAAAATCTGTGCTGGATGGCGCGCGGCAGACTATCGCGCGCTTCCGACCCTATCTTTATGTCGAGGATGATCGTCGCGACAAGCACGCCGAGCTGATCGCTACCCTGTTCGACCTTGACTACCGGATGTGGTGGCACCTTCCCTGGCTGTTCAATCCAGGAAACTTCGCTGGCGATAGCGAGAATATCTTTCCGGGCATTGCTTCCTTCAACCTCATTTGCCTGCCGCGCGAAACCGCCCCCGATGATATTCCGGGCGGCGTTGAGGTTAAGTCAGCGCTTGATCCCCATCCGCTTGGATAACAGGTGGACCGGCCGGCACCTTGGGCGCCCCGCTGAGATATGGTTTATGCGGTCGGCTCAATTAATGGCGTGATCTGCCAAAAAAGATCACGCCATATCAATGGGGCTCACCCAACGCCCAGCAACTCAACCTCAAAAATCAATGTCGCATTGGGCGGAATGACACCACCCGCCCCGCGCGCGCCATAGCCAAGCTCCGGCGGGATGATGAGCGTCCGCTGCCCGCCTACCTTCATGCCGGCAAAGCCCTGATCCCAGCCGCCAATCACATGGCCGGCACCAAGCATGAATGAAAAAGGCTCAGCACGGTCGCGCGAAGAATCGAATTTGCGGCCCTTGTTTTCGGGTGCGGCAGCGTCAAACAGCCAGCCCGTGTAATGCACGGTGATGTGTTGGCCTGGTGTGGCTTCGGCCCCGGTGCCGAGTTTCGTGTCGATCATGGTCTTCTCCTGTTGATCATCTCACAAAAAGCAAGGCCCGGAAGCCGAAGCCTCCGGGCCTGATAACCAGTGTCGAAAGGCGGCTTATTCGGCCGCCTGATCCAGCTTTTCCAGAACGCGCGGCGGCGACATGGGCAGCGCGTAGAAGCGCTTATGCGTCGCGCGATACATGGCATTGGAAATCGCACCCAGGGGCGGCACCAGCGGCACTTCACCCACGCCGCGCACGCCTTGCGGATGCTTGGGGTTCGGGATTTCCAGCATCACCGCATCCAGCATCGGCAAGTCGGAACAGACCGGCATGCGGTAATCAAGGAAGGCGGGGTTATCCACCTGCCCCTTGGCGTTGTAGATATACTCCTCGTTCAGCGCCCAGCCGATGCCCTGCGCCGCGCCGCCCTGCATCTGGCCTTCCACATAGGCCGGATGCACCGCGCGCCCAACATCCTGGAAGGACGTATAGCGCAGCACCTTCACGGTTCCGAGTTCCGGGTCCACTTCCACATCGCAGATATGCGTCGCGAACCCGCCTTCGGCGCCGGTTGTGTTCAACTGCACGCCCGCGCCAATCGGCCCGCCCGTTTCGCTTGCCTTGGCAGCGATATCCTTCAGGCTGAGCGGCGGGAATTGGCCCGCATTGGCGCCTGCGGGGCGCGCTTCGCCATTGTCCCAAATCACCGCTTCGGGATCAATTTTCCAGATCTTCGCCGCGCGTTCCTTGAGCTGCGTGATGACCTTCTCTGATGATTGCGTCACCACCATCGCGGAAGCGAACAGCACGCGGCTGCCGCCCGTCAGGTTGGAATAGCCAATCGTCGCGGTGTCACCGATCAGCACGGAAACGCGCTTGTAATCAATGCCAAGCAATTCGGCAGTGATATTGGCGATGGAAGCACGGGACCCACCGATATCCGGGTGCCCTGTGGTGACCACCACATTGCCATCTTCCGTGATGTTCACCTGCGCGGAGCTTTCGCCACCCGCATTGAACCAGAAGCCGCTGGCCACACCTCGGCCCTGATTGGGGCCAAGCGGCGCGCTGTAATGCGGATGCGCCATCGCCGCTTCAATGGTTTCCTTGAAGCCGATGCGCGGATAGACCGGGCCATGCGCGGCCTTGGTGCCTTCCTGCGCCGCGTTTTTCAGGCGTAGCGCGAGGGGATCCATACCGAGCTTTTCGGCCAATTCATCCAGCACGCATTCCACACCATAAGCGCCAATCGGCGCACCCGGCGCGCGATAGGCCGCAACCTTTGAACGGTTGGAAACCACATCAAAGCCGAGCGAATGCACATTCGGGATGTTATAGGGCGCGAAAGCGCAGCCCGCCGCGCCACGAATGGGCGAGCCAGGCAGCGCGCCGGCTTGCAGGTAGAAAGTGCCCTGCGCAGCGACGATGGTGCCGTCCTTCTTCGCGCCGATCTTCACGGTGCTGAAGGAACCGGAAGTGGGGCCGGTGGCGCGCATCACTTCTTCGCGCGTCATCACCATCTTCACCGGGCGGCCGGATTTCTTGGCCAGCAGCAGCGCCACCGGTTCCAGATAGACAATCGTCTTGCCGCCAAAGCCGCCGCCGATTTCCGCCGGAATGGCGCGGATATCGCTTTGTGGCAGGCCCGTGAGGTAGGAACACATCGCGCGGACCATGAATTGGCCCTGGCTGGAGCTCCAGACTGTCGCCTTGCCATCGGCAACACTCACCAGGCAGGCATGGGTTTCGATATAGCCCTGATGCACGGGCGCGGTGCGGAAGCTGCGTTCCACAATCACTTCGGCTTCGGCAAAACCGGCATCAACATCGCCAAGCTTATGTTCCAGCTTGCCCGCGATGTTCGAGGGCTTGCCGTCAAACTTGATGAAATCATGCAGGATCGGCGCATCGGGCTTGATCGCGTCTTCCGCGTCAATCACGAAGGGCAGAACCTCATATTCCACTTCGATCAGCTTCAGTGCTTCAGCGGCGACTTTTTCGGAAATCGCGGCAATGGCGGCAATCGGGTGGCCATGGAACAGCGCCTTTTCCCGCGCCATGATGTTGCGGCACATCCAGCGCATATCCTGAATGCCGAGCATCACGGATTTGTCGAGCGGGAAATCCACCACATCCTTATGCGTCACCACGGCCTTCACGCCGGGATGCGCTTCCGCCTTCGCGGTATTGATGGAAATGATGCGCGCATGCGGGTGCGGGCTGCGCAGCACCTTGCCCCAGATCATGCCGGGCATATTGGTATCGGCGGCATAGGCAGCGCGGCCCGTCACCTTTTCCGCGCCATCCGGACGGATCGTGTTTTTGCCGATCCATTTGTTGGACATGTCGTTCATCAGGCGGCCCCCCTCATTTCAGCGGCGGTTTCCATCACCGCGCGCACAATCTTGTCGTAACCGGTGCAGCGGCACAAATTGCCCGCGAGGCCGAAGCGCACTTCGGTTTCGGTCGGGTTCGGGTTCTTTTCCAGCAGCGATTTCGCCGCAATCAACACGCCCGGCGTGCAGATGCCGCATTGCAGCGCTGCCATTTCCAGGAATTTGCGTTGCAGCGGGTGCAAATCACCGCCCTGCGACATGCCTTCAATGGTGCCGAGTGACTTGCCTTCGGATTCCACCGCCAGCATCAGGCAGGCGCAAACCAAGCGGCCATCCACGGTGATGGAACAGGCACCGCAATCGCCCGTGCCGCAGCCTTCCTTGGCGCCGGTCAGGCCAAGCGGGCCGCGCAGCGCATCCAGCATGCTGTCATGCGCTTCGCAGAGGAACTCCATCGGTTCCCCGTTAATGGTGGTCGAAACATGCATTTTTGACATTGTTCAGCTCCGGCTGGCGCGTTCGGCGGCGATGGCAACGGCGCGCTTCAGCAGCACGCCGGCAACCTTGGTGCGATAGGCAATGGTGCCGCGCTTGTCATTGATGGGGCGGCAGGCGGCGCGGCAGGCAGCGGCGGCGGCGGCCACCGCGGCGGCATCAAGCTTGGTGCCGACCAGCGCCGTGCCGGCGGCTTCCACCAGCATCACCACCGGCGCCACGGCGCCAAGGCCAACGCGCGCGGCGGTGCAAACGCCATCCTTCATGGTCAGGCTGACACCGCAGCCCACCACCGCGATATCCATTTCCGTGCGGGGGATCATGCGGAGATACGCATCACCCGAACCGGCGGGGCGCGCCGGCAGGGTGAAGCTTACCAGGATTTCACCGGGGGCGAGGTTGGTTTTGCCAGGCCCCGCAGGGAAGGCTTCCACCGGCATTTGCCGACGGCCATTCGGCCCCTGGATGGTCAGCACCGCGCCAGCGGCAACCATGGCCGGGACGCTATCGCCCGCCGGGGAGCCATTGCAGAGATTCCCACCCGGTGAGGCGCGACCCTGCACCTGCTTTGACCCGATCAGGTTCACCGCCTCCAGCACACCAGGCCAGACCTTGCCAAAACGCGGATGATCCGCGAGCGCGGCAGCGGATACCGCGGCACCAATCGTAAAACTGCCATCGGCGTTTTCCGTAATGCGGTTCATTTCGCCGATTTTCTTGATATCCACAATCAAGCCGGGCGTCGCGATGCCAGCACGCATCTGCACCAGCAGATCCGTCCCGCCCGCCAGAATCCGCGCCGCCCCCTGGGCCGCGGCGAAGGCGCTGACCGCTTCATCAAGCGTCTGCGGCGCCAAATATCGAGTATCTGTCATGAGCGTTCCTATTGTCCTTGCCTTGTCTGTGACACCCCGGCTGAAGGGGCGCCTCTTCCTCAGTTATTTACATTGGGACAAGGCTATAGGGACACGCAAGATCGGCATAGCCCCTGATCAGCGATTGGGCGTGATTCTGGCGTTTCGGCCTTTACCGAACAGGGCATGCCAGGGATGCTACCGAAAACGGGAGGATAACATGACCAAGTACCTATGGGGCCGCCGCGCGGCCATGATTGCCGGTGGAGCGCTTTTGGCGGCGCCTCGTCTGGCGCGCGCCGCTTGGCCGGAACGGCCCATTCGCATCATCGTGGCCTTTCCGCCCGGCAGTTCCACCGATGTCGTGGCGCGCGCGCTGGCGGCGCGGCTGGAGGCGCTGCTTGGTCAATCCGTGCCGGTGGAGAATCGCGGCGGCGCCGGGGGCAATATCGGCACCCAGGCGGTGAAGGGTGCCACTGATGGCCATACGCTGCTGATGCACAGCACGGCTTTTTGCGTGAACCCATCGCTTTATCGTACGGCGGGTTATGGCTTGGATGATTTCACGACCATCGCGGTGGTCGCGACCGCGCCCAATGCGTTTTTCGTCCATCCTTCCGTGCCGGCGCGCAACCTGACCGAGTTGCTGGCCCATATGCGGGCCAATCCCGGCATGGCCTATGCCCATTCCGGCACGGGCACCACGCCGCATCTGGGGGCGGAATTGCTCTTCCGCACGCTGGCCAAGGTGGAAGCCACACCAGTTGCCTTCGGCCCTGCCCAGGCGGCGACTGCGGTGCTTGCGAATCAGGCGCCGATTGGCAGCACCAGCCTGCCGCCCGCCTTGCCGCTGATCCGTGAAGGCCGGGTGCGCCCGATTGCGGTTGCGGGGGCCGAGCGTGACCCAACACTGCCGGATGTGCCGACCGTCGCCGAACAGGGCTTTCCCGGCTTTGCCGCTTCCACCTGGTTCGGGCTTTTCGCCCCGGTGCGGCAATCGGCTAAGGCATTGGCGCGGCTTGCCACCGAAGTGCCGCGCGCCATGGCGGATTCGGAATTGAAGGCGCGCTTGGCCACGCTTTCGCTGACCGATCCTGGGCTTGCCGGCGCGGCGGCGGCCGATTTCGTGCGGCGGGAAGCGCAGATCTGGGCCGAAGTGGTGCGGAGTTCTGGTGCGACCGCGGACTGAACCTTTTCACGGTTTTCACGCGAACTTAACGGCGATTCGCCCCTTTTTGCGCTGCGCGCTGCGCGATTTGACGCCCAGCATCCGCTGATATCACGCCAAGCACACAGGGGTATTCGCATAGTGATGGCAGATAATCTTTCATCCACGCGGCCCTTCTGGGCGGCGTTTCGCGGAAAGGAATGCCATGTCGGATGTCACGCGGACCGAGCAGGACCTTCTCTGCTCCTTGAGAAAACCAGCGCGCCGGGAAACCAATGATGTTGACCGTTTCGTTGGGGACCGCATTCGGCTGTACCGTTCCATGATCGGCATGAGCCAGGGGAAGCTTTCGGAAAGTCTTGGCGTTACCTTCCAGCAACTGCAAAAATATGAGCGGGGCGAGAATCGTATCGGTGCCGGAAGATTATTGATGGTGGCGACCGCGCTTGGCGTTCCCATCACCTTCCTGCTGGATGAGGAAGGCTTTTCCCAAAGCCAGGCGAACGCGGCCTTGGATGAATTGGCGCTGCGGGAGACTGCTCGTGATGCCTATAGTATCGGACGGGCTTTTTCCCAGATCTCTGACCCCGAGGTCAGGCGTTCCATCACGACCCTGGTGCAGAGCCTTGCGCGTCAGGCGGAAGGTGCAAGCGATTGACAAACCATTGTGCAAAAGCAACGGAACTTGCGCTGCTTCGACTTTTGGCTGAAGAGCCTTGCGACCTATATGCTGGCAACGTGTTCCGGCAAAACATCATCCCAACCGATTGCTGCAGGTAACAATTGGGCTTCCGCAATAGTGCGTGACAAGGCCGGAATGGCTTCAATTTCCTGGCGACTGAAACTGCGTTCCATATGCATCGCCGCCGCCCAAAGCCGGAGTATCGCCAATTCAAGCTCAGGCGTAACGAGTTTTTCATCCAGGATGTCTTCACCGTCACGTGGCATGGCGTTGTTTCCTCCGCATGGAATACGATCACTTTAGGCGAAATCTTGTGCAAGACAACATTTTTTTACAAGTTTCTGCAGTTTGCACAAGGGTTTTTTCTGATTAAAGCCGACAGATTTCCGCAAGACAGCACAGGCTTGCGCCAGGAGACACGCATCAAGGCTTGATTGGAAATTTTGCATCAATCCTTCGCGGGATCGTCACGTTCCTTGGCGCGCTGGGTTTTGCGAAGCCCGACAGCGTAATCGCCAAGCTTGCGATGCGGGTCCTTGTTCGGGCGCACGATTGTGTGGCGGAAATCATTCCACTCAGCCTCACCAAAGCCTGACAAATCCTCAATGATCGAGAAATTCTCCGAGGCCGCGCCATAGGCCTCCCGTGGGAGGGGTTGCACCTGCAGAAAGGGAAAATTCGGATCGAATTCGATCGGGTGATGCGTGCGCGTCAGCCGCACATTGATGAAAAGCGGGCCGAACCAGCTGCTGGTTTCAACAATGCCTTCATAGCATTCGTATCCGCGATTGCGCACGAAATTGGCCGGCGCGCGGATCAGCGCGGCCCATCCCGGTTTGGTGCGCATGGCAAGGCCGCTCCAGATCTGCACAAGACCTGGTTCGATGAAGGTGCTGAGGAAAGGGGGCGAATAGCCCTTGATATCTTCCGGTGCGACATCATCGAATTGCGCGGAGAAATGCGGGAATTGCGTGGTGGTGAGCGCAAACCAATCCTCAACGCCGTCATGGGTCCAAATCACATCCGAACCATCCCACATCAGCTTGAAGCCGATGGGTGGAAAAACATACCAGCCGAAGGAAGAAGCGGTCGTCATTGCCTCACAAAAACGAAAGGCGCGTGTCGGCATGGTGCCGGCAGCAGCACGATCGGCGCGCTGGGGCGGGCGCGCCGATGGGATCATGCGGTAGAAGGTGGCAAGCGGTGCTTCCGCCTTGCGGGATTCAGTCACGTTCCAGCCTGTCCTGTGGTTGGGGGGATGGGGAAGACGACACTCTTCCTTGGATTCCACCAAACCGCCATCCGGGGCGCGATGCCCCGGACGCCTTCGGCCTTGCCTTCAACGCGGCAGGCTTGGCGCGCAGCCACCAACGCGGACCTTGCCGGACTCGATGGCGGAGACACGCACGGGCGGGAGGCTTGGGGCGCAGCCACCAATGCGGACCTTGCCGGACTCGATGGCGGAGACACGCACGGGCGGGAGGC
>JADCEX010000392.1 GCA_020249825.1 Roseomonas sp.
CTATGGTGCGGAAATGGCGCCGCATCTGGCCGGCAACAGCCCCGCCACGCCTGCGGCCATGCTGGGCCTGATCAGCAATGACCCGCGCGCGGAAATCCTGATGGCATTTCGCGGCGACGCGCCCTTGGGCTTTGCGCTGTTTTTCGACCTGCCGGAAATTGTCTTCGCCCGGCGCTGCGGCGCGCTGGATGATCTTTTCGTCGCGCCCGATGCGCGCCGCCAGGGCGTGGCGCAGACCCTGATTGAAGGGCTTACTGCCATTGGGCATTCGCGGGGCTGGTCGCATCTGCGCTGGATCGTGCCTGAGACAGATAAGGCCGCCATCGCGCTTTATGAGCGTATCGCCGCACGCGCGCCTTGGCGTTCCTATGTGCTGCGGCTCGATCCGAAAACTTCTCTTTAGGCCGCCACCCGCCCCGGCATGCGGTGGCGGAAGGCAAGTGCCTCGGCAATATGCGCGCGGCGGATCATGGCGCTACCGGCAAGATCAGCAATGGTGCGCGCGACACGCAGGCTGCGTACCTGCCCGCGCGATGATAGCCCAAGCCGCGTCGCCGCAACCTCAAGCAAATGCGCGGCCTCAGCCTCAATGCCCTGCTGCAATTGGGCAAGGCTCGCTTCGGCATTATTCGGCGGACCATCCGCGCCATATCGCGCGCGTTGCGCCGCACGCGCCGCCTTCACGCGCGCTGCCACCGCAGTGCTCGCCTCACCAGCCGGGGCGCGGGCCAATTCAGCGGGGGCAATCGGCATGACTTCAATGGTGATATCCATCCGGTCCAGTAGCGGGCCGGAAAGCCGCATCTGATAATCCTCTCCACAGCGCGGCGCGCGGCCACATTCGCGGCCCGGCTGCCCCAGATAGCCGCAACGGCAGGGATTCATCGCCGCGATGCATTGAAACCGCGCCGGATAGGTCACATGCGAATGGACGCGACTGATGGTGGTGCGCCCGGTTTCCATGGGCTGACGCAGGGCTTCCAAAGCGGTGCGCGGAAATTCCGGCCATTCATCCAGGAACAACACGCCGCGATGCGCCAGGCTGATTTCACCTGGCTTGGCGCGGGAACCTCCGCCCACCAGTGCTGGCATGGAAGCGGAATGATGCGGCTCCCGGAATGGTGGGCGCGTCACCAGCCGCCCGCCTTGCAACAGGCCCGCGATGGAATGCACCAGGCTGACTTCCAAAGCCTCGGCGGGTGAAAGATCAGGCAGCAGCGCGGGCAGGCGCGCGGCCAACATGGATTTGCCACCACCGGGCGGCCCGATCATCAGCAGATTATGCCCGCCCGCCGCCGCGATTTCCAAGGCGCGCTTGGCGGTTTCCTGCCCCTTCACATCGGAAAGGCATGGGCCAGACAGCGGCGCGGCGTCCAGCTTTGGCGCCTCAGGCGCGCTCAATACCTGCACGCCCTTGAAGTGATTGAGCAGCGCGGGAAGATCAGGCGCGGCCAGCACTTCAATCTGCCCCGCCCAGGCCGCTTCACCGCCCTGTGCGGCAGGACAGATCAACCCCAATTCGCGCGCTGAGGCACCAAGGGCTGCCGGCAGCACGCCCGCGACAGGCATGATGGCGCCATCCAGCGACAATTCGCCCAGCGCGGCAAAGCCGGCCAAATCCTCACGCGGCAGCACATCCATGGCAGCGAGGACGGCGAGCGCAATCGGCAAATCAAAATGGCTGCCTTCCTTGGTGATATCGGCAGGGGCCAAATTCACCAGCACGCGCTTTGGCGGCAGAGACAGCCCGAGGCCGAGCAAGGCCGCGCGCACCCTTTCCCGGCTTTCCGCAACGGCCTTATCGGGCAGGCCAACCACCAGGAAGGCCGGCAGGCCCGGCGCGATTTGCACCTGCACTTCAACAGCTTGAGCTTCGATCCCAGCGAAGGCGAAGGTGGCGATGCGGGCAATGGTCATGTCGGCATGATTGGCGCATTCGGCGCTAAAATACAACCATAAGTTATATTTCAGCGATCCCCTGCACCCGCCGCATCAACCGCCGGAAATTGCCGGACCAGAGCAAATCAATCTCCCGCGCGCCATAGCCGCGGCGGTGCAATTCCGCGGTCAGGTTCATCGTCTCCCCGGCATTGGCCCAGCCGGGAATGCCACCGCCGCCATCGAAATCGGATGACAGGCCGACATAATCTATGCCAATCCGCCGCACTGCGTAATCCACATGATCCACCATATCCGCAACCGTGGCGGGTGATTTGCCATCCGCTCCAGGCGGGCGAAGAAACGCATCCAGTGCGGTGATTTGGACCAAGCCACCCTTTGCCCGCAGCATATCCAACTGCTCATCATCCAGATTGCGCGGATGATCGCATAGCGTGCGGCAGCAGGAATGCGTCGCCACAATCGGCGCGCGGGAAAGCGCGGCCGCCTGCATCATGGAAGATTTGGCAGCGTGCGAGACATCAATGATCAGCCCGATGCGGTTCATTTCCGCAATCGCCTGGCGCCCCAGATCGGAAAGCCCGCCATGTTCCGCTGTGCCATCGCCAAGCGCGGGTTTTGGCCGCGCGGCATCGGCCAGATCATTATGCCCATCATGCGTCAGCGTCAGGTAAATCGCGCCGAGGTCTCGCCAAAGTTTCAGCCGCGACAAATCGCGGCCCATGGCATTGCCGTTTTCAACTGCGCTCAGCACCGCCAGCGCGCCTGCTTGATGCGCGGCTTCCAATTCATCAGCGGTGGCGCAAAAGCGCCGCGCAACACCATCAGCGCGCGTGCGGATGTGCCGCAGCATGGCTTCTGCGCGGTCTGCCGCGGCCTGATGCCCCGCCGCATCGCGCGGGCCTTGCGGCGTATAGGCGATGAAGACAACAGCCTTCAGCCCGCCGCGCTGCATCTTCGGGAAATCAACGCAGCGATCAGTCTCGGTCGTGGCATCGGGCGGGTCGGGCCATCTGATATCAACATGGGTGTCAAGCGTCAGCGTCGCCGCGTGGATGGCCTCACTCATGCTGCGTCCCCCCAGGCTTTCAGGAAGCCTTCCAATAAATCGCCGATGATATCTACGTTGTAGCCGCCTTCCTGAGTGATGGCGGTGGGCAGCTTAAGGCCACCGATCATGGCGCCGGCACGGGCAAAACCCTCAGCCGTGACTTTCAGCGCGGCAAGCGGTTCATGTTCCGAGGCATCAAAGCCAAGCGGCAAGACCAGCGCATCGGCTTTATGGTCGCGAATGGCTGCCATGGCGTAGCGAATGGCATCCAACCAGCCCTCATCCCCCGTACCGATGGCGAGTGGCATATTCATATTGCGCCCATCGCCCGCGCCGGCGCCGCGTTCACGCGTGCGGCCCACGAACCAGGGGTAATAACGATCAGGATCGCCATGGATGGAAATGGTCAACACATCGCCGCGTTCCCAGAAAATACCCTGCGTGCCATTGCCGTGATGGCTATCAATATCCAGCACCGCGACGCGCTTGGCACCCGCATCCACCAAAGCCTGCGCAGCAAGCGCTGCGTTATTCACGTAGCAATGCCCGCCGGCGCGCGCGGCATAAGCATGATGCCCAGGTGGACGACACAAAGCATAGGCGCTGCGTCCGGCAGCGGCTTCACGCGCAGCGGCCAAGGCGCAAGCCGCCGCACCTTGAATGGCTGCCCATGTGCCGGGACCAATCGGGCAGGCGGCATCGGCCATATACCAGCCGGCGCGGGCGACAATGCCATCCGCACAAACAGCACCTTGCGCCAGCATCTCCGGCGAGGGATGCATATTCGCGACCACCTCTGGTCCCGCATCGGCAAGCGCTGCCCAATCCCGCGCGGCTTCTGCCAGAAAAGCCAGATAATCCGCGCTATGAATGGCGTGCAGCGCGGCTAGCGGCAAGGCTTCTGGCACGCTGGGCGCAAGCCCAAGCCGATGCAGCGCCGCTTCCAGCGAAGCCGCACGGGCGGGGATTTCGAAATTCGCGCGCGTGCGGCCGCGAATCAGGAAGAAAGCCGGTTGATGCCCGGCATGATCCGGATGGGCGAAGGTTTTCATGGGCAAAGGCTAACCAGTTTTGCCCCCGCTGCGAAGCCGCCGCGCTTGCTGCGCCTTGCCGGGATGGGTAGCGTCCCCGGACTTGAAGTTAAGGACCCAGGCGAAATGCAAGTTCTCGAACCCGGCGCGCGGCGCGCCATTCTGGAAGCGGTGGATGAGCTGCGCGCGGA
Source organism: Roseomonas sp. (assembly GCA_020249825.1). Lineage (GTDB taxonomy): Bacteria > Pseudomonadota > Alphaproteobacteria > Acetobacterales > Acetobacteraceae > Neoroseomonas. The sequence goes on from JADCEX010000392.1 coordinate 4,173, forward strand.
GAGCATCTCCATGCTTTCCCGCCTGGTGCGTTGCCCCTCAACGCTTGGCAATGAGGCATCGGCTTTGAATGAAATGGCGCGGATTTACGAGGGGCTTGGCCTGACACCGCGGCGTATCCCAACCGTGCCGAGCGCGCTTGAAGGCCATCCCGGCTTTTCGCCACCGCTGATCCCTTATGACGGGCGCGATAATGTCGTGGCGGTCTTCACGCCGCGCGAAGCCAAGGGACGCAGCCTAACCCTGCAAGGCCATGTGGATGTGGTGCCGGAAGGGGCAGCGGATATGTGGGAAACCCCGCCCTATGAGCCCGCCATTCGCGATGGCCGCATGTATGGGCGCGGCGCCGGTGATATGAAGGCTGGCATTGTTTCTTACGTCATGGCCTTTCGCGCCTTGAAGCGTGCTGGCTTGCAGCCTGCGGCCCAAGTGCAGATGCATTCAGTGATCGAAGAAGAATGCACTGGCAATGGCGCGCTGGCTGCGATGCTCGCCTTGCCGCGCACGGATGCCGTGATTATCCCGGAACCCGGCCCTGGCATGCCCGCCATGTATAGTGCGGAGGTTGGTGTGATCTGGGCCTGGGTCACCGTTTCCGGCCGCCCCGCCCATGTGCGCGATATGCAGGCCGGGGTGAATGCCATTGAAGCAGCCAGCACCATCGCGGGTTATTTCAAGCGCTATGAGGCGGAAATGAACCGCGCCGAGAATATCCACGCATCCTTCCATGGCGTGAACCATCCGGTGAATGTGAATCTCGGCACGATTGAAGGGGGGGAATGGAATTCATCCGTGCCAACACGTGCGCGCATTGGGCTTCGTGTTGGCGTGATGATGGGCAATAGCGCCGCCGCGGTGAAGGCCGATATCGAACGCCTGGTCGCGGAAGCCGCCGGCGATGAAAAGCTGCGCGGCGCCAAGGTGAAGCTGGAATTCAAGGGCTTCATGGCTGAACCCTGCGTGTTTGATATGCAGGCGCCGATTGTGAAACTGGCCAAGCAGCATTTCACCGATGTCTCAGGCGGTGCGCTTCGCGATTACCCCTCGGCTGGGCTGACGGATGGGCGGCATTTTGTGCTGCATCAGGGCACACCAGTCGCGTGCTTTGGCCCGGACGCGCAGGATATTCACGGCATTGATGAAAGCGTCGGCCTCGATTCCATGCATGACATTACCCGCACCATTGCGCTGACCATGGCCGAATGGTGCGGGGTGGAGAAAGCGTGATGAGCACAACGAACCTCCCCCTTTCCGGCGCCCGGCTTTGGGATAGCCTGATGGAACTCGCCAAGATTGGCGGCACGCCCAAAGGCGGCTGCAATCGGCAGACTCTGACCGATCTTGATTCCGAAGGCCGCCATTTGCTGCGCCGTTGGGGGGAGGCGATTGGGTGCACGCTTACCGTTGATCGCCTCGGTAATATGGTACTGCGCCGCGAAGGGCGCGACCCGAAGCGTAAGCCGGTTGCCATGGGCAGCCATTTGGATACGCAACCAACGGGGGGCAAGTTTGACGGCCCGCTTGGTGTGCTGGCCGGGCTTGAAGTGCTGCGCGCCCTGCATGAAGCCGGGATCGAGACCGAAGCGCCTTTGGTGCTGATCAATTGGACCAACGAAGAAGGGGCGCGTTTTTCGCCCCCTATGATGGGCAGCGGCGGCGCTATGGGGATTTTCCCTGAGGCTGATGTGCTGGCGCTCCGCGATAGTGACGGCAAGGCGTTTGGCGAGGAACTGAATCGCATCGGCTGGCGCGGTGAGGCTGATCCCGCTGGCTTGGCTGACCTTGCCGCCTATTTCGAATTGCATATCGAACAAGGCGCACTGCTGGAAAATGCCGGCAAGGATATTGGCGTTGTGACCCATGCCCTGGCGCAAGCCTGGTATGAGGTGACGATTGAAGGCGCTGAATCTCATGGCGGCTCGCCCATGGCCGGGCGGCGCGATGCGATGATGGCCGCGGCACCGCTGATGGCAGCGATTGAGCAAATTGCGCTGAACGCGATCAGCCCCGCCGGTGAACCAGGCCGTGCCACAGTCGGGCGCCTGACGGTCTATCCCGATAGCCGCAATATCGCGCCATCGCGCATCTGGTTCAGCATTGATACGCGCCATGGCGACCCGGAATTGCTCGCACGCATGGGGGCGGAGATTCGCGCCAAGGCGGCGGAACTATCTGCCGCGCGGGGTGTGACCATCACCGTCGCTGATTTCTGGCAATCGCCTTTGACGCCGTTTGATAACGCTTTGGTCGGGCGGGTGCGCGATGCGGCGTCTCGGCTTGGGTTGCCGCATATGGATATGCCAACCGGCATTGGGCATGACGCGGTTTATGTCGCACGGCGCGTGCCGGCGGCGATGATCTTCTGCCCCTGCCATGGTGGCATCAGCCATAATGAAGCGGAAAGCATCACGCCCGCCTGGGCGGAAGCGGGTTTGCGCGTATTGGCCGATGCGGTGCTGGCCACCGCTGGTATTGCGAAGGAGAAATGACATGACACGCATCGCCATTGGCGGCTTTTTGCATGAAAGCCATTCCTTCGCGCCGCTGCCGACGGGCTGGCAGGAATTCGTCAAACCCGGCGGCTTTCCGCCGCTGCAACGCCCAGCGGGCCTGATCGAGGCGATGCGCCCCACCAGCGCGCCCATCGCCGGCGCGATCATGGTGGCGGAAGAAGCGGGCGTCGAACTCGCCCCCCTGGTTTGGTGCTTCGCCAATCCCGCCGGGCCAGTAACGGCAGAGGCTTTTGAACGCATCGCGGCCCTGCTGATCGGCAGCCTTTCTGATGCCATGGAAGCCGGCCCGATTGATGGCGTCTATCTTGATTTGCACGGCGCCATGGTGGCGGTGGGTTATGACGATGCGGAAGCCGAAGTGCTGCGCCGCGTGCGCGCCGTGGTGGGGCCGGATCTACCCATCGCTGTCAGCCTTGATCCTCATGCGAATAAAACCGCGGAAATGGTGGCACTTTCCGATGTGCTGGTGCCGTTCCGCACCTATCCGCATGTGGATATGAAGCCCGCGGGCGCGCAGGCCACGCGGCTATTGCTCCGCATGATCAAGGAAACCCGCAAGCCCGCCAAGCTGTTTCGCGATTTGGATTTCTGGACGCCCTTGCCCGGCCAATGCACCATGGTCGCCCCCATGGCTGATGTCATGGCGGAACGCGCGAGTCTGGGTGCGGCAGCAGGTATTTGGGAATTGGGCTTCTGCTTCGGCTTTCCTTACGCGGATTTCCCTGGCTGCGGCATGGCGATTGCCGCTTATGCCGATACGGTTGATCAAGCCGGCGCGGCAGCGGAAGCGCTGGCCGTTTATATTGCCAGCAAGGAACCGGAATTCGCGCTTGGTGTCGCAACAGCCGCCGAAGGTGTGGCGCGGGCCATGGCCGCAGAAGGTGGCAAAGGCCCGGTGGTGCTGGCAGATACGCAGGATAATCCGGGCGGTGGCGGCCATGGCGATACCACAGGCTTGCTTGCGGAATTGATCCGCCAGAATGCGCAAGGTGCGGTGCTGGCGCCGATGAATGACGCTGAAGCCGCCGCCGCTTGCCATAAGGCCGGAGAAGGTGCGCGCCTCACGCTTGATCTTGGCGGCAAAAGCGATGGCGTGCCGTTGCGGGTGGAAGCGGTGGTGGAAAAACTCTCCGATGGTCGCTTTACGCTGAGCGGGCCGATGGGCAAGGGCAATCCCGCCGATCTTGGCCTTTCAGCGCTGATCCGCGTGGCGCCTGGCGTGCGCGTGGTGGTGGTCAGCCGCAAAATGCAGGGCCATGATCAGGAATTATTTCGCCAGGTCGGCGTGGAACCGGCGGAACAGGCGATTGTCGCGGTGAAATCCAGCGTGCATTTCCGCGCCCATTTCCAGCCTATTTCGTCCGAGGTCATTGTGGTGACCGCGCCCGGCCCAGTGGTGGCGGACCCGGCGATTTTGCCCTTCACCAATCTACGCCCTGGCTTGCGGTTGCGTCCCGGCAATAACCGCGCCTGGGGCTGACTCAGGCGCTTTCCAGCAGCGCGCGCACCGCATCCGGGAAGGGCAGGGGCGCCACTGCGCCATAGCCCATGGTGGACAGCGCGGCGGCCGCATTGGCGTAGCGCGCGGCTTCTAGCGCTGCATAGCCCGCGAGTAGGCGCGCGAGGAAATTGCCGGCAAAGCAATCCCCCGCACCGGTCGCATCCACCGCCGCCACTTTGTAAGCAGGGATGCGGTGGCGGGCTTCTCGCGTGGCCAGGATGGCGCCCTCTGCCCCGCATTTCAGCACCACCAAGGGGGCGAGACGCAGGTAGAAATCGCAGATATCATCAGGGTTTTGCAGGCCAGTCAGCGCCACCGCATCATCCAAGGATGGCAGCGCGATATCGGCCATGGCGATGGCGGCATGGATCACGGAAGCCGCCCGCGCCGCCGGCCAAAGCCTGAGGCGCAGATTGGTGTCATAGGAAACGCGCACGCCGGCCGCGAGGGCAATTTCCATGGCGCGGAAGCCAGCGTCACAGGCGGTGGTCGAAATCGCCTGGCTGATGCCGGATAAATGTAGGAACCTCGCTTGGCGAATGGCTGCTTCCGGCACATCCGCGGGGCCATAAAGCGATGCTGCGCTGCCGCTGCGATAGAAGCTGAAATGATGCCCGCGCGCATCATGCGAGACGAAGTAGATCCCGGTTGGCGCAGCGGGATTGCGGATGATGTTAGATGTATCCACGCCTTCCCCAGCCCAAAGCGCCATGAAGCTTTCGCCCGGCCCATCCTGGCCAAGCGCCGTCAGCATCCCAACCGAAGCGCCCGCCCGCGCGGCGGCGATGGCGGCGTTGGAGGTATCTCCGCCATGGCCTTCCAAATAATAACGCCTGCCATCCGGGCCCGGTTTCTGGGCGTTGAATTCCAGCATGGGTTCGCCGAGGCAAAGAATATCAACCATCCCCTATGCTTGTCCGATGCAGGAGAGGATTTCAAGCAAGCCGCAAGACGGACTATAGAACGCCCATGATCCGCCTCACTGAATTGCGCCTGCCGCTGAACCATCCGGAAGACGCCTTGCGCGCCGCCGTGCTGCCGCGGCTTGGCATTGCCGATGCGGCGCTGAAGGCGATGTATGTCTTTCGCCGCGGCTATGATGCGCGCAAGCCCCAGGCGATCATGCTGGTCTATACGCTGGATTGCGAAGTTGCTGATGAAGCCGCGATTTTGGCCCGCCATGTGGGGGATCAACGTATCGGCCCGGCGCCGGATACGGCTTATCGTTTTGTCGCCCGCGCGCCGGATGGCATGCGTCGCCCGGTGGTGGTGGGCACCGGGCCTTGCGGCTTTATGGCGGCGCTGCTGCTGGCGCAAATGGGCTTTCGCCCGCTGATCCTGGAACGCGGCAAGGTGGTGCGCGAACGCACAAAGGATACCTGGGGCCTATGGCGGCGCGGCGTACTGAACCCGGAAAGCAATGTGCAATATGGCGAAGGCGGCGCCGGCACTTTTTCCGATGGCAAGCTCTATAGCCAAATCCGCGACCCGCGCCATTACGGGCGGAAGGTACTGGCTGAATTCGTCAAGGCCGGCGCACCTGAGGAGATTTTGTATGTCTCCAAGCCGCATATCGGCACGTTTCGTCTGGTTTCCATGGTGGAGCATATCCGTGCGGAGATCGAAGCCCTGGGCGGTGAATACCGCTTTGGCGCGCGGGTGGGTGATGTACTGATTGAAACCGCCGCCGATGGTACGCGGCATTTGCGCGGCCTGGTGCTGGCCGGCGGTGAGGTGATTGAGGCGGATCACGCCATCCTCGCCCTTGGTCATAGCGCACGCGATAGCTTCGCCATGCTGCAAGCGCGTGGTGTTGCCATGCAGGCCAAGCCCTTTTCCATCGGTGTGCGCATTGAACACCCGCAAGGCATGATCGACCGCGCGCGTTTTGGCCCCAATGCTGGCAATCCGCTTTTGGGTGCGGCGGATTACAAGCTGGTGCATCACGCCAAAAATGGCCGCGCTGTCTATAGTTTTTGCATGTGCCCCGGCGGCACAGTGGTGGCCGCCACCAGTGAGGCCGGGCGCGTCGTCACCAATGGCATGAGCCAATATTCGCGCGCCGAACGCAATGCCAATGCCGGCATGGTGGTGGCGATCTCGCCGGGTGATTATCCCGGCGATGTGCTGGCTGGCATTGACTATCAACGCCATTGGGAAAGTGCCGCCTTTGCGGCGGGCGGAGGCGATTACCGAGCCCCCGCGCAGCTGGTGGGGGATTTCCTGGCGGGCCGCCCCAGCTCCGCGCTTGGCGATGTGCTGCCAAGCTATAAGCCGGGTGTGACGCCGACCGATCTCGGGCTCTGCCTGCCCGATTTCGCAGTGGCGGCGATGCGCGAAGCGCTGCTGGCTTTCGATCAGCAATTGCCCGGCTTCGCGCGGCCAGATGCAGTGATGACCGGCGTTGAAACCCGCACCAGCAGCCCCATTCGCATCCCGCGCGGCCTCGATTTTCAAAGCGTGAATACGGTGGGGCTTTTCCCGGCCGGTGAGGGCGCTGGTTATGCTGGCGGCATCCTGAGCGCCGGCGTGGATGGCATTCGCGTGGCCGAGGCGCTGGCGCTGACCCTGACCGGCCAGCTCATCCCGCGCGACATGAGCCGTGGTGCGGAATCCAGCATGACCTATGGTTGAGGCTTGCGGTAACGCGCAAGCCTTGCAAGGCTTCCAGATCAGAAATGAACAGGAGGAAACATCATGCGCGTTGCAAACAAGGTAGCACTCATTACGGGTGCAGCTTCCGGCATGGGGGCTGCCACCGCGCGGCTATTGGCGCGCGAAGGTGCCAAGGTGGTGGTAGCCGATATGATGGAAGCCGAAGGCCGCGCCGTGGTGGCGGACATCGTGAAGGCCGGCGGCAGCGCCAGCTATCTGAATTTGGATGTGGCTGACGAAGCGCAATGGGAAGCAGCGATTGCTGCCGTGATGGCTGCCCATGGGCGGCTTGATGTGCTGGTGAATAATGCCGGCATTTCCGGCAGCAATACCAACAACCTTTATGACACGGCGCTGTGGGACCGCATCATGGCGGTGAATGCACGCGGTGTGTTTCTGGGCGTGAAGCACGGCGTTGCTGCCATGCGGAAATCGGGCGGCGGGTCCATCATCAACCTATCCTCGATCTCAGGTGTGGTCGGGCAGGATCGTATTCATTGCGCCTATAATGCCTCAAAGGCGGCGGTGCGCTTGCTGACAAAATCTGTTGCGGTGCAGGAGGGCGCTTCGGGCATTCGGCTGAACACGGTCCATCCCGGCCTCATGCCGCCCATGCGCACCAGTGGCGCCACGGCTGATCCCGTGTTTCGCGCGAAAATGCTGGGCCATGTGCCCATGGGCCGCACCGGTGAAGTGGATGAGGTCGCCTACGCTATCCTGTTCCTGGCGTCTGACGAATCATCCTATATGACAGGCTCAGAAATGCATGTGGATGGCGGGTATCTCGCTTCCTGATCTGCCGCTTTGCTGCGCGGGTTGGCTTCAGATAACCCGCGCGGCGGCAAGCGCTTCCATTTCCGCTTCCGATAGCTTGAGCCAATCGCGATAAACTTCCTGATTATGCTCGCCCATGGCAGGGCCAAGCCAGCGCACTTCGCCCGGTGTTTCGGATAGCCGCGGCACCAGATTGGGGATGGCCAATTCACCAACGCGCGGGTCCTGCATCGTCAGGATATTACCGCGCGCCTTGTATTGCGGGTCTTCGAAAATCTCATCAATCGCATAGACCGGGCCGCAGGGCACTTGCGCTTCCTCGCAGGTTTGCAGCAATTCATCGCGGGTGAAGCGGCTGGTCCAGGCGCCGACATAGGCATCCACCTCCGCGCGTGCGGCTTCGCGCTGACGAATGGTGCCCCATTTGCCATCATCGCCAAGCTCCGGCGCGCCCATGGCAGCCGCAAGCCGCGCGAAAATCTTGTCCGATGTGCAGGCAATCGCAATCCAGCGATTATCCTTCGTGGGGTAATGGCTATGCGGCACGACATTGACGGTACCTGGCCCCATGCGTTCACGCACATAGCCCTTGTGCTGAAAGGCCGGCGCCAATTCATCCAGGATGCGAAAGACAGGTTCATAAAGCCCGATATCCACCACCTGCCCGCGTCCTGTTTTGCGGCGCGCTTCCATGGCAAGGATCGCGCCCATGGCGCCGTAAATGCCCGAAAGATAATCCGGAATAGTGGCCGAACCTGGCGTCACTGGTGGGCGATCCGGATAGCCCGCCAGATAGGAAAGCCCACCAAAGGCATTGCCAATGCGCCCAAACCCCGGGCGGCCACTGTAAGGTCCGGTTTGGCCATAGCCTGAAATTCGCACCATGATCAGGCGCGGGTTCACCGCATGCAGCACATCCCAGCCAATGCCCCATTTTTCCATAGTGCCGGGCTGGAAATTCTCCACCAGAATATCGGCTTCCGCGCACATGCGCTTCAGCAATTCCGCCCCTTCGGGCTTGCGCAAATCAAGCGTCGCGGATTTCTTGTTCCGGCATTCGGAAAGCCAGGGCAGCGTATCGCCATTTGGTGTGACGGTGCCGAATTTGCGCAACGGGTCGCCCACCACCGGCAATTCCAGCTTGATCACCTCAGCGCCGAATTCCGCGAGTTGCGTGGTGGCGAAGGGGCCAGAAATGAAGGTGGAAACATCAATCACACGCACCCCTTCCAGCGGCAATATACGGGGTTCTGGCGCGACTTCAGACATTGGACGTTCCCTTGGCTTTCCCGAAAATCTGATGCGCGATCACGCCGCGCGTCAAGCGGAAGGCTGGCGCTATTCCGCCGCGCGGCCAATGAAGCTGCCTTCCGGCAGTGCTGGCGCGCGCGGCGCCTCACACCCCGTATCGCAGCAACGGCCCGGCTGTTTGGAAATGCGTTTGCCCTCATCCAGAATGCCGCGATCAAGCAGGCGCTCCACGAGCGCTGAGCGTTCCTCCACCGGGTAATTGCGCCAAATCTCGCGCTTCATTGCCTCAGGGCTGCCACCACCATGCAGCGAGATCACCGAATACCAACCGCCCTGGTTGGAAGCAGTCAAATCCTCCATGAAGCGCGCCACTTCCAGGCGCTTTTCCGCAGGCACATCCGCGCGCCCGGCCAGCACCGCCGCCAGAGATGCAGCGGTTTCCGGATTGTGATCCTCATCCGGGCCAGGCAGCGCCACGATCAACCCGCCCGAGACATAATGCGCCAGCCGGTGCATGTCATAAATCTGTGTTGCCAAAAGCAATTTTCCGATATTGCTGAAGACCGCATCGGGCATCATGGCGCCCGATTCGGCGCGCGTGCCATAGACGCTGGCAGCGACACCGCAGGCGAAGAATCCTTCCACGATCTTGATCAAATCAACCATCGCATCACGGATATGGCCATGGCGGTCCGTATCCAGCCCATTGGCTTCAATCATCAGCGCGCCGGCGCCTATCAGCAAATCACCAAAGCCCGCGCGTGCGGCAATGCAGGAATGGCGATGATGTGTGGCATAGCTGGTGGTGGTGTAGCCGGCTTCGACATGCTCACCCGCCATGAACACGCGGTCCCAAGGCACGAAGACATCATCAAACACCACAACGCCGGTAGCTTGGCCGTATTTGGCGCTGAATTTCGCGGCTGCCTCACCAGGTCTACCAGCCGGGCGCGCGACGATCATTACGCCCGGCGCATCGGCTGGCACGGCGCAATGCAGCGCGAAAGCGGCATCCTCGGCGGTCATGGTGCGGCAGGCCATGACCAGGAATTCATGGACATAAGGCGCGCCAGTCACAATGGCCTTGGTGCCGCGAATGATGATGCCATCTGCGCGGCGTTCTTTGATATGCACATGCACATCTCGATTGGCCTGTTTGCCGGGCCGGGCAGAACGGTCGCCCTTCGCATCCGTCATCGCGATCCCAAGCGTGAGATCACGCGCCTGCACAGCATCCAGATAAGCCAGGAAGCGCTGATGCCTCTCCCCGCCATGCACGGCATCGGCAAGCTTGGTGCCCTGGTGCAGCGCATTCAACGCGTCATGCGCCAAATAGCGTTGCGCGCAGCCGGATTCACGGCAAACCAGGCGCACCGCTTCCAACTTGGCCAGCAAATCATCGCGGCTGCCATTGACATGCAGCATGCGATTGGCAAGGCGCCCGCTGCCTTCCTGCGTCGCTGTCATCAGCCCGGCGTATTCAGCGCGATGCGCGAAATCATAGGTCACGCCAATGGCATTGATCCCGGGCGCGAGCAGGGGCTCATCCGCGACACTCGCCACCTGGCGGCCATTGACGAAAACGCGCGGCTTCAGCGCCCGGAGCGATTCCCGATAATCGGCAGGAGTCATCAGCATGGCAAGGCTTCCCAAACTCGGTTGACGGGTAAAATCTAACACTGTTAAAATTATGACGTCAATGACCCGCCCGGACAAAAACGCCGCCAAGCGCGACCATATCCTTGCTGCTGCCAAGGCGCTTTTCGCCGAGGCGGGGCTGGAAGGTGCCAGCCTGCGCGCCATTGCCGCACGTTCTGGCTATACGCCTGCCGCGCTTTATTTCCATTTCCCTTCGCGTGAGGCGATTTATGCCGAAGTGCTGCGCGATAGCTTGGCGCGCTTGACGGCAGCGGTGGAAGGGGGCGCGGCGCGCGAAGGGTTTCGCGGCGCGGCACTCGCCTTGTTTGATTTCTATGCTGCGCATCCGCAGGAATTGGCGCTGGGCTTTTATCTGGGTGGCGGAGGGCTAGCGCCACGCGGGCTGGGGCAGGGGCTTGATCCCGGCTTGAATGCCGCGCTGCTGGCCGCATTGGCGCCCATGCGCGCGCTTGGCGGGCAGGAAGCTGCAACGGAAGCCTTCGCGCTCGCGGTTGGCTTGCTGGTGATGTCTGAAACACGCCGCATCCGGTTATTTGGGCTTTCCGCGCGCGCGCTGATGGAAAGCCATCTCGCAAGGCTGCCACAACGTCCAGGCTGCTGTGCTTGCCGCGCCATCGGCGCTGCGCGATGATGCACTACGGGAAAAGGGAATACGCCGATGAAGCAAATGACGCTGGTTGCCTTTCTGCAGGCGCAGAATTGTTCGAATTATGTGGGCTCCTGGCGGCATCCCGCGACCATGCAGGATTACCTCAGCCCGGAGTATTACCAGCGCATCGCCCGCACGCTTGAAGCCGGCTGCTTTCATATGGCGTTTTTCGATGACCGCCTCGCCATGCCCGATATTCTGGGCCACGACCATGCGGAAGCGGTGCGCAACGGCATTCGCGTGGTGAAGCTTGATTTGATTTCGATCCTGACCGCGATGGGACTTGCCACCTCAAAACTCGGGCTCGGCGGCACCTATTCCACCACCTATTACGAACCCTTCCATGTGGCGCGGGTTTTCGCGACACTTGATCACATGCTGGGCGGGCGCGCGGCCTGGAATGTGGTGACGTCACTGAATGACAGTGAAGCGCATAATATGGGCGCGGATGATCATCTGGAACATGATCTGCGCTATGACCGCGCGGATGAATTCATGGAAATCGTGCTGTCGCATTGGGATTCCTGGGGCGATGACGCCATCATCCAGGACCGGGAGAGCGGCATCTTCGCCGATGCCGCCAAGGTCCGGCGGCTGGACCATAAGGGCAAATGGTTCAAAAGCCGCGGCCCCTTCACTGTGCCGCGCACGCCGCAGGGGCGGCCCGTTCTGATCCAGGCTGGCCAAAGCGGTCGCGGCAAGAATTTTGCGGCGCGCTGGGGTGATCTGGTTTTCGTGATCTATCCGAATATGGAAGTCGCCAAGCGCGGCTATCGCGATTTCAAGGAACAGGTCGCTGCCTCTGGCCGGGACCCCGCCACAGTGCGCATCTGTCCTGCCGTCTATTGTATTGTTGGCGAAACGGAAGCGGCGGCGCAGGAAAAGCGCGCCTTGATTGATGGCCTCGCCAAGCCGGTGGATGGGCTTTCGCTGTTGTCTGAGGCGCTGAATTATGATTTCGCGTCAAAAGCCTTGGATGATGCCTTCACCGATGATGAATTGGCCGGCATCAAGGGGCTGCAGGCGCTGCGCGACCGCGTGGTTGCTTCCAGCGGCAAGCGTAACCCTACCTTGCGCGATTTCGTGGAAATCACCGGGCGCGGCACCATTCGCGAATTCCCGGTTTTTTGCGGCACGCCAAAGCGCGTGGCTGATGAAATGCAGGCCTGGGTGGAAGGTGGTGCTTGCGATGGCTTCGTGCTGGCCGCAACCCATATGCCCGGCACCTATGAGGAATTCGTGCGCCTGGTGGTGCCGGAATTGCAGCGCCGCGGTGTCTTCCGCAAGGAATTCACCGGCACGACGCTCCGCGAAAATCTCGGCCTGCCGCGCGCGGCACCCTTCGATTGGCAGCGCTAAACGCCACTACATCCCCAGCACATGCTTCATGCCGTAAAGCGCGGGTGCCCGCCCATGCACCCAAAGCGCCGCGCGCACCGCGCCGGTCGCATAGACGCGCCGATCAAAGCTGCGATGCGTCAGGCTGATATGTTCTGAAGCAGCAGCGAAAAGCAGCGTGTGTTCGCCCACCACTTGCCCGCCGCGCAAAGCCGCGAAGCCAATCGTGCCCGTGCCGCGCGGGCCGCAATGCCCATCGCGCCCACTTTCAATGCCGGCTTCTTCCATGGTGGTGCCGCGCCCTGCTGCCACAGCACGCCCCAAAGCGACTGCCGTGCCGGATGGCGCATCCACCTTTTGGCGGTGATGCATCTCAACAATCTCGGCGTCATATTGCGCGCCGGGAAGCGCTGCGGCCATGCGTTCTGCAATCGCCAGAAACAGATTGACGCCGGGCGCGAAATTCGCGGCATAGACAATCGGCGCGCGCTTACCGGCTTCGGCCACCGCTGCTTCTGCGGCTGCTGAAAGCCCTGAACTGCCCAGGATGAATCCCTTGCCGCAGGCGGCAGCAGCGGCGGCATGGGCAGGCGCCGTATCCGCATGGGTGAAATCAATCACCACGTCGGAAGCGGCGAAAAGGGCGGCGATATCGGGAAAACTCGCTACACCCGCCGGTGCGGGCTTACCGCCCGCGCGCAAGGTGCCGCCCACACATACCGCACTAGCGGCGGTGACTTCCTCGATCAAAAGCTGGCCCATGCGCCCGGCCATGCCGGCAATACCGATGCGAATGCTCATGGCGTTTCTCCCGCGATTTCAAACATTGTCTGCGCCAAGCCTAGGCCCTGTCCAGTCTTAGTGTTTTTCCGGCTCACCTTGGTTCACCGGAAAAACACAAAATCCTTGGTTTGATCGCATTTTCCGAGTCGCCAAGTGCTTCCACTTGGCTTGAAAATGCTCAATCCGCCCGAGGATGCGCCTTGCGCCAGGTCTCCAGCAGTGCTGCCGCATCAACGGCCGTATAGCGCTGCGTCGTTGAAAGGCTGGCATGGCCAAGCAATTCCTGGATCGCGCGCAAATCAGCGCCTCCACCCAGCAAGTGCGTGGCGAAGGAATGGCGGAGCGCATGCGGGCTTGCATGTTCCGGCAAGCCTGCAAGCCGGCGAAAATCACGCAGGCGCTTTTGTGCCACAGCCGGATCAAGCCGCCCACCACGCGCACCGATGAACAGGGGCTCATCCGCTTCGCCGCTGCCGCGTTCCGCCAGATAGGCCGCCATGGCATCCCGGATTACCGGCAGTATCGGCACCAGCCTTTCCTTATTGCCTTTGCCAACTACGCGAAGCGCAGCCTCCGAACCCGGGCGTGGTGCATCGGCCAAATTCAGCGCCAAAGCCTCCCCCAATCTCAGCCCCGCGCCATAAAGCAGCGTGAAAAGCGCGCGGTCGCGTACCGCTTGCAGGCGCGGATTTTCATGCCGGCCGAGCGCATAGACATCAGCGACATCTTCTGCTGCGGCGCGCGCTTCCTTCTCACTCAGCGCACGCGGCAAGGGCTGCTTGGCGCGCGGCGCACGCAGGCCCGCAAGGGCTACCGGCGCCATGCCCTGATGGCGTTGCAGGTAGCGCAGAAAACCTCGAATGGCGGCAAGTTTGCGCGCGCGGGTCGCCGCCGAATCGCCCTCCATCGCGCGCGCCGACAGAAAGGCGCGCAAGTCGGCGGGCCGCAGCGCACCAAGCGCGGTCAGGTCAGGCTCACCGCCCAAATGCCCGGTCAGGAAGGCCAGGAATTGCGCCACATCGCGCCCATAGGCTTCAACGCTATGCGCACTCGCGCGGCGTTCGCGGGCGAACCAGTCAAGCCAGGCAGCGGCGGCCTCATTACCCCGCATCTCAGCGCGCGATGGCCGCCGCCACGGCGCGGCCCAGAAAGACCAGGGGTTCCGTGCCATGCCGCGCCGGCAGCGCATGCGCATCCCGCGCGCCCAGCGCCAGCAGCATCAAGGGCTGCGCCGCCACCACCACGCGCACCAGCGCATCGCGCGCAATCAACCCGCCCGCCTCGCCATGCAGCATATCGGCATCTTCAGGCTTGTCGCGCACCAGCACATCGCGCCCGCGCCCGAGCAATTTTTCCACCATCCCGCGCGGCAAGGGGCGCTGGTCCGGGCGCATCCATAACTGGCCGGGATTATCCGGCGGTTCCACACAAAGCGTGCAGCTTTCCAGCCCCAACAGATTGGGCCATTCCTGTGCCACGGTTTCCGGCGCATTGTCTGAACGCATCAGCGCCAGCACCGCCAGGCGCACGCGCGACACCAGGCCAAGCCCCGCGCGTTCCGCATCCAAGGCCAGGCGCAATTCCGAATCCAGGGCAGAAGCGCGTTCGCGTTCCGCGCCCAGCATCGCCGCCATATGGTCCGTCAGCCCATCGCCATGCACGCGGCGCGGCGGTGCCAGCACCCGGTAAAGCTCAGGCCGTTCCGCGAGAAAACCGGGATGGGCGCGCAAGAATTCTTCCACCTCCTCAGCCGAGGGCCCGTTCGGGGCCTTCCCGTCTGAGGGTGGGTTGCTCACAGGATGCTTTGTCCTGTCTTTTTCCAATCCGCCAGGAAGGCTTCCAGCCCCTTATCGGTCAGGGGATGCTTCAGCAATTGGCGAATCACGGCGGGTGGCAGGGTCGCCACATGCGCACCAAGCCTGGCACTTTCAACCAAGTGAATGGGGTGGCGGATGGAAGCCACCAAAACCTCGGTACGAAGCGCGGGGTAATTGCGGTATATCTGCACAATGTCCGCAATCAGCCGCATGCCATCCGTCGCAATATCATCAAGCCGCCCGACAAAGGGGGAAATGAAGGCAGCACCCGCCTTGGCGGCCAGCAGCGCTTGGGCTGCGGAAAAGCAGAGCGTGACATTCACCAAAGTGCCTTCGGAAGCCAGCGTGCGGCAGGCGATCAGCCCCGCTTCGGTCAGCGGCACCTTCACCGCCACATTCGGCGCAATGCCACGCAGGAAGCGCCCTTCGGCCAGCATGCCGGCGGCATCCGTCGCGGTCACTTCAGCGCTGACGGGGCCTGGGGTGATGGCGCAGATTTCCGCAATCACCTGCTTCATGTCGCGGCCGGATTTGGCGATGAGTGATGGGTTGGTGGTCACCCCATCCACCATGCCCAATTCGGCAAGGGCGCGGATTTCGGCAACTTCGGCGGTATCAACGAAAAACTTCATGAATTCCAATCCTTCATGGCGAAAGACAAGGCTTTGGCGGGGAATGGCGCCACGCGCAGCAAAGCGCAAGCCTTCCCTTCGCGAATGGGCTATTCCATAGCCCATGCCGGCCCCGTCGCGAAAGCATTCCCTTTTGCCTGAAACAATGTCTTCCAGCCCGGCGAAGCGGTTGCGCGTATTGCTGCCCCTGCCGCTGGCGGATGCCTATGATTACCGGGCTGAGGGCGAAGCGCCGCCGCCTGGCAGTTTTGTTGCCGTGCCTCTGGGTGGGCGGCAGGTGCTTGGCGTGGTGTGGGATGACGCAGCCGGCTCTCACCTGCCCGACCACCGCCTCAAGCCCATCGCCGCGGTGCTGGAAGCGCCCCCCATGCCGGAAAAGCTGCGCCGTTTCGTGGATTGGGTCGCGGCCTATACGCTTTCCCCGCGCGGCGCAGTGCTGCGCATGGCCATGAGTGTCCCCGCCGCTTTGGAAGCCCAGCCCCATCGCGCCGGCTGGCGCCGCGCTGATCCTTTGCCCGAAGCCCCGCGCCTGACGCCCGCGCGCCAGCGCGTGCTGGCAGCGCTACCGGTGGGTGATGTGCGCGCCCCCGATGATCTGGCGCGGGACGCCGGCGTGGCGCCCGCTTTATTGCGCGGCATGGCCGATGCCGGCTTGCTGATCCCGGGCCTGCTGCCGCCGCTGGAAGAATTCCGCCCGCCCGATCTGGCCCGCCCCGGCCCGGTGCTGGATTCTGACCAGGCCGAGGCCACCGCGCTGCTGCGTTCGGCTGTGGCGCGTGAGGCCTACAGCACCACGCTACTTTCCGGCGTGACCGGTTCCGGCAAGACCGAGGTCTATTTCGAAGCCATTGCTGCGGCGCTTCAGGCCGGGCGGCAGGCCTTGGTGCTGCTGCCTGAAATCGCGCTCTCGGCGCAATGGCTTGATCGCTTCCGCGCCCGCTTTGGCACTGATCCGGCGCTTTGGCATTCGGAACTTTCCCCCCGCACGCGCCGCATCACCTGGCGCGCCGTGGCGGAAGGCCGCGCAACAGTGCTGGTCGGCGCGCGTTCGGCGCTGTTCCTGCCCTTTCCCGATCTTGGCCTGATTGTGGTTGATGAAGAACACGAAACCGCCTTCAAGCAGGAAGACGGCGTGATCTATCACGCGCGCGATATGGCCGTGGTGCGGGCGCGCTTGTCTGATGCGGCTTGCGTGTTGGTCAGCGCGACACCGTCGCTAGAAACGCTCACCAATGCCCGCGCCGGGCGATATGCTGAATGCCATTTGGCCGCGCGCCATGGCGGGGCGGTGATGCCGGAAATTGGCTTGATTGACCTTCGCCGTGAAACCCCGCCGCGCGGGCGCTTCCTGAGTCCCGCCTTGGTTGCTGCGGTCGCGGAAACGCTCAAGCGCGGCGAACAGGCCATGCTGTTTCTGAACCGACGCGGCTATGCGCCACTCACGCTCTGCCGCGCCTGCGGGCATCGGCTGCGCTGCCCGAATTGCACCGCCTGGCTGGTGGAACACCGCGCCGCGCGGCGGCTGCAATGCCACCATTGCGGCCATGTGGAAGCGCCACCCAGCCATTGCCCAAGCTGCGCCGCGCCACATAGCACGGTGCCCATCGGCCCAGGCGTGGAGCGTGTTCTGGAGGAAGCAGCGACACTTTTCCCCGAAGCGCGCCGCCTGGTGATGGCATCCGATACACTGCCCGGCCCCGCCGCCGCTTCTGCCGCTGCCGAGGCGATTGAAAAGCGCGAGGTTGATCTGATCATCGGCACGCAAATCGTGGCCAAGGGCTGGCATTTTCCCTATCTCACGCTGGTTGGCGTTGTGGATGCTGATTTGGGCCTTGCCGGCGGCGATTTGCGGGCAGCCGAGCGCACGGTGCAGCTACTGCATCAGGTCGCCGGGCGCGCGGGCCGGGCGGAACATCCGGGGCGCGTCTTGCTGCAAAGCTTTTCGCCAGACCATCCGGTGATGCAGGCCTTGGTTTCCGGCGAATATGAAGCCTTCATGGCCGCCGAGGCCGAAGCGCGCCGCCCCGGCCATTGGCCCCCCTTCGGCCGGCTCGCCGCGCTGATCGTCAGTTCCCCGGATGAAAAGGCAGCGGACCGAGTCGCAAGGGATTTGGGCCGTGCTGCCCCAGTCGGTGAGGGGATGGAGGTTCTGGGTCCCGCGCCTGCGCCACTCGCATTATTGCGCGGGCGGCATCGGCGGCGGCTTCTGCTCAAGGCGCGGCGGGATATCGGCGTGCAGCGATTATTGGGCGAATGGCTGGCGCGGGTGGACGTGCCCGGCAATGTCCGGGTGCAGGTGGATGTGGACCCGGTGGGGTTCCTCTGAGCCAGGCGGGCGTTATGCCGCCCGTTCAATCGTCGCGATGCACGCGTTCCATACGTTCATGGCGCTCCTGCGCCTCGATCGTCATGGTGGCGATAGGCCGCGCTTCCAGGCGACGGAGCGAAATCGGCTCCCCGCTTTCCTCGCAATAGCCATAAGTGCCGTGTTCAATCCGGTCCAAAGCCTGATCAATCTTGTTGATCAGCTTGCGCGACCGGTCCCGCGTGCGCAATTCCAATGCCCGGTCCGTTTCCACCGAAGCGCGATCCGCAAGATCCGCTTCCGCTATGCCACCTTCCGAAAGGGATGAAAGCGTCTCACCCGCTTCGCGCAACAAATCCTGCCGCCATCTGAGAAGTTTTTGTCTGAAGTATTCAAGTTGCAGCACATTCATGAACTCCTCGGAATCCGAGGGTCGGTAATCGGGCGGCAATGTCACCAACATATCTTCTTCTTCCCCCGCCTTGCACTTGGTCCGGTGCGGTTCCTTGCTGAAACCTGCCCAGACGATTTAGCGGGGTTCTATACCCTATTCCCCGGGCGCGCCAGGGGGCGATTTGCGACAAATATCTGACAAAGGCCGATTTCAGCTTTCAATGCCGCGCCGGGCCAATTCCAATCGGGCGCGCAGCGCAATGGCCTCAACCGCCTCAGCCAGGCCTGGATCGGCGGGTTTTTCGCCCTCGGTCAGTCTGGCTAATTCCTGCAGCCGCGCGGGATCGGCGCGGCCTTCCAGCAATTCCAATTGCAGCGCCTTCAATTCCTTCAGCATCTCCTCACCACGGCGAAAGGCGCGCGCATTGCGCTCCCCAGCCGGGGCCAATTCCTGCACCTGCAGCAGGCCAATGGCGGTCGCCGCCGATACCCCGGTGCTGGCATTGGCTTCGCGCGATTCCTCGGCGCCGCCACCCACACGAAAGCCGCCTGAGGCGCCACGCGTTGACCGCGTCCCCGGCACATTGGTGCCGCCCGTCACGCCCCTGATAACGACCATCTGACCTCCTTCTTCCGCCCTGTCCCGGCAGGCTCAGCCGGGACCCGGCAGGTTTTGCCGCCACGACTCGGCGAAGACACCGCCAAACCCTGGCACGGGCCTTGCCCTGAACCCGGAGAGACTGCCGCCCGTGATCGGGGTGGCTGCCGGAGACAGACCTTGACCCGTATAGCGCAAGCTCTCGCAAAAATCCTTACCGCCCTGGCCTTGGCGGCGTGTTTCCTTGCGCCGCCCGCCGCCGCCCAAATCCGCATCAAGGATATAGTGGATATGGAGGGCGTGCGCGACAACCAACTGGTAGGTTACGGCTTGGTCATTGGCCTGAATGGCACCGGGGATCGCCTCAGAAGCTCGGTCTTTACCCGCCAATCGCTGGTCGGGATGTTGGAACGCCTCGGCGTCAATTCGCGCGATTTCGAACGCCAATTGGATACCAAGAATATCGCCGCCGTGATGGTAACGGCGAATCTGCCGGCCTTTGCCCGCCCTGGGAGCCGGATTGATGTCGCGGTCTCCGCCCTTGGCGATGCCACCAACCTGACCGGCGGCACGCTTCTGGTGACGCCACTGCTGGGCGCTGATGGCGAGGTTTATGCGGTGGCGCAGGGCGCGCTTGCAACGGGCGCGATTACCGCCCGCGGCGCAGCGGCTTCCGTCACGCGCGGTGTGCCGACCGCCGGGCGCATTTCCAATGGCGCGATTGTGGAACGCGAAGTACCCTTCACGCTCGCCAATCGGGACCGTATTCGGCTTGCGCTCCGCAATCCTGATCTGACCACGGCGCGGCGCATCGCCACCGCGATCAATACCGCGACGCGTCGCAATGTGGCGGTCGCGACCGATCCGCGCACCGTCTCCGTCGCGCTGAATGGGCGCGATCCGGTGGCCTTTCTGACCGATATTGAAAGGCTGCGCGTTGAACCCGACCAGATCGCCCGCGTGGTGATTGATGAGGCGACAGGCACGATTGTCATGGGCGATGCGGTGCGCGTTTCCACGGTGGCCATTGCCCAGGGTAACCTGACCATCCGCATCACGGAAACCCCGCAGGTGAGCCAGCCCAATGCCTTCGCCCAGGGCCAGACCCAGGTGGTGCCGCGCACCGGCATTGAAATTGAAGACCAGTCTGATCGCCGCCTGGGCATTCTGCCGCAGAATGTCACCTTGCAGGAATTGGTACGAGGCCTGAACAGCCTGGGCGTTGGCCCGCGCGACCTGATTTCCATCCTGCAAGCCATCAAGGCTGCCGGCGCCTTGCAAGCTGATCTGGAGCTCCGCTGATGTTGGATGCCAGCAATCTTGTTGCCCCGCAGCAGCGCGCGGTGCGCCCCCCGCAGGCCGGCGCGATGTCCGATGCCGCCATGCGCAAATCCGCCAAGGATTTCGAAGCTCAGGCGCTGGGCTTCCTGCTGCAACCGATCTTCGCCACCGTGGATATGTCCAAATCCTCCTTCGGTGGTGGCGCGGCTGAGGCGCAATGGCGCCCGATGCTGGTTGAAGCCTTCGCGGCAGCCGCCGTGCGGGCGGGCGGTGTTGGCATTGCCGATTCTGTTTATCGCGAATTGCTCCGTCAAAACGGAGCACTGAACCCCAATATGGGAGAGGCCCAACCATGATGGATGCTTTGTTGATCGCCGGAAAAAGACTGGCGGAAGCCCTGCGCGCTGAAAATGAGGCTTTGGCGAAGCTTGACCTTTCGCGCGCCGCCAAGCTTGCGGAAAGCAAGATCGCCGCGGCCGATGTCTTCGCCCAGGCCTATGCCGCCCAGGCCAAGCATGGCGCGCGCCCCGATGGCGCCATGCGCGAAGAAGCGCAAATGCTGACCCGCCAATTGGAAGATCTGGGCAGCGAGAATCGCAAGCTGCTGGAACGCGCCATTTCGCTTCAGTCGCGCGTGATTGAAACCATCGCGACGGCCGCGCTGCCGCGCGTGGCCAATCCTGGGTATGGGCCCCGCGGTTACCAGACCCCGCCGCGCCAAACGCCGGCGCTTGCGGTCGCCGCCCGCGCATAAAAAACGCCCGGCGGTTATGCCGGGCGTTTGCGTATGGTTTTGAAAAGGCGCTGGGGTTTCGCCCCGGCGCCTTTATGCCTGCCGGATCAGCGGCAGGCCGTGACCATGATTTCCACCAAATGGCGCGGATCGGCCATATTGGCTTCGACGCAAGCGCGCGCCGGGGCACCACCGGCCGGCAGCCAGGCAGTCCAAAGCTCATTCATCGCGCCGCGATCGCGGATGTCCTTCAGCCAAATCTGGGCCGACAGCATGCGGGTCTTGTCCGTGCCATTGGCTTCCAGCGCGGCATCAATCTTCGCCAGCACTTCCGCCGTTTGGCCCTTGATGTCCTTTGACAAATCATCAGCGGTGAGCCCCGCCAGGAAGACGAAATTGTGATACTCGACTGAGGATGAGAGGATCTGGTTTGATCCCTGACGATTGATCTTGCTCATGTCCGGCCTTTCAGAAGGGTTGGTCAGCGCCAGGCGCTGGCGCGATTACTAGAACAGAATTTCTCAGGCGCGAAATCGCTGGGTCAGGCCACCCGATAGGTGCTGCCCGATGCCGCCGCGCCGATCATGGCCTCAAATACCGCAACGCCATGGATGGCTTCTTCAAGCGGCAGCGGATAGGCGGGGCCGCCGGTGATGGCAGCGGCAAAAGCTGCAAGTTCAGCATGTTCGATATCGGTCTTCGGGAAATCCTTGACCCAGGCCTCACCCTCACGCGGGGTTAGGCTCAGCCTTTCATGCCCATTCAATTCAAGCGCCGCATCCGTGCCGTAAAGCGCGATGCGCCAGACCCGCGGCGCATAGGCCAGGGTCGCGAAGCAGCCCGTGGCGCCGGAGGCGAAGGAGAAAAGCCCCGCCGTCGTGTCATCCATGCCATTGGTCAAAGCTCGCGCAAGGGAGCGCACCGTCACCTCGGCAATTGGGCCGGCCAGATTGATCATCATGTCAATCATGTGAATGCCCATGCCACCCATGCCGCCCAGCGGGCTTTCATGGGCGTCCGTGCGCCACATGCCCGGCTGATAGGAAAGCGCGCCCGGCCCGCTGAATTGGCCTTCAACATGCAGCAAAGTGCCAAGCGCCCCGGCGGCGATCAGCTTCTTCATCTCGGCCACCGCCGGCAGGAAGCGGCGATTATGGCCAAGCGCCATCACCACGACGGCTTGTCGACAGGCGGCTACGGCGGCCTCAGCACTCGCCTTCGTCATGGTGAAGGGTTTTTCGACAAAAACATGCTTGCCCGCGCGCGCCGCCGCAATGACCTGTTCGGCATGCATCTGATGCGGGGAGGCAATCACCACCGCCTTCACGCGCGGTTCCGACAGGATGGCATTCAGGTCGGGCAGGATTTTCACGCCCTGGCGCGCGGCCCATTCGGCAGCGCGTTCCGGCCGCCCGGTGCTGCCGGCAATGAAGCGTATGCCGGCATCATTCCGGTTCTGCACACTATCAACCAGGGTCTGGCCCCAGCGCCCCATGCCCACAATGGCCGCTTCAATCATTCTCATGCCTCATTCAGATTCAACGTTTTGCGGGATCGCTCGCCCCATCGCCTTCCAGCACCCGCGCCATGGCGGGAAGGCGCCGGATACCCCAGGCGAGCGCAATAATGGAAAGCAGCACGGCGGCAAGCGTCGGCAGGGTCATGCCAAAAACCTCTCCGGCCGCACCCAGCAAAAGCGCGCCAAGCGCTGGAAAGGCGCGCACGATCAGGCCCCAAAGGCTGAGTACGCGCCCGCGCATCGCGGGGTCTGAGGCGGATTGCGCCAGCGTTTGCGCGCAAATCCCATGCACGGACATGGCCGCGCCCATGATGGCAGCGCAGAGCACGCCAAAGGGAAACCAGCTTGTCGCGACAAACCCCACCATGGCGAGCGAAATCGCCGCCGGCGCAAAAACCGCGAGTTTGGTGGTGCCATGCATCTTGCCGCGTGCGGAGACAAAAATACCCGACAATAAGGCGCCCACGCCAAAAGCCGCGGTCAGCACTGCAAGCGCTTCAGCGCCAAGCCCGAATTGCCGTTCCACATAGGGTGGCAGAATTTCCGGCAGGCTGCGCAACAGCAGCGCCACAATCGCCGCATAGGCCAGGATCGGCCCCAGCCCCGGATGCCCGGCCACGTAGCGCAACCCATCGCGCATTTCGCCAAACAGCGATTTGGTTTTCGCATGCCCTTGTCGTTCCTCGGCCGAGACCTTGAGCAAGGGCGTGGTGGCGGTTGCGATGAAATAGGCGACCGCATTGGCTGCAATCGCGGGCCATACCCCGGCCACGGCAATCAGCGGCCCGGCCAGCGCCGGCCCCACGAAGCGCGCCACATTGAAGCACAGCGAATTGAGCCCCACCGCTGCCGTCAAATCATTGCGCGGCACCAGCCCGGGCATGAGCGATTGCCGCGCCGGCTGCGCGAAGGATGAGGCAATGCCGTTCAGTACCTCCAGCAGCAGCAAGGTATAGATATCAAGCTTATCAAGGGCGATCAGCAGCGCGATCACCGCGGCCATGACGCCGATCATCGCCTGGCTCCAGAAAGTGAGCTTCAGGCGGTCCGTGCGATCCGCAATGGCGCCCGCAATGGGGCTGACCACCACGGCGGGTGCCAGATCGCAAAACGCCACCATGCCCACCCAGAAGGCGCTATCGGTCAATTCCCAGGCGAACCAGGAAATGGCGATGCGATGCATCCAAAGCCCGGTCCAGGAAATCAGGGAGGCAGTGAAGAAAACCTTGGCGTTACGATGGGAAAGCGCGCGCGTCAGGACCGAAAGCGATGCCATGCGCGCGGGCTGCCTTCAGCGCCGCGCGCGGATATTCTGCGGGCGTTGCGCGCCTGGATCAACCGGCGCCTGACCTGTGCCGGCATTGCGGATGCAATCCCTGATCAGCTCATCACGCAAGGTTTGCTGCTGGAAATTGTCCGAACGCAGCCGTGCGGTCGGCACATCATTTGTCATGTCGCTATCGCCGAAATTCGAATCCCGGCGCATCAGCTGGCCGCGTTCACGGAAGGCGATCACACGCTCAGCTTCCTGGGTGCAGATGCGGAGCAATTCCGGCGTGGCGCCAGCCGCCGCAGCGCGTGTTGAAGGCGGCGCTTCCTGCTGCGCGCAGGCGGCCAGAACAAGAAGCAGGGGGAAAAATCGGATCATGAGGGGGCTCCCGCCGGAATCGCGCGGGACAATAGCGCGGTAAGGCCGGCTTCGTCGAACCGGCCCGCCGGATCAAGCGGCAGGCTGGCCGCAGCGCGGAGCAGGGCAGGGTGCAATTCCGCCCCGGTCGTGCGGATTGTGAAAAACCCCTTGAGCCGCGCCATGCGCCCCATGGCTTCGATCAACGCAAGCAACCTTAAGCAAATCGCGAGGCCCTGAGGGGTCGCGAGGCCATGGCGCGCATCCACCGCTTCCGCCCAGCAGGCGGCATCAGCATCAGCCAGGAGCAATTCCATCGCCTCCCCATCCGTACGGCGAAACACCAGCCGGCGCGGGCTGCCCCAAATCTCCGCCCCCGCCGCACCACGCGCCGCTTCCCAGGCGCCGAGCAGATCGCGCGCGGTGACGGCGGGCGTTTCCTCGGGCGGGAAGGGGATGGCGTAGGTCAGCGCCCCATCGGCGCTTGGGATGATCCTGATTGAGCTGGTCATGCGCCCCCTTTTTGGACCGGCTGGGCGCGCCGCGCCAGCCATGATCGTGGGCGCCGCTTGACGCCGGCCATGGGCGCGGCACTCTTTGCCCCATGACCGAAATCGCAGACCTGACCGCATCCGAAGCCGCGCGGCGCATTGCCACGGGTTCCCTGACCGCTTCTGCCCTGGCTGAGGCTTGCCTTGCCCGCATCACCGCGCGTGAGCCTGAGGTGCGCGCCTTTGCCTGGCTTGACCCCGCTTTGGTGCGGCGCGGGGCAGCGGCCTTTGACAAGGGCGGGCCGCCGGCGCCGCTCAAGGGTATTCCGTTTGGCGTGAAGGATGTGCTCGATACTGCCGATATGCCCTCCCAATATGGCTCACCGATTTGGGCGGGGCATCGGCCACGCAGTGATTCGGCAGCGGTCGCCATGGCGCGGGCGGCCGGCGCGCTGATTATCGGCAAAACCATCACGACTGAATTCGCCACGCGCCACCCGGGGGCCACGACCAACCCGGCCAATAAGCACCACACGCCGGGCGGGTCTTCATCCGGTTCGGCAGCCGGCGTGGCGGCAGGCTTCTTCCCGCTATCCTTCGGCACGCAAACCGGCGGCAGCATCATCCGCCCGGCGGCGTTTTGCGGCATTGTCGGCTTCAAGCCGAGTTTTGGTGCCATCCATCGCGGCGGCATGAAGGTGATCAGCGAAAGCCATGACACGATTGGCGTCATGGCGCGCAGTGTTGCTGATTGCGCGCTTTCCATGGGCGCGATGACCGGGCGGGATTACGGCAAGCCCGAGGAAAAACTGCCCCGCGCGCCGCGCCTGGCCTTCACCCTTGGCCCGCCCGCGGCCAAGGCAGCGCCCGAGACTTTGGCCCTGATGGAACGCGCCATCGCGGCATGTCGCCGTGCGGGCGCAGAGGTGGTGGAAATCACCCTGCCTGAGGTGATGACCGAAGCTTTTGAAGCCCATGAATATGTGACGAATATGGAAGGGCTATATTCCTTGGGATGGGAGTTGGTTGCGGCGCGGGCGCAGCTTTCCGATGTCATCAAGGAAAAGCTGGATTGGGCGAAGCGCTTCCCAACCGCGCAGCTTGATGCGTGCAAGCTGGTGCAAGCCAAGGCGCGCGCGGCGCTGCCCGGCGCGATTGAGGGCTTTGATGCGGTGATCACGGCCTCTGCCGCCGGGGAAGCGCCGGCGGGGATTGGCTGGACGGGTGATCCTTCCTTCAATTCGCTCTGGACGCTGCTGCATGGGCCATGCGTGACGGTGCCGGCGGGGGCAGGGCCGAAGGGCTTGCCGCTTGGCGTGCAAATTGCCGGGCGCATCGGCGAAGATGCGAAGGTGCTGGCGATTGGGGAATGGGTGAGCCAGGCGCTGTGAAGCGCCTGACGCAACACCTTTACTGCGGCTGAATGCCAGCTGCGCGCACCACCGTCGCCCAGCGATCTACTTCTGAGCGCACGAGCCGCGCCAACGCTTCCGGCCCCTGCTGATCCGCGGCTGCGGGGATGGAGCCCAGATCCTCAATGCGCTTGCGGATGGCGGGGTCGTTCAGGGCAGCACGCAAAGCCTCATCCAGCTTTTGCACCACGGGGGTGGGTGTGCCGCGCGGGGCGAAAATCGCGTTCCAGCCTTGGAAGATATAGTCAGGCACCCCGGCTTCGGGCGCTGAGGGAACGCCGGGCGCATTGGGGTTGCGGGTGGTGGCGGCGGTCAGCAGGCCGCGCATGGTACCGGCCTGGATTTGCGGCACGGCGGCGGGGGCCAGCAGGCAGGCGCTATCCACCTGCTGCGCCACCACATCATTCAAGGCTGGACCCTCGCCGCGATAGGGGATTTCATTCATCCGCGCGCCGGTCAAATGCGTGAACAGCGAACAGGCCAAATGATTGGTGGAACCAATCCCCGCATTGGCATTGGAAACCTGGCCCGGATTGGCGCGGACTCGGGCGAGGAATTCCTGCATGGTCTGCGCGGGGAAGCCATTGCGCACCACGAAAAACAGCGGCGTGCCGGCAATCAGCCCAATCGGCTGCAATTCGCGCGGGTCATATTGGATGGCACGATAAATTGAAGGTGCCGCCGAATGGCTGCCAAGGCTGCCGACGGTCAGCGTATAGCCATCCGGCGCCGCTTGCGCGCCGCGCGCCCCGCCAATGGTGCCGCCGGCGCCGGAGACATTTTCCACCGTCACGCGCTGACCGAGCGTCTTCATCATGTGATCGGCCACAATGCGCGCCAGCACATCAGTGGCGCCGCCAGGGGCAAAGACCACGATCATATTGATGGTGCGATTGGGGAAATCCTGCGCGGCGGCGGGCTGCGCCAGGCCAAGGAACAGCGCGGCCAGGGCCGTGACGATGCGTTTCATGATGCTTCCTCCCGTTGGGCACTCTGGCGGGTTTGCCCCGTTCTGCCCTAAGCATGGAAGCTTCCCCTTGCCCCCGCCGTCAAGCGCCACCCCTTGCGCGGCTGCCTTGGGCGTTTCAGGGTCTGGCGGAGCAAGACCAGGAGAACCCCATGCTGCCGCCGCGCGAGAAAATGACCATCTGCTTCGCCCATGTCGCCTATCGCTTTGCCGATCGCTTCGCGCTGCGCGGCGCGGGGATTGATTTCTTTGAGGTGCGCAATCGGGATGATCTGGATGCGCGGATTGCGGGTGCCGATGTGCTGGTCTGTTCCGGGCTGTGGCGGAATGATTTGCCGAAGCTGTCGCCCCGCTTGCGCTTCGTGCAATCCGCCAGCGCCGGGACGGATCAATATGACCGCGATGTGCTGCGCGCGGCGGGTATCCGGCTTGCCAGCGCGCAGGGTTGCAATGCCAATGCCGTCAGCGAACATGCTATTGCATTGATGCTTGGCATTTTGCGCCGCGTGCCGGAAGCGCGCGACAATCAGGCCAAGCGCTTCTGGCGCGGCATGATGGGCGATTTCGCCAAGCGTGAGGATGAAGCCGGCGGCAAGACGGTGATTGTGGTCGGCACCGGGCGCATTGGCGGGCGCATTGCGCGCATCTGCAAGGCTTTGGATATGCAGGTGATTGGCGTGCGCCGTGATGCTTCAGCCGGCGCCAATGGTGCGGATGAGGTACATGCCTTCACCAACCTGCCCGCCCTTCTGCCGCGCGCGGATTTCGTTGTGCTGGCCTGCCCGCTGACGGATGAAACGCGTGGCCTGATTGGCGCTGCCGCGCTTGCCGCCATGAAACCAACCGCGCATCTGGTGAATGTCGCGCGCGGGCGTGTGGTGGATGAACCGGCGCTGATTGAAGCCTTGCAGGCCGGGCGCATCGCCGGTGCCGCTTTGGATGTGACGGTGGATGAACCCTTGCCGGAAGCAAGCCCGCTTTGGACCATGCCCAATGTGCTGATCACGCCGCATACGGGGGGTGAGACTCACAAGTATGAAGACAATGTGTTGGACATGATGATGGAAAACCTGAACCGGCAATGGCGGGGCGAGACCGCGCTGTTCAACCAGATTGTTTGAGGCGCCCCATGTCCAGCCGTGAAGGCGCGCTTGCCCGTGCCGCAACTTACTTCGATGATGGCAGCTACAAGCAATTGCTGACCGATCTTGTCGCCATCCCCTCCACCGCGCAGGAACCAGGCCATGAGGCGGATTTGCGCCATTATTTGGAAGGCGCCATCGGGCCTTGGCTGGAAAGGCTCGGCTTTGCCGTCACCATCCATCCCAACCCGCTGGAAGGCTTTGGCCCGATTTTGACGGGGGTGCGGATTGAAGATGCAGCGAAGCCAACCGTGCTGCTTTATGGCCATGGTGACACGGTGCGCGGCCTGGATGATCAATGGCGCCCAGGGCTGAAGCCTTGGGAATTATACGAAGAAGATGGCCGCTGGTATGGCCGCGGTTCCGCCGACAATAAAGGCCAGCACGCGTTGAACATAGCGGCGCTTGAAGCGGTGCTGGCCGAACGCGGCGGCAAGCTTGGCTTCAATGTGAAGATCATTCTGGAAATGGCGGAAGAACGGGGATCACGCGGCTTGCGTGAATTCGTCGCCGCGCATCGAGATTTGCTCGCCGCTGATGTGCTGATCGCGTCAGATGGGCCGCGTGTGGAACCGGATGTGCCCACCATCGCCACCGGCACACGCGGCATTTTCCAATTTGACCTGGTGCTGAAGCTGCGCCCCGGCGGTGTGCATTCCGGCCATTGGGGCGGGCTGACCACGGACCCCGCCATTCGGCTCAGCCACGCCATCGGCGCCATTATTGATGCGCGTGGCAAGATCCTGGTGCGCGATTGGCTGCCGCAAAATGGCGTGCCGGCGGAAGTGCGCGGCGTGCTGGATGGCTGCCCGGTGGGTGGCGGCGAAGGGGCCGCCACGATTGATGCCGATTGGGGTGAGCCGGGCCTGACGCCGGCTGAGAAAATCTATGGCTGGAACAGCTTCATTGTGCTCGCCATGCTGTCCGGCAAGCCGGATGCACCGGTGAATGCCGTCGCACCCGATGCGCGCGCCACCTGCCATATCCGCTACACCGTGGACACAGACCCGAACACCTTTGAAGCCGCGTTGCGCCGGCATTTCAATGAACAGGGTTTTGCCGACATTGTGATTGAAAATGCCGGGGTGCGCATGGCCGCTTCCCGCACGCCGCCCAATCACCCCTGGGTGCGTTGGGCGCAGGACAGCATGCAGAAAACGCTGGGTAAGCGCGTGCAGATCATCCCGAATTCCTCGGGCGGGCTGCCCGGGGATGTGTTTGTGGACCATATCGGCGTGCCGCTGGTCTGGGTGCCGCATTCCTATAATGGCTGCAAGCAGCACGGGCCGGATGAGCATTTCCTGATTGCGCCGGCGCGGGAGGGTATTTTGGCCTTCACCGGCATGTGGTGGGATTTGGGGCAGGGGGGCACTCCCTGACCGCCGTTACCTTTCTTCACGCGCGCTCTGCGCTGGCGCAATGCGGCTGTTACAGAAGGGGCGCATAAGTCCCTTCACGGCACACCGCCGTTTGCAGGAGTTTGATATGTCTTCAAGAACAACCCGGACCCTTGTGCTGGCTTCTGTCTTCGCCCTTGGCGCGGCAGGCCTGGCCAGCGCGCAGCCCGGCCCAGGCCCGCAAGGCCCAGGGCCTCATCACATGCATCAGATGCATCACGGCCAGCGCGGTGATGGCATGATGGGCTTTGCCGCCGGCGAGGCTTTTGCCCGCGCCGACGCCAATAATGACGGCAAGGTGACGCGTGACGAAGCCAATGCCTGGCTTGCCGCGCGTTTCGCGGAAATTGACACCAATAAGGATGGTGGCCTGACGATCGAAGAAATCCGCGCCTTCTATACCGCCCGCCGTGGTGAAGGCCGTGGCCCGCCAGAGGGCATGCGCGAACGCATGGAAACACGCCAGGCGGCGCGCTTCCGCTTTGTGGATGCCGATCTGGATGGCAAGATCAGTTTGCCTGAATTGCGCGTGATGGCGGACGCCATGTTCCGTTCCATGGATGCGGATGGTGATGGCGCATTGACGCGCGCCGAAGTGCAGCGCCGTGGCCACCGCGGCGATGGACCACGCCCGCAAGTGCCGGGGCAGCCCGCGCCGCGCTAAGAAACCTACTTGGGATGACGCGCAAGCCGGGGCGCGTCAGCCCTTTTTGGCCGCGATCTTTGCCGCAATCGCCAGAATGCGTTCTGCCTTTTGCACAATCGGGTAATCCACGAAGCGCCCATCCACCTGGATGGAGGCAAGCCCGCCCGCTTCCGCCTCAGCAAAGGCTTCAACAATGCGCTTGGCGCGGGTGATTTCCGCATCAGGCGGGGAATAGGCAGCATTGGCGGGCGCGATTTGATCCGGGTGGATACATAGCCTGCCCTGAAAGCCCAGCACCGCGCCGCGCGTGCAGGAAGCTTCGAACGCGGCGGTTTCGCGCAATTCGATAAACACCGTATCAATGGGTGGCTCCAAGCCAGCCGCGCGGGAGGCAAGGACAAATTCGCTGCGTGCGGGCGCCAATTCATCCTCCGTGAGCGTCCAGGTAATGCCGAGATCGGTGGTATAATCCCCCGCGCCAAAGGCCAACCGCTTGACGCGACCAGAAGGCAGCGCCGCCGCAGCGCGTGCCAAATCGCGCAAAGCCACCAGCCCGCGCGCGGTTTCAACAATAGGCATCAGGTCTATGCCGCCCACGGGCAGGCCGCGTTCGGCTTCCAGATTGCCAATCATCCAATCCACCGCCAGCAGTTGTCCGGCATCTTCCAGCTTGGGCAGCACAATGCCATCCAGCTTGGCGCCGATCACCGCCTGCAGATCGCCAAAGCAGAATGGCGTATCAAAGGCATTCACGCGCACATAGGCGCGGCATTGGCGCGGGTTTTCCAAGGCTGCTCGCACTGCGCCACGCGCCGCCGGCTTGGCGGCGATGGCAACCGCATCTTCAAGATCGAGAATGGCCGCATCTGCCCCGACCTGAAGCACTTTTTCCGCGCGGCGTGGGTGATCACCTGGCGCAAACAGGAAACTGCGATTGGGACCGGGTGCGTTCATCTCTGTCTCTTTCTTGGCGTGTTGTGCCTCATGCGATGCTTACAATTTCACAGCCGTGCTCCCGCGCCAAGGCCAGAGCTTTACAGCCCCGCCAAGCCATGCCGAAATGCCGCAAAACCCTAAGGAGGAACCGCAATGATGGATGCGCTGCCCGGAACGATGGCTGACGCTGACGCAAAAAGCCGAGCCCCAATTTCCGCCCAATTGGCTGGTTTCGCCGCGCAACTTCGCGCGGAAGACATCCCCGCCGATGTCATCGAACAAGCCAAGCGCCATATGCTGGATTGCCTGGGCATCGCGCTGGCTTCCACCAGCTTTGATTTCGCGCATCGTACCGCCAATGCGCTGCAAAGCCTGGCCGGCGCCGGCGCGCATCCCGTTATTGGCTATGCCATGCGCCTGCCTTTGCGCGATGCGGTGATGCTGAATGGCACGCTGATGCATGGGCTTGATTTTGACGATACTCATTCAGACGCAGTGGTGCATGGTTCCGCCAGCGCCGTGCCAACCGCGCTCGGCATGGCGCGTGAACATGGCGCGAACGGGCGTGAAGCCCTCGCGGCCTATATTATCGGCATCGAGGCATCGTCGCGCATTGGTGCCGCGGCGCAGGGCGCTTTCCATCAATTGGGCTTTCACCCAACCGGCATGGTGGGTGCTTTCGGCGCATCGCTGACAGCGGGGCGTTTGGCGGGCGCAACCGCAGCGCAAATGGCCGCCGCCCAGGGCGTCATTCTTTCCATGGCGGCGGGGTCGCTTGAGTTTCTGGAAGATGGTTCCTGGACCAAGCGCATTCATCCCGGCTGGGCCGGCGTTTGCGGCATTACCGCAACGGCGCTGGCGCGCGCTGGCTTCAAGGCGCCCCCGGCGGCTTATGAAGGGCGCTTTGGCCTGTTCCGCACCTATTTGGGCGGCAAGGCGCCAGCCGGCTTTGCCGCGCGCTGCACGGAAGCACTCGGCGATTTGTGGGAATTCCGCAATGTCGCGCTGAAGCCTTATCCCTGCTGCCATTTCAATCATGCGATTGCGGATGCCACACTCGCTCTGAGGCGCAAGCATGGCCTGACGCCGGAGATGATCCGCAGCATGACGGCCCTTCTTTCCCCCGGCCAATACAAGATTGTCTGCCAGCCGGAAGAAGCGAAGAAGGCGCCGGCCAATTCCTATGACGCGCAATTCAGCATCCATTACACCATGGCGGCTTCGATTGTTCATGGCCGCTTCACGCTGAATGAATTGGATGAGCAGGCGATCCGCGATCCACGCGTATTGGAACTCTGCCAACGTGCGCATTACGGTGAAGACCCCGCTTCGCGCTTCCCGCGCTATTATTCCGGTGAGGCGGTGATTGAAACTACCGATGGCCGCACGCTGCGGCACCGGGAGGAATTCAATCGCGGCTCGGATGGTCAGCCCTTGAGTGCGGCTGATGTCGAACAGAAATTCCGCGACAATGCCGCGCGCGTCATGTCTCCCGCGCGGATTGAACGCGTGATTGATCTGGCGATGACGCTGGACAAGGCAGACAGTGTGGTGGCGCTGACGGAAGCATTGGCGGGCTGAAGCCCCGCCCCATAAGGTTGAGGAAACAAAAACGTGACGATTGTAGCGGGCCGGGAACGTGGCAATTTCCTGGAAGATTTCGCGCCGGGCCAGGTGTTTGAACATTGGCCCGGCCGCACCATAACCGATGCAGATAACATCCAATTCAGCCTGCTGACCATGAACCAGCACCCCATGCATTGTGATGCGGATTTCGCTTCCCGTTCTGAATTCGGCAAACCTTTGGTCAATTCTGCGCTGACGCTAGCGATTGTGACCGGCATGACGGTGGCCGATATTTCCTTCAATGCCATTGCCAATCTGGGCTGGAAGGATATCGCGCTGACCGCACCGGTCTTTCCAGGCGATACGATTTACGCGCGCACCACGGTCACTGATGTGCGCGCCAGCAAATCCCGTCCCCATCAGGGCATCGTGACCACCAGGACTGAAGGCTACAAGGCCGATGGCACGGTATTTCTTTCCTTTGAACGGGTGAGCCTGGTGCCCAAGCGCGGCGCCGGCGTGAAGGCAAAAACATGAGCGATTTGGACGAACAGGAAAAACTGGTTCTTGATTCCGTCGCGCGGTTTCTGGAACGCCATGTGCGGCCCGTGGCGTCCAAGCTTGAGCATGAAGACGCCTATCCGCATGAGATTGTGGCGCGCATGAAGGAAATGGGGCTTTTTGGCGCCATCATCCCGCAGGAATTCGGCGGCTTGGGTTTGCGCCCTTCCACCTATGCGCGCATTATTGAATTGATCTCCGAGGAATGGATGTCGGTGTCCGGCATTCTCAATTCGCACCTGATCATGGCGCGCATTGTGGATAAGATGGGCACGCCCGAACAGCGCCAGCGCTTCCTGCCGCAATTCGCAACCGGGGAATTGCGCGGTGGCTTGGCCCTGACGGAACCCGATTGCGGGACGGATTTGCAGGCCATTCGCACCGTCGCGCGGCGCGATGGTGATGATTACATCATCAACGGCACGAAAACCTGGATCAGCAATGGCATTGAAGGCAGTTGCTTTGCGCTGCTGGTGAAAACCAATCCGGCAGCGGAGCCTCGCCATCACGGCATGGCGATGTTCATTGCCGAAAAAGGGCCGGGCTTCACGGTTTCCCGCAAGCTTGAAAAGCTTGGCTATAAGGGCATTGATAGCGCGGAGCTTGTTTTCACCGATTACCGCATCTCGGCTGATCGGCTGATTGGCGGCGTTGAAGGCAAGGGCCTTGCTTGCGCCATTGCTGGGTTGGAACTTGGGCGCGTGAATGTCGCGGCGCGCGGCGTTGGTGTCGCGAAGCGCGCCTTGGATGAGGCGGTGCGTTATTCCCAGCAGCGCAAAACCTTCGGCAAATTCATCCATGAACACCAGGCCATTGCGCTGAAGCTTGCCGATATGGCGGTGCGTGTGGAAGCGGCGCGATTGCTGACCGATAAAGCCGCGCGGGCCTTGGATCGTGGCGATCGTTCGGATTATGAGGCCGGGATGGCGAAGCTTTTCGCGACCGAAGCCGCGGTGGAAAACAGCCTGGAAGCCATGCGCATTCATGGCGGCTATGGTTATTCCAAGGAATTTGTCGTTGAACGGCTCTATCGCGACGCGCCGCTTTTGGTGATTGGTGAGGGCACCAATGAAATCCAACGCTTGGTGATCGCCAAGCGCCTGATTGAAAAGAACCCGATCTGATGGCTGATCGGCCCCTGCCGCTGGATGGCGTGACCATTCTGGCGGTCGAGCAATATGGCGCCGGCCCTTTCGGTTCCATGCTGCTTGCCGATATGGGCGCTGAGGTCATCAAAATCGAAAACCCGGCCGAGGGCGGTGATGTTGGGCGCTCCGTTGGTCCCTATTATTTCGGGCCGGGCGATAGCCATTTCCATCACGCCTTTAACCGCAATAAGCGCAGCCTCGCGCTCAATCTGAAACACCCGGAAGGCATGGCGATATTGCGCCAATTGGTCGGCCATGCGGATGCCGTTTTGGATAATCTGCGCGGTGATCAGCCGGACAAGCTTGGGCTGACCTATGATGCGCTAAAGGACATCAACCCACGCATCGTCTGCGCGCATCTTTCCGCCTATGGCCGGCAGGGGTCGCGCAGATCCTGGCCTGGCTATGATTATCTGATGCAGGCGGAAGCGGGCTATCTTTCCCTGACTGGTGAGCCCGATGGCCCGCCCGCGCGCTTTGGCCTTTCGGTTGTTGATATGATGACCGGGCTGATGACGGCCTTCGCGCTCGTATCTGGCGTTGTCGGCGCGCGTGCGACAGGGCGCGGCATGGATGTGGATGTCAGCCTGTTTGACACGGCGCTGCATAATCTTTCCTACCTGGCCACCTGGTATCTGAATGGTGGGCATGTGCAGGGGCGGGAACCGCGCGGTTCGCACCCATCACTCACGCCATCGCAACTTTATCGCACACAGGATGGTTGGATTTTCCTGATGTGCAACAAGGAAAAATTCTGGCCTGCCCTTGCCGAAGCGCTAGGCCGCCCGGAATGGGCGGATGATCCGCGTTTTGCCAGCTTCAAGGCGCGGCTCGCCAATCGCGAATTGGTGACACAAATCCTGGATGAGGCGCTGTCGCAAAAAACCACCGCCGAATGGCTGACGCTGTTTGGTGGCCGCGTGCCGGCGGCGCCGGTGTTTAATGTAGCACAAGCCTTGGAAAATCCGTTTGTGCAGGAACAACAGGCAGTAGCGGATTTCGCACGCCGAGAAGGTGGCGATCCGGTGCGCATGCTGACCGGGCCGGTGCGCGTAGCAGGTGCGCGCCCACCCACCAAGGCCGCGCCGGCACTTGGTGCCGATACCGCGGATATACTCACAAAACGCCTTGGCCTTGATGCCGGGGCGATTAAGAAACTCAGGGAGAAGGGAACCATCACATGATGAAGTTGACGCGGCGCGATCTGTTCGCAGCCTCTGCCTTGCTGGCCACACCCGCGATTGGTCGCGCGCAGGCGGCCTATCCCAATCGGCCGGTGCGCTTCGTGGTGCCTTTCCCGCCCGGCAATATGTCCGATTTGATCAGCCGCCTGATGGTGGATGAAATGGCCAACCGCGGCGGCGTGCAGATTGTGGTGGATAACCGCGCCGGCGCCACGGGTGCCATTGGCATTCAGGCGGTCAGCCGCAGCACGCCCGATGGCTATACGCTGCTGATGAGTTCCAATTCGCCTCTGGTCGTGAACCCCGCCGTC
>JADCEX010000393.1 GCA_020249825.1 Roseomonas sp.
CCGCGCCATGGCGGATGCCACTATCAAGCAGGATGGTGCCATGCTGGCCGATCTCGGCCGCAATCGCAGGCAGCGCGGTGATGGAAGGCGTTGCACCATCCAGATTCCGCGCGCCATGATTGGACACCACCACCCCATCCGCGCCGGCTTCAATGGCGCGGCGCGCATCATCGGCGCGCAAAATGCCCTTGACCAGCAGCTTGCCGGGCCAAATTCGCCGCAGCTCTGTCACAACCTGCCAGGTAATGCCGCCATTGAGTCTGGTGCGCGGCCCGCCACCCATCAGCGCGCCCGGCGCGCCGGGATGGTTCAGCATGCGCGGCACGCCGGTTGTCAGCGCATAACGCCCCATGGTGCCAAGCAGCCAGCGCGGATGTGTGAGCATATCCGTGATATTCCTGATGCCCGGCTTGAATGGTGTGGCGAAGCCGCTGCGATAATTGAAGGCGCGATAGGGCGCGACCACGGTATCCACCGTCAGCAGCAGGACCGAGGCTCCGGCAGCGGCGGCCTTTTCCACCAGGCGCAGGCTTTCCGCCTTGTCGGCCCAGACATAAAGCTGAAACCACCAAGGGCTGCCCGCCATGGTGGCGCTGATGGCCTCAAGCCCCGTCATGGATTCTGTTGGCAGCGTATAGGGAATGCCAAAGGAACGCGCGGCGGCGGCAAGCTTCCCTTCGCCTTCATGCCACAACAGCCCGGCGGGGCTCATTGGCGCTATCGCCGCCGGCATGGTGAGGTTTTGGCCAAACAGCGTGGTTGTCGTGCTGCGCTGCGCGACGCCACGCAATACACGTGACGCGAAGGTGATGGCGTCAAAAGCGGCGCGGTTGCGCGCAATGCCGATATCCCCATCGCAGCCGCGATCCACATAATCGAACAGACCGCGCGGCAAGCACCGGCGCGCGGCTGCCCGCAGATCGGCTATGTCATGGCAGGTATCGGGCCCCATGGCACGAGCCTAGCAGGCTGCGCGCCTTGGGGAATGGCTTTCAGCAACCGCAACCAACCGGCGTACCGGCCCGGCCTTCAAGCCCGGCGGTCTGATAGCCATCACGCTTCCACCAGTCCAAGCCGCCGATCAATTCACGTACCTTGAAACCCAGGGTCAGCAGTTTGAGCACGGTCTTGGTCGAAGCGTTGCACCCAATGCCATCGCAATAGCAGATATAGGTCTTGGACTTATCCAGCGTTTCGGTACTGAAGGTACAAATGCCCCGATGCGGCAGGTTGATCGCACCGGGGATATGTTCCTTGGCAAAGGCCGCTTCGGATCGGCCATCCACGACCACCAAAGCCTCATTATTGCTGAGCGCGACATGCAGGTCCCAGGAATCCATCTCAAAGGCGAGCTTGCTTTGATAATGGGCCATCTGTTCGATAGTCATTCCCAATTCCTTTCAGCGTGCTGGTGGTTGTTGGATGGCCTTACTCCGCCGCAATCGCAGGCACTTCGCTCATCGGTACCGGCAGATATTTCGCATAATCCTTCGGCACCACATGCCAAAAGCGCCCGCGTTCCGTCGCCCATTCATTCAACAGGCGGGCGGCGAAACGGCTGCCGGTTTCAGTGACATGGCGCGTGATCAGATCACGCAGTGCATCATCCCAATGCGGATGCGCAAGACGCGACCAGAGCAGGGTTTCCGGATTGATGCGCTTTTCGAAAGTGCCATCCGCATCATAGATGAAGGCCTGGCCACCAGTGAAACCCGCGCCGAAATTATCGCCAACGGCGCCCAGGATAACCACCGTCCCGCCGGTCATGTATTCACACCCATTGGCGCCGCAGCCTTCCACCACGGCAGTCGCGCCAGAATTGCGCACAGCGAAGCGCTCACCGGCCTGACCGGCGGCGAAAAGCTCCCCAGCCGTAGCGCCATAGAGCACCGTATTGCCGATGATGGTATTCTCATGGGACATCAAGCTGGATGAAGGCGCGGGGCGCACCACAATGGAAGCCCCCGAAAGCCCCTTGCCGACATAGTCATTGGCATCGCCAAAGACTTCCAGCTTCAAGCCGCGCACGCCAAAGGCGCCGAGTGATTGGCCGGCACTGCCACGCAGCCGCACGGTCAAATGCCCGGCTTGCAGCCCTGTCATGCCAAATTGCCGCACGATGCGCGACGATACCTTGGTGCCAATGGCGCGATGCGTGTTGCGTATATTGTATAGCAACTGCATTTTCTCGCCATGGCGGAACAGCGCATCCGCATCGCGGATCATTTCCGCATCCAGGGTCTCCGGCACCTCATTGCGGCCTTCCAGCGTGCAATAGGGTGTGAAGGCGCCGGCATCGGCCTGCACCAAAAGCGGATTGAGATCGAGGTCATCCAAATCCTCAGACCCGCGGCTGACCTGTTGCAGCAGATCGGTGCGGCCAATCACGTCAGTGAGTTTCCGCATGCCGAGGCTTGCCAGAATCTCGCGCACTTCTTCGGCGATGAAGGAGAAAAGATTGATCACCTTTTCCGGACTGCCGGCGAATTTCGCACGCAGCGCCTCGTCCTGCGTGCAAACACCAACCGGGCAGGTATTGGAATGGCATTGCCGCACCATGATGCAGCCCATCGCCACCAGCGATGCCGTGCCAATGCCAAATTCCTCAGCGCCCAGCATGGCGGCAATCACCACATCGCGCCCGGTCTTGATGCCACCATCGGTGCGAAGCTTCACGCGATGCCGCAGCCGATTGAGCAATAGAACCTGATGCGTTTCCGACAGCCCCATTTCCCATGGCAGGCCGGCATATTTGATGGAAGATTGCGGCGAAGCGCCGGTGCCACCGGAATGGCCGGAAACCAGAATCGCATCCGCCTTGGCCTTCGCAACCCCAGCCGCAATGGTGCCAATCCCGGAACGGCTGACGAGTTTCACACACACCGTCGCATCCGGATTGATCTGCTTCAGATCATAGATCAGCTGCGCCAGATCCTCGATCGAATAGATATCATGATGCGGTGGCGGGCTGATCAGCATGACGCCGGGCGTGGAATGGCGCAGTTTCGCAATCAGCCCCGTCACCTTGAAGCCGGGCAATTGCCCGCCCTCACCAGGCTTCGCACCCTGCGCGACCTTGATTTCGATCTCGCGGCAATTATTCAAATATTCTGCCGTCACGCCAAAGCGGCCAGAGGCGATCTGCTTGATCGCGGAATTGGCGTTATCGCCATTGGCGCGTGGCTTGGCACGCGCCGGGTCTTCACCGCCTTCGCCGGAATCGCTCCGCGCGCCAATGCGGTTCATGGCGATGGAAAGGGTCTCATGTGCTTCAGGGCTCAGCGCGCCCAACGAAATACCCGGCGCGACCAGGCGCTTCCTGATTTCCGTGATGCTTTCCACTTCTTCCAGCGCAATCGGCGCGCGGCCTTCGGTACGGAAATCGAGCAGGTCGCGCAGCGCAACCGGCGGCAACCGCCGCACCGCATCGGAATAGCGCTTGAAGGTCTGATAGCTTTCGCTCTCCACGGCGCTTTGCAGCGTGTGGATCAGCGTGCCGTCAAAGGCATGCGCTTCCCCGCGGCGGCGCAGCTTATAGAGCCCACCAATGGGCAGCGTCACCGCGCCTTCCGCCCAAGCCTTTGCATGCAAGGCCAGCAGGCGCCGCGCAATGCCGGAAAGCCCGATGCCGGAAATGCGTGAAGGTGTGCCGGGGAAAAACTCCGCCACCAACGCGCGCGATAGCCCAATCGCTTCGAAATTCATGCCGCCGCGATAGGAAGACAAAACGCCTATCCCCATCTTTGACATGACCTTGAGCAGGCCCTTATCCACCGCCTTCTTGTAGCGCCCCACCGCTTCACGCAAAGACATGGCGCCAAACAGGCCGCGCCTGTGCCGATCCGCGATGCTTTCCTGCGCCAGATAGGCATTCACTGTGGTGGCACCCGCACCAATCAGCACCGCGACATAATGTACATCAAGGCATTCTGCGACGCGAACATTGAGCGATGTGAAGGTGCGCAACCCATTCTTCACCAGATGCGTCTGCACCGCACCGACCGAAAGGATCATTGGGATCACGGCGCGTTCGGCGCATTGCGCCTCATCCGTCAGGATCACATGGGCGCAGCCGGAACGCACGCCTTCCTCAGCCTCACGCCGGATGCGTTCGATATGGCGGCGCAGCCCCGCCTCACCTTCCGCTACCGGAAAAGTGCAATCCACCACGCAAGCGGTTGTGCCCATATAGGCGCGCATGGCATCAAATTCGGCATTGGATAGCACGGGGCTATCCAGCATCAGCATGTCACATTGGGTTGGATCCTCATCCAGGATATTCCCAAGATTGCCGAGCCTGGTCTTCAGCGTCATGACGCGGGTTTCGCGCAAGCTATCAATCGGCGGATTGGTCACCTGGCTGAAGGCCTGGCGGAAATAATGATGCAGGCCGCGATATTGTTCGGATAGTACCGCAATCGGCGTGTCATCGCCCATGGACCCCACAGCCTCATTGGCGTCTTCCACCATGGGGTGCAGAATGGTTTCCAATTCTTCCAAGGTATAGCCGACAGAAAGCTGACGCCGGCGCAAATCCTCACCGGTCAGGTTCACGCGTTCATCAGCTTCGGCCTTGACGATTTCATCAATGCGCGTGGTGCGTTCGGTCCATTGGCCAAAGGGCTTGCGGGCGGATATCAGATCCTTCAGCGCCTTGTCCTCGAAGAACCTGCCTTCATCCAGATCAACACCAATGCATTGGCCGGGGCCAACGCGGCCCTTTTGGATGATCTGGTCTTCGGCCAGTTTAACCATGCCGGTCTCGGAGCCCACAATCAGCATGCCATCAGACGTGATGCTGTAGCGCAAAGGCCGCAGACCATTTCGGTCCAGCCCCGCCACCACCCAGCGCCCGTCAGTCGCGCAAATCGCCGCCGGACCATCCCAGGGTTCCATGACGCCATTGCAGTACAGGAAAAGATCACGATGCGCGGGCGGCATGGTGGCGTTATTGCCAAGGCTTTCCGGGATCAGCAGCGCCTTGGCCATGGGCGCATCGCGCCCGGCGCGCACCAGCAGTTCGAACACGTTATCAAGCGTCGCGGTATCCGAACCACCGGTCTGCACCACGGGCTTGATATCTTCCATGAAGGGATCGAGCAAAGGATGGGAAAGCCGCGTTTCATGCGACTTCATCCAATTCACATTGCCATGCAGCGTATTGATTTCGCCATTATGCGCCAGCGTGCGGAAAGGCTGCGCCAGGCGCCAAGTGGGGAAGGTATTGGTGGAATAGCGCTGATGATAAATGGCAAAGCGGCTGACGAAACGCTCATCCAACAAATCCGGATAAAATTCCGTCAGCGCTTCCGCCAGGAACATGCCCTTATAGATGATGGACCGTGCCGAGAGCGAGCATAGATAAAGCTCCGCAATCTGCGCCGCGATGGCTTGTTTTTCGATCCGGCGACGGATGACATACATGTCGCGTTCAACCGTGCCGATATCGCGCTGTTCCGGGTCATGGATCAGGATTTGCTCGATCTCGGGCCGCGTCGCATTGGCCTTTTCACCGATGCAGGCGACATTGATCGGCACTTGCCGCCAGCCATAAATGGCGTAGCCGGCATTGAGAATTTCTGTTTCCACAATCTGCCGGCAGCGTTCCTGCGCGCCAAGATCGGATTTTGGCAGAAACACCTGCCCCACCGCAATACGCCCGGGGCGGAGCCTATCTCCACCGCGTTCCACCACGGCGGCGAAGAAATCCTGCGGGATTTCGATGTGAATGCCCGCGCCATCGCCGGTCTTGCCATCGGCATCTACCGCGCCGCGATGCCAAACAGCGCGCAAAGCATCAATACCCGCCTGCACCACTTCCCGCCGAGGCTTGCCATCCAGCGCAGCAACAAGGCCAACACCGCAGGCATCGTGTTCGGTCAGGTCCAGATGCGCTTCGCGCGAAAGGCGCGCTGCTTCGGCGCGCATCAGGGCAATGTCTTGTGCCATATCGTTCATCGTCATTACTCCGCCGCCACTGCCATGCTTGACTTGCCGGCTTCAACAAAAGCCGCAATCTGTTCCGCGACATCGCGGCCATCGCGAATGCCCCAGACCACCAGGGATGCGCCGCGCACGATATCACCCGCCGCGAATACACCCGGCAGCGATGTCATCATGCTGCGATGATCCACCTTCAGCGTGCCCCAGCGCGTGACGGAAAGCGCAGGTTCTTCGAACATTACCGGCAAGTCTTCCGGATCAAAGCCAAGCGCCTTGATCACCAAATCAGCCTTCAGCGTGAAATCACTGCCGGCGATGGGTTCCACCTGCTGGCGGCCTGTTGCATCCGGCAGGCCCAAATGCATCCGCACCGCGCGCACGCCTTCAACCTTCGCCTTGCCTTCAAAAGCCTCTGGCGCAGCCAGCCATTCAAAGCGCACGCCTTCTTCTTCGGCATTGTACACTTCGCGCATGGAACCCGGCATATTCGCCTTGTCGCGCCGATAAAGGCAGGTGACGGAAGCCGCCCCCTGGCGCGTTGCGGTGCGCACGCAATCCATCGCGGTATCGCCACCGCCAATCACCACCACGTGCCGGCCTTCGGCATTCAGCGCGCCGGAATCAAATTCCGGCACCGCATCACCCAAGCCCTTGCGGTTGGACGCAATCAAAAAATCCAGCGCTGCCACCACACCGGGCAGATCAGCACCGGGCACGGAAATATCGCGCGCCTTATAGACACCGGTCGCAATCAGCACCGCGGCATGTTTGCGGCGCAACTCGCCCAAGGAGATATCGCGCCCCACCGCGCAATTCAGCCGAAATTCAATGCCGCCTTCGGCATATTGGTGCCAGCGCCGCAGCACCACATCCTTTTCCAGCTTGAAATTCGGGATGCCGTAAATCATCAGCCCGCCGGCGCGGTCATGCCGATCATAGATCGTCACCTGAAAGCCCAGCACGCGAAGCCTTTCCGCCGCCGCCATGCCGGCGGGGCCAGCGCCGATAATGCCGATGCTCTCCGTGCGTTCGCGCACGGGCTTGGGCGGCTTCACCCAGCCATTCTCCCACGCCGTATCGGTGATGTATTTTTCCACCGCGCCAATCGTGACCGAATTGAACCCCTTTTCGATCACGCAATTGCCTTCGCAAAGCCGATCCTGAGGGCAAACGCGGCCGCAAATTTCCGGGAAGTTATTGGTGGCGGAGGCCACTTCATAGGCTTCTTCAAGCCGGCCCTCGGCGGTCAGCTTCAGCCAATCCGGGATGTTGTTATTGAGCGGGCAATGCACCTGGCAGAAGGGCACGCCGCATTGCGAACAGCGGGATGCCTGCTCTGAGGCCGCTTCCGCCACGAAGGGGCGATAGACTTCATTCCAATCGGCGCGGCGGTCGGTCGCTTCCCGCTTATCCGGCTGGTGCTGCGCCAGGCGGACGAATTGCAGCATTTTCTCGGCCATTGGGGGGTGATCCTTGGTCGCGGTTGAGCCCAGAAGGCCCCCATAACCAAAGCCAATCGCCAAAGCGAGTCCTTTTTGCGCGATAAGGACAGAAATAATGACCTAAATAAGAGTAGCCGCCACCTTATATCCTTCCATCGACCTATTGCGCTCCAAAATTATGACCGTTTCGGACTTTATGATGCCGCCGCCCGTTGCCCGCCCTGGCGAAACCGCGCCAGATAGGCCGGCACAATCGCCTCCACCGCCTTGGGTTCAATGCCAAGTGCCTGAAATCCCGAGGCATTGGGCGAAACCACATTATCCTTGCCGAGCAAGATCAGTTGATCCCGCGTGAGCGGCGGCGTTGGCAGCAGCTCCCCCAGGCGGGCTTGCAGGCGCACGAAGCCCTCTGGCAGGGCGATCATGGGGCGGCGCCGGCCTGTCACATCCAGAATATAGCGCAGCACTTGCCGCATGCTCATCACGCGCGGGCCACCCAATTCGAAGACCTTGCCGGCTGCGGATGGGTCCGCGAGCGCAGCCATGGCGGCATCCGCCACATCACCCACATAAACCGGCTGAAAGCGCGTATCGCCAGCCACCACCGGCATAAAGGGCAGCATGGCAGCAAGCCCGGCGAAGCGGTTGAAGAATTGGTCATCCGGGCCGAACACCACGGAAGGGCGCAGGATGATGGCGCCGGGGAAGGCCGCCAGCACTGCTGCCTCGCCCGCTGCCTTGGTTTGCGCGTAAAGGCTCGGGCTTCCGGCATCCGCGCCAATCGCGGAAAGATGGAGGAATTGCCTGGCCCCCGCCGCCGCGGCCAAGCGTGCCACGCGCCCGGCGCCTTCGGCCTGGATGCGCTGGAAATCCCCGACGCGGCTTTCGAACAAAATGCCAACCAGGTTGATGACGATATCCGCCCCCGCCACCGCGCGGGCTGATGAAGCCTCATCAGTGATCGAGGCCGCAACGGGCGTGATCTGCCCGACACCACCCATGGTGCAAAGCCTGGCGGCGCGTTCCGTATCGCGCCCTGCAATCCGAATGCTATAGCCCGCCGCCGCCAGGCGCTGCACGATATGGCGCCCGATAAAGCCGCCGCCGCCAAAAACTGTCACAAGCATGGCCCAAATCCCCAAATCCTCTCACCCGATATAAGCGTAGCGGGCGCGGCGGGAAGGGCGGGCGGTCAGCTCGCCAGAATGCCCACCATCAGGCCGATCAGCATATTCAGCAGGATGGAGGCCAAAACGGCCGAAAAGCCCAGCATGCGCGCCTTCACTTGCGCCACGGGAAACAACCGCTGCGCGCCATCATAAAAAAGGTAGAGCGTATAAAGCGCCCCGATCAGCGCCAGAAACCCGCCCACGGAAGGCACAATCAGCGCGAGCCCGCCCAGCCAGGCG
Organism: Roseomonas sp.; assembly: GCA_020249825.1. Lineage (GTDB taxonomy): Bacteria > Pseudomonadota > Alphaproteobacteria > Acetobacterales > Acetobacteraceae > Neoroseomonas. Next base: position 8,795 of record JADCEX010000393.1, read on the forward strand.
CCGGTTGGTGCGAAGGCCGCCAGCTTCATCCCCGCCTCGGCATCCGGCGTCGCGCCAAACCGCGCGGCCAAGGGCGGCATGATCTTGCCCATGATCAGCACACTTGCCAGGGCAATGACGTAGCTGATCACCAATTCCGCAACATTCGGCATATTCCCG
>JADCEX010000394.1 GCA_020249825.1 Roseomonas sp.
GAAGAACGCGCGCTGCTTGGCAATGTTCTCCGGCTGCGCGGCATTACCGCTTATGATGTGATGGTGCCGCGCGCCGATATCATGGCGATCCCGGAAAGCCATTCCTTGACTGAAACCATTGCGCTGATCCAGACCGAAGGCCATAGCCGCTACCCGGTCTATCGCGATGGGCTCGATGACATTATCGGCATGGTGCATATCAAGGATGTCTTCGCTGCCGTCGGCAAGGATGAGAAAGCCTTCGCGCTGGCCGATATCCTGCGCCGGCCACTTTTTGTGGTGCCATCCATCCCCGTGCTCGATCTGCTTTTGCAAATGCGCCAGGCGCGCGTGCATATGGCGCTGGTGGTGGATGAATATGGCGGCATAGATGGCCTGATCACGATTGAAGATCTGGTCGAGACCATCGTCGGCGATATCAGCGACGAACATGATGAGGTTCAGGCGCAGCAGATCACCGAACGCCCCGATGGCGCGCTTGATCTGGATGCACGCACGCCCATCGCCGCCTTTGAAGAAAAGCTCGGCAATGTGCTGACCGATGAGGAACGCGCCGCCGATATTGATACGGTGGGCGGCTTGGTCTTCACGCTTGCGGGCCGTGTGCCGGCCAAGGGCGAATTGGTCTCCCATCCCTCGGGGCTTGAGTTCCGCATCCTGGAAGCTGATCCGCGGCGCATCCGGCGCTTGCGCGTGCGCCGGCCAGGTGCCAATTCCCGCGTCGCAGCGGAATAGGAAGGCTCGGTTTCGGATGGGGCGGATTTGGCGGGCACTCGCTTCGCGGCATGGCTGGCGCGCGCAGGTGACCGCCTTCGGGCTTGGCATGCTGGCCGTGCTGGCGCTGCCGCCGCTTCACATCATCCCGGCGCTGTTCCTCGCGATCCCCGGGCTACTCGCCATGATTGGCGGCGCAGCAAGCTGGACCGCCGCCTTCTGGATCGGGCTCGCCTGGGGCTTTGGCTTCTTTGCCGGCGGGCTTTACTGGATTACCTCCGCCATTCTGACCGATGTGGCGCGGTTTTGGTGGCTGGTGCCCATCGCGGTGCCGGCACTGGCGCTGCCGCTTGGGTTGTTTGTTGCGGTGCCGGCGGCCATCGCCTGGGGGGCAAGGCCTGGCTGGCCACGCGTGCTGGTGTTTGCCGGCGGCTTTGTTGGCTTTGAATTGCTGCGCGGCACGATCCTGACCGGCTTTCCCTGGAATTTGATGGGCACGGTCTGGGCCTTTGATGCGCTGCCCATCCAGATGGCGGCGCTGATTGGCGTGCATGGGCTTTCGCTGATCACGCTTACGGTGGCGGCCACGCCCATTCTGGATCGGCGCGCCTTTCTGGGCAGTCTGGCGGTGCTGGCGTTTTGCGGCGCCTTTGGCTTCGCTCGGCTTTGGGCACCCGAACCCGAGCCTCAGCCGGTCGGCCTGCTGATTGTGCAGGGCAATATCGCGCAGGAGGTGAAGTGGCGCGAGGAAAGCCGCGTGCCGATCCTGCGCCGCTATGTGGAAGCAACGCGGGAGGCAGCCTTGGCGGCTATCCGCGAATTGCCGCCGGGACATCGGTTGGCGGTGATCTGGCCGGAAACCGCTGTGCCCTTCCTGCTGCCCAATGATCCCGAGGCACGGCGCCTGGTCGCTGGCGCGCTGCCGCAAAATGCCCTGCTGCTGACCGGAACCGTGCGCGGCGATTTCACGCCTGAGGGCTTTGCGCGGGATCTGTTCAATAGCCTGGTCGTGATCAGCCCGAATACACAGGTGCTCGCATCAGCCGATAAGGTGAACCTGGTGCCCTTTGGCGAATTCATGCCCTTGCGCGGGCTTTTGCCGATCCGGCTGGTGCAGAGCACGCGGGATTTCACAGCGGCTGAGGAAAGGCGCCTAGTCGTCGCGGGCTGGCTGCCGCCCTTTGTCGGGCTGATCTGTTATGAGGTGATTTTCACCGGGCGCATCATGCCGGCGCGGCGACCTTCCTGGATTGTGAATGTGACGAATGATGCCTGGTTCGGCATTACCGCCGGGCCTTGGCAGCATTTGGCAGCGGCCAGATTGCGGGCGGTGGAAGAAGGCCTGCCTTTGGCGCGGGCGGCGCAGACGGGTGTATCGGCGGTTTTTGATGCGCGTGGGCGCCTGGTGACGCGGGGTCCACTTGGCGAGTCTGCCATTATCCGGGCCTTGCTGCCCGCGCCACGTGCACCGACCTTCTATGGCTATCTTGGCCTGGCCTTGCCTTTTGGCCTTGCCTTGGCCATTTTCGCCTTCGGGTGGATTTTGTCGGCACGAAATCAACGATGATGTTCAAGTTTTGCGTGACATTTCGGAAAATATTGTTTCTTTTTTGAGAATTAAGAAAAACTTGTAGCTTACCTTCGTTCCTTAAGTTATTCTCAATCAACTTCAATCGCTGGTGGGGATAGGCTCTTGATGCCGCATGCAACCAAAACCCGCGGCTGCGATCCAGAATAACGCGTGAAAGTTGCCTTCACGGCAAGGAGGGGAAAGATATGAAATCGGTAGTTGCCATGAATGACCTTGATGAACTTGCCGCAAAGGGCGAACGTGAACACCGGGCCAGCCCGATTGATGCCCATGTGGGCGCCAGGGTTCGTCTGCGCCGCACGCTTCTGGGCATGAGCCAGGAGAAGCTGGGCGATGCACTCGGCCTCACCTTCCAGCAGGTCCAGAAATATGAACGCGGCGTCAACCGCATTGGGGCCAGCCGCCTTTTCGATCTGGCCCGGGTGCTGGATGTGCCGATCGGCTTCTTTTTCGATGATCTGCCCCCTGAGATGGGTGGCAATGTCGCGGTGCGCAGCCGCCCCGCGCTGTATGGCTTCGCCGAAGCCAAGGATGGTTTCGAAGACGAGAATATGGGCAAGCGCGAAACCCTGGAGCTGGTGCGCGCCTATTACCGCATCACCGATCCGGCTGTGCGCAAGCGGGTCTTTGACCTGATCAAAAGCCTGGCGCCAACCGAATAATCCAAGCCATCACCGAGCGGCTTCAGCCGCTCGGCCCCGCCCGGCGCAGCATGAACAGCGCCTGTTCGCCAAACAGATTGGCGAGCCTCAGGGATCGCCGCCACGGCGCACGCAGCCCCTGCTCATCCACCGCGAGCCAACGTTCCACCGCATAACCATCCAAGGCGCAGAGTGCGGTGAAATCCGTAATCGTGCAGGGGTGGATATTGGGCGTTTCATACCAGGGGCGGTTCCAGGTTTCGGTATCCGGCATGCGCCCGCCCCAAAGCAACCGCCAGCGCATCTGCCAATGGCCAAAATTGGGGAAGGATACAATCGCGTGCCGCCCGATGCGCAGCAATTGCCGCAGCACTTCGCGCGGTTTTTCCACCGCCTGCAGCGTGCGCGACAGCACCACATAATCAAAGGCGCCATCGGGGTAGAAGGCCAGGTCATGATCCGCATCGCCGTGAATGACCGCGAGCCCGGCCGAGACCGCCTTGGTCACCTGCGCCATGTCAATTTCAATGCCGCGCGCATCGGCACGTTTTTCGCGCGCCAGATATTCAATCAGCGCGCCATCGCCGCAGCCAATATCAAGCACGCGCGCATCATGGGGAATCATCTCCGCAATCAGGCGAAGATCAAGGCGCATATTCTTCGCGACATATTGCACGCCATCCATGGTGACGACCTAAACCCCAAGGCGTTCGGCGCAACCGGCGAGGAAACCGCCAAGCGCGCGATGGAAATCGGGTTCTTCCAGCAGGAAGGCGTCATGGCCCTTATCGCTGTCAATCTCAACGAAACTGACATTGGCCGCGGCCATATTCAGCGCGCGCACCAGGGTGCGGCTTTCGCTGGTGGGGAAAAGCCAATCGCTATTGAAGGAGGCGACAAAAAACCGCGTCGCGGTACCGCGAAAGGCTTTTGCCAGATCACCTTCATGATCGGCGGCCAGGTCAAAGAAATCCATGGCGCGCGTGATCGTCAGGTAGGCATTGGCATCAAAGCGCCGCACAAAGGTGGAGCCCTGGTGGCGGAGGTAACTCTCCACCTCAAACACATCTTCCAGAAAAGTGAGTGCAGAGGCACCGCGCAGCCGGCGACCGAATTTCCGTGTCAGCGCCTTCTCCGACAGATAGGTGATATGCGCCACCATGCGCGCCACAGACAGGCCCTTGGCCGGGATGATGCCCGCTTCCCAATAGCGCCCGCCGCGCCAATCGGGGTCGGAATGAATGGCGGCGCGCCCCACTTCATGAAAGGCGATATTCTGCGCCGAATGATGCGCGGCGGTGGCGATGGGGGCAGCGGCATAGACCGCTTCCGGGTAGGTCGCCGCCCATTCGAGCACCTGCATCCCGCCCATGGACCCGCCAATCACGGCAAGCCAGCGATTGATGCCAAGCTTTTCCATCAGGCGTTTTTGTGCGCGCACCATGTCGCGAATGGTGACCGAGGGAAAATCCGTCCCCCAAGGCCGGCCAAGCCCGCGCCCGGCGGCATCGGTCATTTCACTGCGTGGCCCGGTGGAGCCCATGCAGCCACCGAGTACATTGGCGCATACCAGGAAATAGCGATCCGTATCCAAAGGCCGGCCAGGGCCGACGATATTCTCCCACCAGCCGGGCTTGCCCGTGATGGGGTGGGTTTCGGCGACATATTGATCGCCCGTCAGTGCGTGGCAGATCAGCACCGCATTGCTGGCCGCCGCATTCAGCCGCCCATAGGTGCGATAGGCGACCGTGAGGGGTGCCACGACCGCGCCGCATTCCAACGCCAGCCCATCGGGAAACTGGGCGGCCTGATGATCCACATCGGGCAGCGGGGCGATGGTTTGGCTCATAAGGGCGCTTTTACGCTGCCCCGTCCCCCCGGCGCAACCTTCGCTTGTGTGGGAAGGGCGCTTGGCGCGCGGCGATGTGGGGGTTATTGCTTCCCCGAAGATTTGGTCCCGCATGAACGATAAGCCCCCTGCCACCCAAGCTGCCGATCCCGCCCTTCAGGCGCTGCGCGCTGAAATAGATGCGCTGGATGACGCGATGCATGATCTGCTGATGCGCCGTGCCGCCGTGGTGGCGCGCATGGCGGCCAGCCGCGCCAAGGCGGGCGCGGGGTCCCCCTTTCGTCCGGGGCGGGAAGCGGCGGTGCTGCGCCGCCTGCTGGCGCGGCATTCGGGTTCTCTCTCTCGTGGGGCGGTGGTGCGCATTTGGCGACACATTTTCATGGCCCATACTGCCATCCAGGGCGCCTTTACTGCGGCTGTCGCTGCTTCGGGCGAAGCCGCGCAGACATTGGCGCTGGCGCGTGAGCATTTCGGCACCGCCACGCCGCTTAATTCCTTCGCTTCTCCGGCGCAGGCTTTGGCGGCGCTAAGTGCGGGCAAGGCATCGGTCGCCGTGCTGCCAGCGCCGGCGGGCGAAGGGGAGGGCGCCTGGTGGCAAAGCCTGGAAGCGCCTCGGCTTTCCGTTGTGGCGCGCTTGCCCTTCGTCGTAGATGCGGCGCATGCGGATGCGGCGCTGGTGGTCGCTCCCGTGCCGCCCGATGCCTCGGGCGAGGATCGTAGCCTCTTGCGGCTGGAGGCGGGCGCCGATGCAACGCGCGACAGTTTTGCCCGCATGCTGACCGAAGCCGGGCTTGCCGGACGTATCCTGAGCCTGGTTCGCCAGGATGGACGCAGCCTGGCGCTTGCCGAGATTGATGCCTTCATCGCCGCCGGCGATCCGCGCCTTGCCGGGGTAAATGCTGTTCTGCTGGGCGCCTATGCCGTGCCAGTTGCTGGAGATGTGCCATGACCGTGATGCCGCGCCCCTCGATCCTTTCGGTGGAACCCTATGTCGGGGGCGAATCGAAAATCCCCGGCGTGAACCGGATTGTGAAGCTTTCATCCAATGAAGGCGCTTTCGGCCCGCCGCCCGGCGCCATTGCCGCCATTGTTGGCATGGCCGCCGATGCGCATCGCTACCCTGATGGCGGCGCCAAGGCGTTGCGGGAAGCGATTGGCGCGCGTTTCGGGCTTGATCCTGCGCGGATCGTTTGCGGCAATGGATCGGATGAATTGCTGGCGCTGCTGATCCTTGCCTATGGCGGGGAGGGGACAGAGCTTGTGATGTCTGCCCATGGCTTCCTGATGTATGACATTACCGGGCGTTGGGCGGGCTGCCGCGTGATCAAGGTGCCGGAACGCAATTTGACCGTGGATGTGGATGCGATGCTGGCTGCGGTGGGGCCGCGCACCACGCTTGTGTGTCTTGCCAATCCGAATAATCCAACGGGGTCCATCCTGCCGCAAAGCGAAATCGTCAGGCTGCGCGCGGGGCTGCGTGATGACATTCTGCTGGTGCTGGATTCGGCTTACGCCGAATATGTGACGCGGCCGGATTATGATGCGGGCGCGGCGCTGGTGGATGCGGGTGGCGGCAATACGGTAATGACTCGCACCTTCTCCAAAATCTTCGGGCTTGGCGGCATGCGGCTTGGTTGGGCCTATGCGCCGGAAGCGGTGGTGGGTGTGCTCGGGCGCGTGCGTGGGCCGTTCAACGTGAATGCCGCCGCCATGGCCGCCGGTATCGCCGCCGTGCAGGAATCGGGCTGGATCGAAAAAGCCATCGCGCACAACGCGGAATGGCGCGGCAAGCTGGCGGCGGTGCTGACGGCGGCGGGCGTGAAGGTCTGGCCGAGTGAAGGCAATTTCCTGCTCGCGGATTTCGGCACGCCGGAAAAGGCCAAGGCCGCTGATGCGGCGCTGAAATCGCGCGGGCTGATTGTGCGCGCCATGGGGGGCTATGGCCTGCCCATGTGCCTGCGCATCAGCATCGGCACCGGCGAGGAATGCCAGATGGTGGCGGATGCTGTTGCGGCCTTCATGGCGCAACATGGCTGAACCGCTGTTCAATCGGCTGTGCCTGGTTGGCATTGGCCTGATCGGGTCTTCCATTGCGCGGGTCGCCAAAAAGCGCGGCGATATCGCGAAGACGATTGTGGTCACCACGCGGCGGGCAGAAACGCTTCAGCGTGTGCGCGAACTTGGCATTGCGGATGTGGTGGAAGCGGATGCCGCGCGTGCCGTTGAAGGCTGCGATGGCGTGATTTTCTGCATCCCCGTGGGCGCCTATGCGGAAGCCATGCGCCATATCGCGCCGCATTTGGCACCTGGTGCGGTGCTGACCGATGTTGGTTCCACCAAGGGCAGCGTGGTGCGGGATTTGGCGCCGCTGATGCCCGAAGGTGTGCATCTGGTGCCGGCGCATCCCATGGCAGGCACTGAGCATTCCGGTCCCGATGCCGGGTTCCCGGAATTGTTTGAAGGCCGTTATTGCATCGTCACACCTCTGCCCGAAAGCGACCCGGCGGCGGTGGAAAAGGTGAAGGAGCTTTGGCGGCGCTGTGGTTCCATGATTGAGACCATGGACCCGGTGACGCATGACAAGGTTGTCGCCATTGTCAGCCACCTGCCGCATTTGATTGCCTTCACCATTTGCGGCACGGCGGATGATTTGGCGGAAGAAACCAAGGAAGCGGTGCTGAAATTCGCCGCCTCCGGCTTTCGGGATTTCACGCGCATCGCGGCTTCCGATGTTGATATGTGGCGCGATGTTTTCCTGAATAATCGTGAAGCGGTGCTTGAAATGCTCTCACGCTTTGCCGAAGATGCACATGCCTTTGGCCGCGCCATTCGCTGGGGTGAGGCGGGGTTCATTGAAGACCGCATCAAGCGCGGGCGAAAGATCAGGCGGAGCCTGATTGAACGGAAGCAGGCCTAAGCTTCAGCAATAAAACGAAATTTCTTGACTCTCTCAAACGGCAATCGGATGATGAAAGAAATGGGGAGAGGCTGAAGCGCCGCAAAGGCGCCCCCCGTAAGATTGGTTTGATCCATCACGCGCCTGGGAGGAAAACATCATGTCCGAGACACGCCCGAGCCGCCTTGCCATCTTCGCTGGTGCTGCCATTTCGGCACTGCTTGTATCATCGGGTTCGGCTTCCGCGCAGCCAAGCCCTGAAGCGATTGTGGACGCCTTTGAAGCCGTGCTTGGGCCAGTGCGCACCCATCGCCCGAGCCATCCCAAGGGCGTTTGTGCAGCCGGACATTTCGTGGCGACCGCTGAAGGCACCAGGCTTTCCGTGGCGCCCGTCTTCAGCGGCCAGCGCAATACGGTGCTGATCCGTTTCGGTGTTGCAGGCGCCAATCCAAATGCATCGGATACCGCGCGCAGTACGCGCAGCCTTTCCATCCGCTTCGAAGCGCCTTCTGGCGATTTGTTTGAAATGGCGAATATCTCAACGCCGGTTTTTGGTTCGCCCACGCCGCAGGCGCTGGTGGATGGGTTGCTGTCACGCGCCAATGATCCGGCGACAGGCAGACCCAATCCTGAACGTGCCGCAGCCTTCGCGGCCTTCGTTGCCGCCAATCCTTCGGTCGGCAATCAGGCCCGCTACCTTGCCGCCAATGCGCCGCCGGCGAGCTTCGCCACCACGCCCTATTGGGGGGTGAATACCTTCATGTTTCGCGGGCAGGATGGCCAGGTGCGCCCGGCGCGCTGGGTGTTTGAACCGCGCGCGGGGGTGGAACGGCTGACAGCGGAGCAGATGCAAAGCCTTGGCAATAATTATCTGGCCGATGATCTGCGTCGGCGGATTGGCACCGCGCCTGTGGAATTCGACATGGTGCTGCAATTCCCCGGGCAGGGTGATGATTTACTAAACCCAACCATCGCCTGGCCGGATGATCGCCCGCGCGCTGTTGTCGGCCGCCTGACCGTGACCGAGGTTTCCGCCGGCCCCGGCGGGCCATGTGATCCGATCAGCTTCATGATCCTTGATCAGGCACCGGGGATTGAAATGAGCGATGACCCAACCCTGCAGGCGCGCGCTTCTTCCTATGCGGTTTCGCTGTCACGCCGGACACAATAGGGCGCCTCCCGCAAAGGGCTGATGTTCAACTAAGGTCAGATTTCAGCACTTCACCCGCCAGATAGAGACTGCCCGCAATCAAGACGCGGCCCGGCTTTGCGCGGTCGGCGATTTTGCCCAGCGCTTCGGTAACGGTCGGCCCTGCTTCGGCAATACCGCCGCTGGCGGCGATGATGTCCGCGACACTCATCGCCAGATGCTGACCGGGTTCGGCAACCGCATGGATGCTGGTGGCGAAGGGCAGCAGCGGGCGGAGGAAGGCCGCACTTGCCTTGCCCTGCTTCATGCCGATCACAAGATGCAAGGGCTGATCGCGCCATTGCGTGAAATGCTGCGCCAGCGCCTGCCCCGCCCCGGCATTATGCCCGCCATCCAGCCAGAGCGAAAAACCTTTTGGCAGCAATGCAGAAAGCCGACCCGAAAGGCGCTGCAAGCGCGCGGGCCAGGTGGCCTTGGCAATGCCCTCAGCAATCGCCGCATCATTCAGCCAGGGCAAGCCAGCGGCACGCAAGGCAGTGATGGCGATGCCGGCATTATCCGCCTGATGCGGGCCGATCAGCCCCGGCGGTGGCAGGCTCAGCGCGCCTGTGGCGTCGCGATAGTGCAGACCTTCTGGCGTTGCCTCACAAAACCAATCCTGCCCGCGCCGCAGCAATGGCGCGCCACGTTCGGCAGCCGTGGCGCTGATTACTTCCAGCGTTGCCCCCGCCTGCGCACCGGTGGCGCAAGGCACGCCTTCGCGCATGATGCCGGCTTTCTCCCCCGCGATTTTGCCGAGCGTATCGCCGAGAAAATCCATGTGATCCATGGAAATGGAGGTAATGGCCGATGCCGCCGGGCGTGGTACGACATTCGTCGCATCCAGCCGCCCGCCCAATCCAACTTCCAGCACCAGCAAATCAGCCGGCACGCGGCTGAACAGCACAAAGGCCGCCGCGGTGGTCACCTCAAACACCGTGATCGGCGCGCCGGCATTCACCGCTTCCACTTCTTCCAAAGTCCCGGTCAGCGCCTCATCCGTCACATAGTCACCCGCCAGCCGGATGCGCTCGTGAAAATGCACCAGATGGGGCGAGGTATAGACATGCACGCGCTGCCCCGCTGCTTCGCCAATCGCGCGCAGAAAAGCGCAGGTCGAACCCTTGCCATTCGTCCCCGCCACATGAATGACCGGCGGCAGGCGCCGTTCCGGATGGCCGAGCTTTGCCAGCAAAGCCTCCATCCGGCCCAGGCTCAGATCAATAAGCTTGGGGTGGAGCGTGTGCAGACGCTCCACAATCGCTTCAGCGCGGGACAAGGGATTTATTCGGCGGGTGCGGTGGCGGCTTCGGCTTCTTCGTCACTGCGTTCAAGCAAGGGTTCTCGCAGCAGGGAAATGACGCGCGCCAAGGTTTCGCGCATCTCGCCACGCTTGACCACCATATCCAGAATGCCGTGTTCCAGCAGGTATTCGGCGCGCTGAAAACCTTCCGGCAGTTTTTCGCGTACGGTCTGTTCAATCACGCGCGCGCCGGCGAAGCCGATCAGGGCGCCTGGTTCGGCGATTTGGATATCGCCCAGCATGGCAAAGCTGGCCGTGACACCGCCCGTGGTCGGGTCGCACAACACGGTAATGAAGGGCAGGCCGGCTTCCTTCACCATGCGCGTTGCAATCACCGTGCGCGGCATCTGCATCAGGCTGACCGCACCTTCCTGCATGCGCGCCCCGCCCGAGGCGGTAAAGACGATCAGCGGCGCATTTTGCAGCACGGCAAGCTTGGCGGCGGTGACAATGGCCTCACCCACGCCGGCGCCCATGGACCCGCCCATGAAAGCGAATTCAAAGGCGGCGACAACCGCACGGCGCCCATTGATGGTGCCATGCGCCACGGCCACCGCATCATCCATGCTTGTCTTGGTTTGGCTTTCGCGCAGCCGATCTGCATAGCGGCGCTGATCGCGAAAGCGCAGCGGATCAGCCGGCGCCTTGGGCAATTCAATGCGGGAAAACCCGGGATCGAGTGTGGCTTCCAGCCGCTGCGCCGCGCCGAGCCGCATGTGATGCCCGCAATGGGTGCAAACGCGCAAAGCCCGTTCCAGGTCCCGGTGGAAAATCATCTGCTGGCAGGCAGGGCAATTGTGCCAGAGATTTTCCGGCGCTTCCCGCTTGAACAGGCCCTGGATCTTCGGCAGGGCCCAATCGCTGATCCAGTTCATGGCATATCCTTAAGCTTGGGGTCGTTGCCCCTTTGGCTGGCAAATAGCCCAAATGGGCGCCTGGGGGAAACCCGGCTTTATTCCCTGGGATTTTCCGGGCTGTGTGGCTGGGGCTCTGCTTCCGCCGCATCCCTGGCCCGTGCTTGGGCCTTGCGGCGGCGCAGATTCTCCCGCAGCGCTGCGGCGAGCCTTTCTTCGCGCGACGGCGCGGGTTTGGGCGGGGATTTGCCAGGCTTTTCCATGGCCATGGACTTGGCAGCAGGCGCGCCCGGCATCAAGGGGTTGCGGGACGCCCCGGCCTGGGGCTAAGGGAAGCCGCGCCGAAGGGCCTTGGCTGTTGTAGCTCAGTGGTAGAGCACTCCCTTGGTAAGGGAGAGGTCGAGAGTTCAATCCTCTCCAACAGCACCATCCGTACCGCTGAGGCACGGAATTCAGGGAAAAATTCAGCCGTCGCCTTGTCTGTGAGTGTTCCATGTTGGCTGGAACTTGGATCTTCCGACAAACGCGGCTTCGCCACGCCATGCTGATCCGCCGTGCCGGATCGCGGTAGCGGCCGCCTTTCAGCCTATGCCTTGAAATGCTTGACGGGCGCCAAGCGCGCGGCATAAGTTTTTGGAAATAATGCCGGATAACCCGGCAACGCATGGGAGAAGAAGCACATGGCTCGCCTTACTCGACGCAACCTGTTTGCGGCCTCTGGCGCTGGGCTTGCCGCTGGGCTGGCTGCGCCCGCGCTGGCGCAAGCGCGTTACCCAAGCCGCCCCGTCCAGTTGATTGTCCCCTGGGGGGCTGGTGGCGGCACGGATGCCACCGCCCGCATCGTCGCCAGCCTGCTTGAACGCGACCTTGGCCAGCCCTTCAATGTCGTCAACCGCACTGGCGGTTCGGGCGTCGTGGGGCATAGCGCCATCGCGACCGCCGCGGCTGATGGCTACACCATCGGCATGATCACGGTTGAAATCACCATGATGCATTGGCAGGGCCTGACCGACCTCAAGCCCACCAGCTATACGCCGCTTGCGCTGATGAATTCGGACCCGCCTGGCGTAACCGTCGCGCAGAACGCGCCCTTCGCCGATATCCGTGCCCTGGCGGAGGCTATCCGCTCACGCCCGCCTGGCAGCTTCCGCGCCTCCGGCACGGGCCAGGGCGGCATCTGGCATTTGGCGCTGGTGGGTTGGTTGCAGGCGATGGGGCTGCGCGGTGACCATGTGCGTTGGGTACCCTCCAACGGCGCGGCGCCGGCCATGCAGGAACTTGCCGCTGGCGGGGTTGATATCGTCACCTGCTCAATCCCCGAAGCGCGCGCGATGATTGATGCGAACCGCGCCCGCGCGCTGGCCATCATGGCGCCGGCACGCAACCCAATGTTTGCACAAGTGCC
>JADCEX010000395.1 GCA_020249825.1 Roseomonas sp.
GAAGCCGATGGTGAGGCCCTTGAGCCCCTTCTTCATCTGGCGCGCATAGTTTTCGGGTTTGTGCGCGGCACTGCCGGGATCAAGCGCGTCATGCCCGGCCATCATGCTGAGCAGCAGCGCATTATCGGCCACTATGCGCGTCATGGGCCCGACATGATCAAGCGTAAAGGCCAGCGGAAAGACGCCTCGGCGAGACACCAGCCCATAAGTCGCCTTCATGCCGACAATGCCGCAATGGCTGGCGGGGTGGCGCACGGAACCGCCGGTATCGGTGCCAAGGGCGGCGGGCAGGATATTGGCGCCCACGGCGGCGCCGGAACCGGAGGATGACCCGCCCGGATGATGCGCCGTATTCCAGGGGTTGCGCGCCGGCGGGAAGGGCAGGTCAAAGGCCGGGCCGCCGATCGCGAATTCATGGGTTGCGAGCTTGGCAGGGAAAATCGCCCCTGCCGCGCGCAGCCTGGCGACCACCGCCGCATCGGCGCTTTTCTGATTGTCGAGCAGGATGCGCGAATGGCAGGTGGTGGGATGCCCTGCGATATCAATAATATCCTTGAGCCCGACCGGCAGGCCATCGAGTGCGGAACGCGGGCCGCTCCGCGCCATGCGCCGCCCGGCCTTCACGGCTTGTTCGCGTGCCTCATCCCAAAGCGGGCGGACAATGGCATTCACCTTGCCGCCCACGGTTTCAGCCCTTTGGTGCAGGGCATCCAGGTATTCCACGGGAGAAAAGCGTCGCCGCGCAATGCCGGCAGAGGCTTCGGTCAGCGAAAGCTCGTGCAAGGCCTTCATGCGCGTGATCCCTTGGCGGGGCTGGGCACGGCATAGGCCGGCATGGGCTCAGCCGTTTCATCGGCGGGCCGCGTGAAGGCGCCAGCCATGCGGCGGGCGGCGACAATGGCTTCCGACACTTCCTTGGGATGGGTCTTGAGCCCGGCGGTAAAGCCCGCCGCGCGGGCCAGGATTTCTTCTTCGGTCATGTCGATGGACGCCCCCATGCTATGAGCATCAGCCTGCCTTAAATGGGGGGATTTTGGAACCCCGGCGAGGCGGAGGAGGGCTGCCGGGGCCGGGGATAGACCATGGCGCCGATTGCAAGCAGGCACCCTTTGTGGAATGACTCTGCTCAACAAATACGAATTCAAGGCTGATCAATGAAAACAGTTGTTATCACTGGGGTCACGGGACAGGACGGAGCATATCTGACCGAGCAAATGCTTGGCTTGGGGTACAATGTCTTTGGGACTTTCCCGTCGGACAAGTTCGGTTAACTTTTGGCGCCTCAAGGAATTGGGGGTTGCAGACCACCCGAATCTGAAGCTTGTTGAGTTTGATCTGACGGATACGAGTTCTTGCCAGCGCCTCCTTGAACGTGCCGAACCTGAGAGCGTGTTCAACCTTGCTGCGCAAAGCTTCGTGGGCGTTTCTTTTGACCAGCCCATAGCGACCGCCATGATGAGCGGTGTGGGTCCTTTGCACCTTCTTGAGGCAATTCGTTCCGTCAATCCCAAGATCAGGTTCTATCAGGCGTCGACATCGGAACTTTATGGAAAGGTTCAGGCCATTCCACAAGGCGAATTGACACCCTTTTACCCCAGAAGCCCCTATGCGGTAGCCAAGCTGTTTGCCCACTGGACGACGGTAAATTATCGCGAGAGCTACGGGCTATTCGCTTCATCCGCCATAATTTTGAATCATGACCCGTGCGTTTCCGCGGAGATTTTTTCGCGCAACGCTTGAAAGGGTGGGGAGGGATTAAGGGCGGAGAGGGGTTCCTTGGCCGCGGTTTGCAAATGAACAATTTTTGGCTTTTGGGGGCTTGGGTTTCATGTGTAACGATGTTGCCACGGAGATTTACCTCTGTTAGAAAATAAGCTTGTTCCGCATATTTTCATCCCTGGACGATCGCATGTTCAAGCGTAGTAGAACAGAAAGAAAAATTTCATCTTATGACCATCGTGCGGTGGCAGACAAGGCTCGCGCTAGTGGTAACTGGGCGCTTGCGGCACGTCACTATATGGAGATGTTGCGAGCAGACCAGACGGATCGCGGCATTTGGCTACAGCACGGCCATATGCTCAAGGAGCTTGGGCTTTTTGGAGATGCCGCTGAGAGTTACGGTCGCGCGCTTGCGTTGGCCCCGAATGATCCTGAGATCCATCTTCAACGCGGTTTTCTGGCAAAAGTTTCTGGTGATCTTCCTGAGGCGCTGCGTTGCCTGACCCGTGCTCGAGAACTTGGCTATCAGCCGCTTGAATTCATTGAACGCGAGATCCGGCTCTGTACTCCGCGTCGGCCTCCTGCAACAAGATTTCGGGTCAAGACTTTACCGCTCCGTGTTTATCTTTCCTCGATCGCGGGACCGCCATTCGACGAGAATAGTACAAAGATGAAGTCAGTTATTGGAGCCGTAAATTATTCTTATGGTTTCGCCATGAAGGGTTTTATCGCTGGCCTGCAGGCTCTTGGAATTCCTTACACCATCATCCGTCATCCTGAATTCATCCCGAATATCGCAGATCGTTCTGATGCAGAAATAAACCTGCATATTGGTTTCTATCCGCCAGACGACGTGCGTTTCCTCAAGGGCGCCTATAACGTGTTACACGTCGCCTGGGAGTTCGAGCGACTGAGGGCTGCCGCCGAAATCACTAGCTACCACGCCTTTGCTGACCCTGCGCGAACACTCGATCGAGCCCAGGAAATATGGGGAACATCTGCTTTTGCAGTTGGTGCATTCAGCGCTTCTGGCTTGCAGCGTGTGAAGTTGGTTCCCACCCCCAACCTTGATAGTGGCAGGGCACCCCGTCGCATAAGCCCGCCAAATTGGGCGCAGATTGAACATTCGGCGAGCACTCTAGGAAGTATTCGGTGGCTTCCGCTTAGTATCGCGTCGAATTTTCAGGGTTCACTGGATAAGGAGGCGCAGCGTAGGCGCGCTGAATTAAGCGACGTATTGTTCGCAGACCCCGAAGAAGCCCCGCCAACCATTTTCTTGTCAGTCTTCAATGTGCACGACTGGCGTAAGCAGATACGACCTTTGATTGAGGGCTTTATCCAATACTCACGCATAAATCGTAATGCTTACCTTCTCCTCAAAGTTTCTATGGCTCACCAAGGGGACAATTTTCTTAATGAGGAAATGCGCGACCAACAGATGATTGACCCTGGCGAGTTGCTGGGACCTTATGTTTCGGACCGCATCTGGATGACCGCAGACGTGCTGACCCGCGAGCAGATGCATAGCCTTTATGATTGCTCCGCCTTCTATGCTTGCACGTCGCATGCAGAGGGCCAGAATTTGCCGATGCTAGAAGCAATGGCGCGCGGCGTAGTGCCGATTTCTGTCGACAATACGGCCATGGCCGATTATATTAGAAGGGATAACGCAATTATTATCCAGTCGGAACAACGTCCCTTCACTCGGCGCCTTACAAGCCGATATGGTCTTTTTGGTGTGTCCACCTGGTACACTTCATCGGATGATGTGTTCGCAGCCCTCCTTTCGGCTACGGAGATGGAGTCTGACTCGTATGCGGTTCGTTCAACGGCGGCTGTTCGTACAGTCGCGGATCAATTTGGTACCGAGACGCTTCGCGCCGCGCTGGACCGCATCGTAGCGCAGGTTACGGCGACAAACGCGGGAGAGAATAGTTGAAGGCGTATCTCGAAATTGGCTGCTTGGTAATAGAAGACCACTGGACTGGAATCCCCGCCGTAGCCGCGGCTATCACGAGTCGTGCAGTGGCGGACACCGACAGTCGTATCGAATGGGAATTCTTTTTCGAAACCATTCCCTTACCGCGTAAGTTTGTGCATGAATTGTTGCTGGCACGGTCCGGACGATCTGTGCGTGAGAAGCTCCCGGATCTCTTGTGGCGCACGCTGCCGCTTGATCGGCGCCAGTGCCGCGAGTCATCCGCGATCTTCACAAACATAAAGCCCATGCGCGGCTACTTTGGCCGCGAAGCCATGGTGGTCCATGACCTCAGCACCTTGCTGGTGCCACGGTTCCACAACCAAGATACGATCGGGCATTTTGCGAACCGGATTGCTGGTGACGTCAGTTCAACTGACCATTTTTTTTGCAACTCGCAAGCCACCCGAGAAGATATCAAGCTTTATATGGGCGTTGCCCATGACGCGACCTCGATTATTCCTTTGGGGGTAGATTTAAGGTGGGAAGATGTTAGTGCCGCACAGCGGTTGGGCAGTTATGGAATAATCGAGCCCTATGTGGTGGTTGTTGGAACATTAGAGCCGCGTAAAAATGGCCGGATTGTACTTGATTTTCTAGCGAAAAATCCGGAGTTCGCGGCGCGTAATCGCGTTATTTTCATCGGACGCGATGGTTGGCTCGATGAACGCAATAGGATTTTGGCGCATATCGCCGATCTCGGTATTCCCTCTGACCGAGTGGTCTTTACGGGCTTCATTTCCGAACGCGAGAAAATAGCGCTGATGTATCATTCCCGCTTTTGCATCTATCCTTCGTTCTTTGAGGGCTTCGGCCTTCCGGTCCTGGAGGCTGCGGTGCTTGGCAAGACAGTGGTTTGCTCAAACAGCTCCAGTATGCCCGAAGTAGCACCAGAGAAATGTTACTTCTTTGACCCCAACAGTTTGTCTGAGTTTGCGTCAGCGATGAAGAGCGCGGAGCATGAGGCATCTCTCAAACGCGTTTCCAATTCGCTCGAAGACATCATGAATGAGGCTGCCAAGCGTGATTGGGCCGGATGCTACGAGGAGGTTAAGCGATGGGTGCTAAGTTAGCGTCGTTCCCTTTCGCCGAATTTGCAGCTCTTTATGCGCCGGTACATCAGGTGCGGGTATTGTCAATGGCTGGAAATCGTTTGCGGGGTCTGGCCGCGCCAGATGGTGGCCGTCGCGCAAGCGCGGTAATGCTCGTCGCGGGTGAACGTATCCTTGGCGTTTCCATTGCCAGCAGCTTTGCCGAGGAAGCCAAGTCCAGCGGTATTCGCCATGGTTGGTGTGGCTTTGAATTGGCGGGGTTGCAGCATGCGCTTGCCTTCGGCCCATGTGGCGAAATCCGCTGCGCCGCTACCAATCGGCCTCTCATCACACTGGATGATAATGCCATCGCCGATGCAAAAAACATTATCTCAGCCGATGTCACTGTCGAATTGATGCGCGCCGCGCTTCAGCGCGACAGCGGGGCCGACCATCCTGAAACCATTTGGCCGTTTGCGGAAGCCCTTTTCCATGAGGGCGGGGTTGAGACTTTCCTTGGCGTTTGTTACGAATTTTTGCTCGGTCGTCCGATTGACCCTGACGGGATGAATTATTACAAATCCCGCCTGTCCGCGGAAGGAGATCTGCGGATAGTCTGGGATTCGCTCATCGGGTCGGATGAATTCATGGCCCGAGGAAGCGGGTCTTTTCCTGGGCCGTTCGATCCTGATTTCCCCTTCATCGTAAGTTCTTTCCCACCCAAAACAAAGACTTCCTCCTCTGATTCATGATCGTGATTGTCGGGGGAATGTTGCCCGTGTGCACTCCGAGAGTACGCTAGGCCAAAGGCTGATCGTGTGTTAAGTGGGATCATTGTAGTCGCCCCGCGCTTCTTGAGCCCAGGCTTGTCCGTTTGATAAACTATTTTCGGAGTTTTGATATGCAAGAAAATGAGCCCAGATTGGATGCGACCCGGTTGATCGAGGCTGCCTAGGAAACCATTCTGCTTCGTGCCACCGATCCCGCTGGACTCGATCACTGGCGGACGGCAATAAACTCCGGCCGCGTCACACTCACCGATTTCTTTCTCACTTTGATGACAAGCACAGAATTCCACGATAACGCGCCTATGTTTGTTGATAAATACCTAAATTCCTCTAAACGTGTGGGCTTCCATGATCATTCACACAACGGCGAGGTGACGCTTTTGTTGGGAGCGATGATCAATTCGGCTGACCACATTCAGATTGCGGTTGATGTGGGTGCACATGGAAAAGCCGGGTCTAACACCCATGACTTGCTTCGACACTTCGGTTGGCGAGGCGTCCTTATCGAGGCCAACCCCAGGCTGATTCCCAGAATCGAGAAAGAATTTGCAGGGTGCAATTTCGATGTGGCAAATGTTGCCGTTTCTAGCCAACCCGGAAAAGCCAAGCTTTACCTGGGTATTCATGATGAAATATCTTCAATCCATCGCGAGTGGACGGAGGCATGGGGCCCGGTTCGCGATTTCGTGGAAATCGACGTCGGAACGCTTCCTTCCGTACTAAACCGCGATAGATTACCGATAGAAGAGAGCGCTTTCCAAGGACGTTGCATTTTTCTGCATGATCGATTACGAACCCCGAGCGCCATCTGTTTGTGCTTTAGTTTAATCTGTTTTTTCCAGGAGAAAGATTATGGGCTCCCGTGTTTCAAGAGGTGATGTAGAAGCTGCCTATAGGCTAATTTTAGGGCGACAACCGGAAAGTGAAGACGCTATCAGGTTGCATGAAGCTCATCCTGACCTTGAGTCTCTGCGCCGCGCTTTCTTGGGGTCGGAAGAGTTTCAGACTAGTGTTATGAATTTGTCTATTGCAGATGTTGTACCGCTGAAATCGGTGACTGTGCCGCCGTTGGCTATAGAAGTTTCGGCGTCATCCGAAACGCTGGCACTTATGCTAAATAAAACAGCCGCTTACTGGAACCGCATCGGAACCGAGGCGCCGCATTGGTCGGTGCTGACTGCTGAGCGATTTTTTCCTGAAAATATCGTCGCCAATCGGGAGGCTTTTTTTGAAACCTCAAAGCTCGATGAGGAACTCATTGTCGCGTCTCTTGCTCGCGCAGGATTTCAACCCAGCGACTTCCGTTCGTGTCTTGAATTTGGCTGCGGGGTGGGCCGCTTGACGTTTAGGCTGGCATCCTTGTTTCAATCCGTGAGCGGCGTGGATATCTCGCTGCCACACTTGCAGCTCGCTAAGGAGTATTGCTCAAGGCTTGGGCTGCGGAACGTGAACTTCACGCAGGTTTCAGTAGAAAATCTGGTACCCGCAACCGGTTTTGATTTTTGGTTCTCTCGCATTGTCCTGCAGCATAATCCCCCTCCAGTGATTATGGAGATTTTAAGGCGTGTATTCCGTTTGCTGCCGATAGGCGGTGTTGCGATGTTTCAGGTGCCTGTTTACTGCACGGGATATCAATTCAGCACTAAGCGCTACCTCGAGTCGCCGGTTGGGGAACTTATGGAGATGCATTGTATGCCCCAAAAGGCCATTTTAGATGAGGCGGATTTGTGTGGAATGCGGTTGCTGGATCTTCGTGAGGATACTTGGATAGTAGGACCATCTTCAGACTGGATATCGAATAACTTCGTTTTCTTGAAGACGAGGGCATCAGCCGATTAGCTGTGCTTTGACTGACCTGCCCCCCGAAAGTCCCCTTATTCTGAATTGGAGTCTGCCCGAACCTTTGAACGAGCAGAAGCTATGAGGAGAAGCGGATTTTCAGAAGCGCAGATTATTGGGATGCTGAGGGAGCAGAAGGCAGGGCCGGCGCCATCGTCAACTCACAAACCCGGTGGGGGAAGTCTGTGGTTGACGGGCGCGCTTATGTTGAAATGTTATGACCAATCAAGGGAATGAATCATTAACTTTGTCGCAAGATCCGTGTGCGAGAAGGAACGGGTTGTCTTGAATACGGCCATCCGCCCCCGCCTTTGGTCAACCCGGCAGAATTCCTCGACAACAGCGTAATGGGGTCTATCGAAATAATCGTTGAATAGAATTGTTGTTCCTTCGGGGGCGCTCAAAAGCGAGAACAGGAAAGAAGCTATCCGAAAGCGCCCATCAATCAGGACCAACTCAGGCGTCAGGGAGTGCTGTTTTGCAGTATTCCAGGGCATGACAACGTAACGCCAAAAAAACTTTCGCTTTTCGTCGGAGTTGGGTACCCCCCAATCACCTGTCGGACCCAAGTCACAATGCTCGATGAAAAACCTGCCTTCCGAGCCTTGGATGCTTGAGGTCACACGGTCTACCCATTCCTGGCTGGAATCCACGGCAATGATTGATGGCACTTTCGCAACTTCAGCCGCATAAACCGTACTGCCACCGCAACCATATTCAAGATAGCACTGGATGCCAGAAATATTTTCGCTGAAGCATTGAAAGCCCTCATCATCCATATGAGGTTTAGCCGCAACATAAGCGACCTTATCGCGCCTCCTGCCTGCCTCAATCCATTGATCCAGGACTGCTGGGGAAGGCATCACAAGCGTTGGTAATTCTGGATAAAGCTGTGTATCAGCGAACCTCCCTTGATCATAGCTTGCCGGCGTGGCGTGGACTCCTTGTCTACCTTCGTATCGTGCGAAACAGGCAAAAGACATGATTTTGGTTGTTCCAAGCACGAGACCTGCAATATCCTTTGCTCCATCCTGTGATGTTGTTGCGCTCTGATATCCAAGCTTGTTATAGTAATCTCGAATTGCTTTGTGGTCTCTGCGCCGGTAAGTATCCCGCCTGATGATGTCCAAAAAAGGTTCGATAATTTCTCGCTGTCTGGCCCATTGGCGTTTGGTCAGGCCAAAGCCCCAATTATTGAACATGGGGATTACCTCGGTCGAACGCGCCTTCTGCTTGTCCAGACCCGCTAGATGGTTTCCTTGAGCCGCGAAATAGCCAACCCTCGGCTCAGAAAGCGCGAAGGCACATAATTGATCCATGACCTGAAGATAATGTTCTCCCAAAACCAGGTCATCTTCGAAAAAATACGCAACCTCTGCCCCAAGCGATTCAAAGGCGAATCTCTCGGCCCGGTCGAAATTCAAACCGATTCCCAAATTTGTATCAGAAGCCATCACGGTTCCTTCCGGGATGACTTTCTTGAAAACATCTATGCATTCATCTTGTAGGTCACTCCCACCATCCTGAAAAAGATAAACATTTTTCGGATCAATCGGTCGGCCCTGTTTCGTGAGACTGACCAATACAGCCTCAAGGAGACCGGGCCTATTGAAGGACAGGATGATGATGGGAATGCTACTTGACATTCGGCTAACCCTTGGACCTGCGCGCAGAGGATGTGGCGGCGCCGGGGTGGGCATGCCACAGTGTTAGACATTGCATGTGTGGATAGACAAAGGCAAATAACGCCATGGCGCAACTCGCCCCCAATTCCCGCACCCCTCTCCGCCCCCCCACCCCAACCCCAACGCCCCAAATAACCGCGCCGCGGGCGGCCAGGCTGCCATTACCGCATCACGCTGGATAATCGCGGCAAGCCCACCGCCAATCAGCAACGCAATGGAAGCCGCCCAGGCTGCGCGCAGCCCGCGCGATGCAGCCCCCTCCGCGCCCTCCGGCGGGGTAACGCGCTCCAAGTCTGGCCGCGGCTGAACTTCCTCCGCCAAAGGCTTCGATGCCGCGCGCGGCTCCTCCGTCACCGGCGGGGCGGGCGGGGGCTCGGGCGTGCGGAACTCCGCAGGCTCAGGCGCGGGCACGGGCGGTTCCGGGATGGGGAACACCATCCCGCATTGGCCGCAGCGCAAGGGGCGCGAGCGGTCGCGCAGCAGGCGCTATGACACCTCAAAGCCGGCGGCGCATTTCGGGCATTCGATCAACATCCGCCTATTTTCCGTCACTGTCGGCTTCTCGGCAAGCGAAAGATTGAGCCCGAAGCCCCTGCCATGCGAAACAGGCTTTATGGTGAGAATCGGGCGTGTCGCGCTGGCCTATCCAACCCCTGGGGGAGATCCCGGGCAGGAAGCCTTGCGCGATGTCTCCTTCGCGCTGGGGGAGGGCAGCTTCACCTGGCTGCTCGGGCCGTCTGGCGCAGGGAAAAGCTCGATCCTCAGGTTGATGCATGCCGCGATCAGGCCTTCAAGCGGCGTGGTATCGGTGCTGGGGACGGATATCGGGCAGGCGGAACGCGCGCGCCCTGGCGGGCTTTGCTGTAGCGGCCCATTGGCACCGCATCATTCAAGGCCAGGTGCGAATTTCCCAAGCCAATCCGTTTGCCAACAGCAGACAAGATCATTGATACATGCATGCCGTACCAGATGCTCATGAAGGAAATGGTGCATGCGTATCGCCTTGCCGATGCGGCGAAGTTTCCCGGAAGGTGTGACCCAGAAGACAAAGGGAAAATTGTCGAGCAGAAATTCAAGAAATGTTCTGGGATTCAAGTTCCGGAAGGCAATCAGACACCAGGAATTCATTTCAAGGAAAATGACTGGCCGAGAGTGTCGCAGGGTGGATTTGGCACCAGCCAGAACATCAATCTCAAACCCTTCCGTATCAATCTTGATAAGGTCAATCTTGCCCGCCCCCGCAGCCTCTAGAGCGGAATCCAGCGTGATCATCTGTACGGGATCGGTGGGGGCAGCGCCGTTGCTGATGTGCCGGTTGGTGACGATGTGCTTGCCGGCAGAAAACGTCTCCCCGGCGTGGAGGAAAACCTGTTCCGCTAGGGCACCAACCGCCTGATCGGTGATGCTCACATTCCGAAACCCAGAAGCGGCAATGGTCGCAGACAGACAGGCGCAGGTGCGTTTTGCAGGTTCAAAGGCATAAACCTTCCCGGCCGGTACATGCTTGGCCATGACAAGGCTGGAGAGGCCGAGATTCGCGCCAACATCGCAGGCCTCCGAAGTGGGGCTCAGGATTGCAGCGCATAGCTCGGCGAGCGTTGCCTGTTGCGCCAAACCCTCCTTCAAGTTCACGAAAGATATGTCGTCAGGATAGCCGGCCACGCGATGCCGCGTACCGAATACGTCAAATTCCTGCCAATCCATCAAACTTCCTCGTTTCGAATAGGATTTTTGTGGAGGATAGATGGAGCTCATGTTCCGAGCAAATGGTCTTGTGCGGGTTTACCGATCAGCGGTGGGTTCAAGGGCCCGGGAGATGAAGAGAGTAGCTTTGCCCGCCCCGGTTGCCTGAGGCCGCCCCGCGCCCTATAGCGCCCAGGGTACAGAAACAGCCATCAAGGTCCCCCCACACGTGGCCACCATCGCCGCCCCCGACGCGCCCAACCCCGCGCTCGCCGCCCAGGCGGCCATTCTTGCACGCCCCCTCGATGATCCCCGCCGCATGGCCAATGCCATCCGGGCCTTGGCGATTGACGCGGTGGAGCAGGCCAAATCCGGCCATCCTGGCATGCCCATGGGCATGGCCGATGTGGCGACTACGCTCTTTACCGGTTTCCTGAAATACGACGCCGCCGACCCGCGCTGGCCGGATCGGGACCGCTTTGTGCTGTCTGCCGGCCATGGGTCCATGCTGCTTTATGCCTTGCTCCATCTGACCGGGCATGAGGGTATGGGGGCCGAAGACCTCAAGCGCTTCCGCCAGTTGCATTCCCCCGCCGCCGGCCATCCGGAATTCGGCGAACATCCAGCGATCGAGACCACCACCGGCCCGCTCGGCCAGGGCATATCCACCGCGGTCGGCATGGCCATGGCGGAACGCATGATGGCGGCGCGG
Organism: Roseomonas sp.; assembly: GCA_020249825.1. Taxonomy (GTDB): domain Bacteria; phylum Pseudomonadota; class Alphaproteobacteria; order Acetobacterales; family Acetobacteraceae; genus Neoroseomonas. Next base: position 11,436 of record JADCEX010000395.1, read on the forward strand.
TTTGGTGCCTCGCTCGTGGATCACCGCACCTGGGTGATCGCGTCCGATGGCGATTTGCAGGAAGGCATCTCCCATGAAGCGGCCGCGTTGGCCGGCCATTACGGGCTTTCCAAGCTGACGGTGCTTTGGGATGACAATCACATCTCGATTGATGGCGATACCGCGCTGTCATTTTCCGAAGATGTGCTGAAGCGCTTCCAGGCCTATGGTTGGGCGGTCAGGCGCGTGGATGGGCATGATGCGGGCGAATTGGCCGCCGCCATGTCCTGGGCCATGCGTAACCGGAAGCCCACACTGATTGCCTGCCGGACCATCATTGGCCTTGGCGCGCCGACCAAGGCGGGGACGGCGGGTAGCCATGGCGCGCCGCTCGGCGCTGCTGAAGCCGCTGCCGCCAAGCAGGCTCTGGGCTGGTCTGCGGCACCTTTCGAGGTGCCGGCTGATATCAAGGCGCTGTGGGAAAGCGCCGGCAAGCGCGGCGCGGGCGCGCGGCGTTCCTGGCTGAAGCGCATTGCCAAGCACCCGCAGCGCGCGGAATTTGAACGCGCCATGGCCGGCCGCCTGCCGGAAGCCTGGAATGAGGCATTATCCGCACTGCGTACCCAAATCGCGACCGATAAGCCAAAGCTGGCAACCCGCGTTTCCAGCCAGAAGGCTTTGGAAGCCCTGGTGCCATCGGTGCCGGAAATGGTTGGTGGTTCGGCGGATTTGACCGGTTCCAATAATACCAATGTGAAGGGCGTGCCGGCGATTGCGCCGGGCAATTTCAGCGGGCGCTTTGTGCATTGGGGCGTGCGCGAACATGGCATGGCGGCGGCCATGAATGGCATGGCGCTGCATGGCGGGATTATCCCCTATAGCGGTACCTTTTTGGTATTTGGCGATTACCTGCGCCCTGCCGTGCGGCTTGCGGCGCTGATGCGCCAGCGCGTTATTCATGTGCTGACGCATGACTCGATTGGCCTTGGCGAAGATGGCCCGACGCATCAGCCGGTGGAGCATCTCGCTTCTTTCCGCGCCATGCCGAATGTCCATGTCTTCCGCCCGGCGGATGCGATGGAAACCGCCGAGTGCTGGGAATTGGCTTTGCGCCGCGCTGATGGGCCTTCCTTGCTGGCGCTGTCGCGCCAAAACCTGCCGACGCTGCGCACCGATACAGCCGAGAATCGCTCCGCCCGAGGTGGCTATGTGCTGGCGGAAGCCGATGGCACGCGGCAAGCGACTCTGATCGCGACGGGCAGCGAGGTTTCGCTTGCCATGACCGCGCGGGATACCTTGCAGGCGGCGGGCATTCCAACCGCGGTGGTGTCTTTGCCGTGTTGGGAGTTGTTCACCGCGCAGGATGACGCCTATCGCAGCGCCGTCCTCGGCAATGCGCCGCGCTTTGGCATTGAAGCCGCGGTTGGTTTTGGCTGGGAACGCTGGCTTGGCGCGGATGGCGTTTTCATTGGCATGTCGGGCTTTGGCGCCTCGGCGCCCGCTGATGATTTGTTCAAGCATTTCGGCATTACGCCGGATGCCGTGGTTGAAGCCGTACGCAAGCGGTTTGCTGTCTGATTTCGGTTATTTCGGGGAAGGAAAATATCATGGCCGTCAAGGTTGCCATTAATGGGTTTGGGCGCATCGGGCGCCTGGTGCTGCGCGCGATGATTGAAAGCAATCGCCGCGATGTGGAATGCGTTGCCATCAATGATCTGGGTAGCGTTGAAGCCAATGCGCATCTGTTCCGCTATGACAGCGTGCATGGCCGCTTCCCCGGAGAAGTTGCCGTGGATGGCAATAAGATCATCATCACCGCCAATGGCCGAATTTATGCGCCGATCATCGTCAGCGCCGAGCGTGACCCGACCAAGGTGCCCTTCCAGGGCGTTGATGTCGCCATGGAATGCACTGGCATTTTCACCAGTAAGGAAAAGGCTTCCGCGCTGATCACGGCAGGTGCCCGCAAGGTGGTGATCTCCGCCCCCGGCGATAATGCGGATGCCACCATTGTCTATGGCGTCAATCACAAGACGCTGACGAAAGACATGACGGTGATTTCCAACGCGTCCTGCACCACCAATTGCTTGGCCCCCGTGGCCAAGGTGCTGCATGAGAATTTCGGCATTCTGCGCGGCTATATGGTGACGATCCACGCCTATACGGGCGACCAGAACACGGTTGATACGCTGCACAAGGATCTGCACCGCGCCCGCGCTGCGGCGGTTTCCGCGATCCCGACTTCCACCGGCGCGGCCAAGGCTGTGGGCCTGGTGATGCCGGAATTGAAGGGCAAGCTGGATGGCACGGCCATTCGTATCCCGACGCCCAATGTTTCGCTCGTTTCGCTCGATTTCGTGCCCGCCAAGGAAGGGGTCACGAAGGAAGCTGTGAATGCCGCGATGAAGGCGGCGGCTGAGGGCGAATTGAAGGGCATTCTTGGCTATAATACCGAACCGCTGGTCAGCATTGATTTCAACCACAACCCGGCGTCTTCCACCTTTGATGCGACTCAGACGCAGGTGGTGGATGGCGGGTTGGTGCGCGTGCTGTCCTGGTATGACAATGAATGGGGCTTTTCGAACCGCATGAGCGATACTGCCGCCCTGTTCGGTAGCCTGTAATACTGCGTGATGGGCGGCGTGATGTGCGCCGCCCTACCCCCTCTGCTGAGGTTCCATCATGGCTTTCAAGACGATTGATGCGCTGCCTGCCAAGGGTCAGCGCGTATTGCTGCGCGCTGATTTGAATGTGCCGGTCAAGGATGGCCGCATCACGGATCGCACGCGCATCGAACGGCTTTGCCCCACCATCGCGGAATTGGCGCATAAGGGTGCGCGCGTGGTGGTGCTGAGCCATTTTGATCGGCCCAAGGGCAAGCGCGTGCCGGAAATGTCCTTGAAGCCCATGCAGGAAGCCTTGGCGGCAGCGCTACATCGCCCAGTTGCCTGGTGCGATGATTGCGTGGGCGCAGAAGCCGAAGCGGCTGTGGCGGCGCTGGCCGATGGTGATGTGTTGCTTTTGGAAAACACGCGCTTTCATCCCGGTGAGGAAAAGAATGACCCCGCCATGGCGGCCGCACTCGCCAAGCTTGGCGATGCCTTTGTGAATGATGCATTCTCCGCCGCCCATCGCGCCCATGCCAGTACGGAAGGTGTCGCGCGCCTGCTGCCCGCCTATGCTGGGCGGTTGATGGAAGCGGAATTGAAGGCGCTTGATGCGGCGCTTGGCAATCCGGCGCGGCCTGTGGTGGCGATTGTGGGCGGTGCCAAGGTTTCGACCAAGTTGGAATTGCTGGGCAATCTTTGCAGCAAGGTTGATGTGCTGGTGATTGGCGGCGCCATGGCCAATACCTTCCTCGCCGCGCAGGGCCATGGCATGGGTAAATCCCTGCAAGAGGCAGAAATGCACGAAACGGCGCGCCAGATCCTGGAACAGGCCAAGGCCGCGAGTTGCGAAATCCTGCTGCCGGTTGACCTGGTGGTGGCCGAGGAATTCCGCGCCAATCCGCCAACCCGCACCGTGGGTGTGGATCGCGTGCCGGCCAACATGATGGCGCTGGATGTCGGGCCGCAAACCGAGGCAGCTTTGGAAGCGCGGCTCCGCACCGCGTCCACCCTGGTCTGGAATGGCCCGCTCGGCGCGTTTGAAACGGCACCCTTTGATGCGGCGACGGTGGCGGCGGCGCAAACAGTCGCGGCGCTGACGCAATCGGGGGCGCTGAAATCCATCGCGGGCGGGGGTGATACGGTGGCGGCTTTGCGCCATGCCGGCGTGCTGGAGCGGATGAGCTATGTCTCCACCGCCGGCGGCGCCTTCCTGGAATGGTTGGAAGGCAAGGAATTGCCGGGGGTTGCCGCCCTGGGTTGAGGGCCGGTTGACGCTGCCCGCCAAGGTGCAAAACTCGGTCTATTCAAAGGGCAGGAATAGACCATGCGGCAAATGCACCTTGTCGGCTTCATGCAGGCACAAAACTGCACCAATTACGCCAGTTCCTGGCGGCACCCGCTTTCGCGCACGGATTTTCTGACCGCTGATTTCTACCAGGAAATCGCCCGCATCCTGGAAGCTGGGAAATTCGATCTTGGCTTTTTCGATGACCGGCTTTCCATGCCGGATCGCTACGGCAATGACCACCACCACACGGTGGAACATGGCATTCGCTGCGTGAAGCTGGACCCCATCGTGACACTGACCATGATGGCGGCGGTTACCTCCCGCCTCGGCCTCGGCTCCACCGCCTCCACCACTTATTACGAGCCCTTCCATGTCGCGCGCACCATGCAGACGCTGGATCTCATGAGCGCGGGGCGCGCGGCCTGGAATGTGGTGACATCACTCAATGACGGCGAAGCGGCCAATATGGGCCATGATGAGATGATGGAGCATGACCGGCGCTATGACCGCGCGGATGAGTTTGTGGAAATCGTGCTGGGCCATTGGGATGCCTGGGACCCGGATGCACTGATTGTGGACAAGGCGTCTGGCCGCTTTGCGGATGGCGATAAGGTGCGGCGGCTGGATTATCGCGGGCAATTCCTGAAATCACGCGGTCCCTTCACCGTACCGCGCAGCCCACAAGGCCGCCCGGTGGTGATCCAGGCTGGCAGCAGCGGGCGCGGCAAGCGTTTTTCCGCCCGCTGGGCGGAGCTTGTCTTTGTCGCCTATCATGATGTCGCTTCTGGCGCGAAGGAATATGCCGAATTCAAGCACATGATTGCGGAAGCCGGGCGCAATCCGGATCATGTGAAGGTGGCGACGCTGATTTCCCCCATCTGCGCCGCCACCAAAGCCGAGGCAGAGGACAAGGCCGCTTTGATCGCGAGTCTGCCGTTGGAGATTGATGCGCTGTCCTTGCTTTCAGAAGCGCTAAACTTCGATTTTGCCAGTAAGGCCATGGATGAGGCCTTCAGCGATGAGGAAATGGCCAGCATGCAGGGCCTGCAAGCCATTCGTGACCGCGTTGTCCGCAATACCGGCAAGAAGAACCCGACCGTGCGGGAATTCATCACCGGCAGCGGCAGGGGCCGGCCCAATATGAATATGGTGGGCGGGCCGAAGGAAATCGCCGACAAAATGGAAGAATGGTTCACCAAGCCCGCTTGCGATGGGTTTGTGGTGGCGGCGACCTATGTGCCCGATGGCTACCGCGATTTCGTGACCCATGTGGTGCCGGAATTGCAGCGCCGTGGCCTGTTCCGCAAGGAATATGTGGGCACAACATTGCGCGACCATCTGGGCCTGGCGAAATCCACCGTTGGCGATTGGCGCCCGGCGAGCGCCGCCGAATAGGCGTTGATTTTCCTAACTGGCCTGCGCCATGCTGCATCAAAGGCAGGGCATAACCCCGCCAGCAATAAGGGAAGGAACCACCATGCGCGCTGCCATTTTCCGCCAGGGCAGTTTTGTGCTCGGCGATGTGCCGGACCCGCAGCTTCAGCCGGGCCAGGTGCTGGTGCGCACCAAGGCCTGCGGCATTTGCGGCACGGATTTGCACGCCGCGCGCTTCACGCGTGAATTCGTCTCCCTCTCGCAGCGCAGTGGCGGGCGCTGGACGATGGATACCGAACGCGACGTGGTCTTCGGCCATGAATTCATGGGTGAGGTGGTGGCGAATGGCCCTGGCACGGAAGGCAAGTTCAAGCCGGGGGATTTGGTCACCTCCATGCCGCTCACCATCGCCGACAATACCGTGCTTGGCCTTGGTTATAATCCGGATGTGGCCGGCGGCTTTGCCGAGTATATGCCGCTCGCGGAACGCATGCTGCTGCCGCTGCCCAAAACGATGGAACCCGACCACGCCGCGCTAACCGAACCCATGGCGATTGGCCTTCATGCGGTGGAATATTTTGGCGTGAATAATGCCGAGGTGCCGCTGGTGATTGGCTGCGGCCCGATCGGGCTTGCGACCATCGCCGCGCTTAAGCTGCATGGCCATGCGCCAATCATTGCGGCGGATTTCTCGGCAGGGCGCCGCGCGCTCGCGAAGAAAATGGGCGCGGATATCGTGATAGACCCCGCCGTTGAATCCCCCTACCAGGCCCTGGAACGCGCCATCACGCCGGATGGCCATGATGCCAGCCGTTACGCAGCGCTTTTCGGCCTTGGCCCCAAGCGCCGCCCCGCCCTGCTATTCGAATGCGTGGGTATCCCAGGGGTGCTGGCCGCCATGATGGAAGGCGCGCCGACCGGGGCGCGCATCATTGTGGTTGGTGTCTGCATGGAACCCGATGGGATCGAGCCGTTTTTCGGCATTGTGAAGCAGTTATCCATGCAATTTGTCCTGGGCTATAGCGCGCAGGAATTCGCGGCCACCCTTGGCCATATCGGCGCCGGGCGGCTGGATGTGCGGCCACTGATCACCGGACGGATCGGCCTGGCCGAGGTCGGGCAGGCCTTCAAGGACCTAGCCAGCCCCGAAACCCATGCGAAGATTTTGGTGGAGCCGTGGCGATAAGGAGCTGGTTTCGGCTGTATCTGTCAATCAAACCGGTCTAGTCTAACTGTCATGGCTTCGGAGCATAAACGGGAGGGGGCTGCCGCTGCCGCGCTTCTGGCGCGGGAAGCAAAGGCATTGAGGGGGCGGCTTTACGGGCCGGTCCTGCTTGGCCTTGCGCTCGCCCTCGCCGCCGTGGCGCAGGCATTGCTGATCGCGCGTTTATTGGCCGCGCTGCTGGGCGCGGCGCAACCGCAATGGGCCGATCTTATCGGCGCCGGGGCGCTCGCACTGGTGATGGCCGCGCTTGGCATTGCGCAGGAACGCGCCCAGACCGCCGCGGGGGAGGAAGCCAAAGCGAGCCTGCGTGCCCGCATCTTTGCGCGGCTATTGGCGCAAGGCCCCGCGGATCAGCGCCCGGTTGGGGAGAAAAGCGCGCTGGTGGTGGAACGCGTCGAAGCCATGGAAGGCTATTTCGCGCGTTGGATGCCGGCTGCCATCCTCGCTGTTGTGGCGCCGCTGTTGATCGCCGGCTGTGCCGCGTTCTTTGATCCGGTGAGCGGGCTTATCCTGCTGATCGCGGGCCTTTTGGTGCCGGTGGCGCAAGCAGTTTCCGGCATTGGTGCGGCGCAGGCCAGCCGGCGCCAATTCGCATCACTGCAACGGCTTTCGGGGCGCTTCCTGGACCGGATGCGCGGCCTGCCCGTTTTGGTGCTGTTCAATCAGCAGCATGCCGAAACCAAAAGGCTTGCCGCGGCGGCGGAAGAATTGCGCCAGCGCACGATGCGCGTGCTGCGCGTTGCCTTCATTTCCTCAGGCGCCATGGAATTGATCGCAGCGGCCGCGCTGGCCTGCCTTGCCATTCGCCATGGCGCGGTGCTGACTGGCGCGCATCCTGATCCTGTGACAGCGTTTTTCGTTGTGCTGCTGGTGCCGGTATTTTTCCTGCCGCTGCGCTCCTTCGCCGCTGCCTATCATGAACAGCTTGGCGCGCGCGGTGCGGCGGCGGACCTCGCCCCCTTGCTGGAACAACCGGAAGAAACCGGGCTGCTGCTGGAAGAAGTGCCGCCCAAACTCACCATCACCTTTCAGGATGTGCGGCTTTCCTATGATCCATCGCGCCCGCCCGCGCTGGATGGGCTTTCCTTCCGTGTACTGGCCGGTGAGACACTGCTGCTGACCGGCGCCTCGGGCGCGGGCAAAACAAGCGCGCTTCGGATTCTGATGGGTTTCGCCCGGCCCGATGCGGGGCGCGTGGCCATCAATGGCCGAGATGCCATGCTATTGAAGCCATCCGAATTGCGGCGCCTGTCTTCCTATGTCGGGCAGCGCGCGCATTTGTTCCGCGCTACCTTGCGGGAGAATATTCGCCTCGCGCGGCCTGATGCGGATGATGCCGCGGTGCTCGCCGCCGCAGAAGCCGCGCAGGTGATGGATTTTGTGCGTGACCTGCCGCAAGGGTTGGATACGCTGATTGGCGAAGGCGGCTTCGGGCTTTCTGGCGGCCAGGCGCAGCGCGTGGCGCTCGCGCGCGCCTTCCTTCGAGACACGCCCTTGGTGCTTTTGGATGAACCCACCGCGCATCTTGATCCGGGGACCGAGGCTTCCGTGCTGGATGCGCTGCGGCGGCTTTGTGTGGGCCGCACCGCCATTATCGCAACCCACGCCAAGGCCGCGCGATCCTATTTCGGCCAAAGGCTGGAAATCGCTGATGGGCGCGCGCAGGGCAGCCGCTTGGCAGGGAATGATTAGGCCATGACCGCTGATCTTTTCCGCGTGCTGAGGCTTTGGCTGGAACGTTCCGGCTGGTTGGTGGTGGGGATCATCGTCACCGTGATCTCGGCGCTGGCAGGCGTTGCCCTGCTGGCCTTTGCGGGCAAGCTGGTGGCAGCATCGGTAGGTGGGGCGGAAAGTGCCGCACTTGCTGCGGCGGGGGTGATTGCGCTGCTGTGGTTGCGCCCGCTGATCCTGCTGCGCCCGATCATGCGCTACCTGGAACGGCTGGCCACACATGAAGCGACCTTCCGCGCCTTGGCCGATATGCGCGTATGGTTTTTTGGGCGCCTGGCTGAGCGTCTGCCAACCGGGCTTGGCTTGCGTCGCGCGGGGGATTTGCTCGGGCGTCTGGTTGCGGATGTGGAAGCGCTTGATGGGCTTTATCTGCGCGCCCTGGTGCCGGCGGCGGCTTCCATCGCCGTGGTGCTGGCGATTGCGTTGATCCTTGGCGCGGCGGACCCCTGGCTTGCTGTGCTGGTGGCGCTGCCGCTGACGGCGGCCTTGGTGCTGCCGCTGTTGCTGGCGCCCGATGCGGCGCGAACGGCAGAAGCAACTTCCCGCGCCCAAGGCGAATTGCGCGCCGCGACGGTGGACCCGCTGACCGGGCTTGAAGACACGCTGGCCGCTAATGGCGAAAAGCGCGCGCTGGCGCGGGTGGCCCAGGAAGATAGGGCGCTATCAGGCGCGCAACGCGCCTTGGCTCGACGCGCTGCCTGGGGTGGGGCCGCGGGCGCCTTGCTCACGCAAGTGGCGCTATTGGCTGCGCTTGGTTGGACCATGCTGGCGGGGCAGCCCGCCATGGCGGCGGGGGTGCTCGCGGTATTCCTCGCCATTGCGGCGGCCGAGGCTTTGGGGCTGATGCCGCGCGCCGGGGCTGCGGTGGCGGCGGCGGCGGCGGGCGCGCGGCGCCTGTTTGAAGCGGCTGATGCGGCGGAACCCGTGCCCGACCCGGTTGCGCCCAGCGCAGCGCCTTTGGGCCACGCGCTTTCCTTGCGTGATGTGGTGTTTTCCTGGGCGCCGGACCGGCCCCGTGTGTTTGTTGGGCTTGATCTGGATGTGCCGGAAGGGGCGCGCATTGCGCTGCTTGGGCCTTCTGGCACCGGCAAATCAACCTTGGCGGCGCTACTGCTGAAATTCGCCGCACCCCAGCAGGGCATCATTACGCTGGGTGGTGTTGATATCGCAAACCTTCCCGCTGCCGTGCTGCGCGATCGCATTGCCTGGCTCACGCAGGATGCGCGGTTGTTTGATGACAGCATCGCCGCCAATCTGCGCCTTGCCGCGCCCGAGGCTGATGATGCCGCGCTGTGGCGCGCCTTGGACCGCGCGCGCATTGGCGATGTGGTACGCGCTTTGCCGGAAGGGCTAGAGACGCAATGCGGCGAAGCGGGCGCGCGGTTTTCGGGTGGCCAGGCGCGGCGGATTGCGCTGGCGCGCGCGCTGCTTTCCCCTGCACCCGTGCTGATCCTGGATGAACCGGCCGCCGGGCTGGATGCCGCGACGGAACGCGCCTTCATGGAAACGCTGGATGAAGCGACCGCAGGGCGCAGCGTGATCTTGATTTTGCACCGCCTGACTGGCGTGGAACGGCCAAGCCGCATTCTGCGCCTGGTGGGCGGCAAGGCCATTGCGGCGACGGGGTGAAGCCGTTCAGGCGCTATTTCTTCATCCCCGCCAAATGCGCGACACAGCGGGTAAAGCCTTGCAGGTCGCGCCAGCGCGCCGCTTCTTCCACCGGGTTCACCACAAAGACGCCGGCGGCGGCAGCGATACCGCCATCAATCATCAGGTTATCGGTCAGGCCGAAATCCTCCACCTCCATGCCATCGGCATCTTCCCAAACGCCATTGGCGCGCCGATGCACCGTGCCCTGCAACTGCGCCAAGCTGCGCATTGTGAAATTGCCCGCCGCATTGCTGTAGCCAAGCACGGGTCGGCCAAGGGCGCGCATAAAGCCAAGCTCATAAGCCGTGCCGGGATCAGCCGAGGCGCCGCGAAACGGGGTCAGATTCGCAATCAGTGCATCGCAGCCATGGATATGCGCTTCATTGCCAAGGTAAATCCGCATCCAATCGGTATCGGCCTGGGGCGCATCCGGTGGCGGGTCGGTTGGGAAAACCCCGACCATCCCATGCGCGGCGCAAACGGCCTTCTTCGCCGCCGCAATCGCGTCTCGATCGGCCAGAAACACTTCCGGTCCCGCCAAATATACCCGCATCGCCCCGCCTTGCCTGTCATGGCTTTCCCATGCGCAGATAGGCGCATGGATGCCGAACGGGAATATAATAATCGGGCCCGCGTGCCCGAAAGCGCCGAAATCATCGCCGGCTGGGCGCGCGATGCCGCTGCCTTCCGCGAAAGCGGCGTGCGGGCGGAGTTGAACCTGCCCTATGGGGCGGGGGAGCGAGAGAAGCTCGACCTGTTCCTGCCACCCGATGCTGAGGCCGCGCCCACCGCGCTTTTCATCCATGGCGGTTATTGGCAGGCGCTTGATCGTTCCTTTGTCAGCCATTGCGCGCGGGGCTTGCTCGGCCAGGGGGTGGCGGTGGCTGTGCCATCTTATGACCTCTGCCCCGCCGTGACGCTGGGGGAGATCGCCGCGCAAATGCGCCGCGCCGCGGCCTTTCTGCACAGGCGCCGAGGCGGGCGGTTGCTCGCGGCAGGCCATTCCGCCGGTGGGCAGCTTGCGGCGCTATTGCTGGCGACGGATTGGCCTGCCTTTCAGCCCGGCCTGCCGGCAGGGATGGTCGGGGCGGCCTTGCCTGTTTCTGGTGTTTTCGAATTGGGGCCGCTGCGTGGCACCAGCATTGCCAAGGCCCTGAACCTGACGGGGCCTGACATTGCCACCCTATCGCCGCGCCTGCTGCCGCCGCCGGCGTTTGGGGCGCTGCACGTGGTGGTGGGCGGGGCGGAAAGCGATGAATTCATCCGCCAAAGCCGCGATTTCGCGACCCATTGGGGCGGTAGTTTTGAAGCCTTGCCCGGCGCCAACCACTTCACCGTGCTGGACCCCTTCACGGACCCCGCCCATCCCTTGATGATTCGTGCTGGCAATATGGCGCACCGCCTTGCCTTGCGCCCGGGCTTCGCGCAGTAAGGCGCAGGAGAGTTTTCAAAAACGGGAGGCTTCATCAAATGAGCATGATTTCACGTCGTACCGCCATGGGCGGCGCCTTGGGGCTGCTGGCAGCACCCGCCATTCTGCACGCCCAGCCCGCGGGCGGGGTGAAGATCGGCCTAGTTGCCGTGCAAACCGGCCCGCAGGCTGCGCTTGGCACGCAATTGCGCGACGGCTTCCTGATGGGGCTGCGGCATCTGAATGGCCGGCTTGGTGGCCTCGCCGCTGAAACCGTGATGATTGATGATGAATTGCGCCCCGATGTGGCGGTGACCAAGGTGCGCACAGCGCTTGAACGCGACCGCTGCGATTTCATTGTGGGCGTTGTTTTTTCAAACATCCTGCAAGCCATTGCCCGCCCGGTGACGGAAGCCAATACCTTCCTGATCAGCACCAATGCCGGGCCTTCCACCCTGGCTGGGCGCGGGTGCAATCCCTTCTTCTTCGCCACATCCTACAATAATGATCAGGTGCATGCCGTAATCGGCCAGGTCTGCGAAGATCAGGGCTATCGGCGCGTTTTCGTGCTGGTGCCGAATTACCAGGCCGGGCGAGATGCGGTGGCCGGCTTCAAATCCCGCTTCAAGGGCGAAGTGGTGGATGAGGTTTATGTGCCGCTGACGCAACTTGATTTCGCGGCAGAGCTCGCGAAGATCGCCGCCGCCAGGCCGGATGCGATTTTCACCTTCATGCCGGGCGGGCTTGGGGTCAATCTGGTGCGGCAATATCGTCAGGCGGGCCTCGCGCATATTCCCTTCCTGTCCACCTTCACAGTGGATGAAGCCGTGCTGCCCGCGCAGCAGGATGCGGCGGTTGGCTTCTTTTCGGGATCGAATTGGGCGCCGAATATGGACAATGCGGCCAATCGCCGCTTCGTGAGCGATTTCGAAGCCGCCTTCAATTACGTGCCGGCCAGCTACGCGGCGCAGGCCTATGATGGCGCCATGCTACTCGATTCCGCCATTCGCCGCGCGGGTGGCCGCCTGGCCGATAAGGATGCGCTGCGTGCCGGCTTGCGCGCAGCGGATTTCACCTCTGTCCGCGGTAACTTCAAATTCGGCGCAAACCACTTTCCCGTGCAGGATTTCTGGCTGACGCGGGTGGCCAAGCGCCCCGACGGCAAATTCCAGACGGAGATTGTGCGCAAGGTGCTTGAGAACAACGTGGACCCCTGGGCCGCCGAATGCCGCATGCGCTAATTTTCTAGTGAGTACAGGCCTTTTCCTGGTGCAGGCCTTGAATGGCCTGCAACTTGGCATTCTGCTTTTCCTGGTGGCGGCGGGGCTCACGCTGGTTTTTGGCGTGATGGATTTCATCAACCTGGCCCATGGGGTGCAGTATATGCTGGGGGCTTATCTGGGCGCTGCCCTGGCGGCGGCGACAGGTTCCTTCTGGCTTGGGCTTTTGCTGGCATTACCGGCGGCGCTGATTTTCGGCCTGCTGTTGGAAATGCTGATCTTTCGGCATCTTTATGATCGCGATCATTTGTCGCAGGTGCTGGCGACCTTTGGTGTGATCCTGTTTCTCAATCAGGCTGTGAAGGCCATTTGGGGTGCGGCGCCGCTGCAAGTGCCCATCCCCGCGCTGCTTGAAGGCGGCGTGGTGCTGATGCCGGGGCTGCAATATCCGCTTTATCGCATTGCCGTGCTTGGCGCTGGCATCGCCGTGGCACTTGGCTTGTGGTTTTTGGTAGAGCGCACGCGCATCGGCATGCTGGTGCGCGCAGGGGCCACCAATGCGCCCATGGTCTCAGCGCTTGGCGTGGATATCCGGCGCCTTTTCATGCTGGTCTTTGCCTTTGGTGCCATGCTGGCGGGATTTGCTGGTGTGCTGGCGGGGCCGATATTCTCGGTTGAACCCGGCATGGGCGATCATGTGCTGATCCTTGCCTTTGTTGTGATTGTGATTGGCGGCATTGGGTCCATTCGCGGCGCCTTTATCGCGGCGCTGATCGTGGGGCTCACGGATACGCTCGGCAAATCGCTGATGCCGGATCTGATGAGGCTTTTTCTTGACCCATCTGCCGCGCGGCAAACCGGCGCGGCTTTGGCTTCCATGCTGGTCTATATCGCCATGGCGGCGATCCTGGCCTTCCGCCCGCGCGGGCTTTTCCCGGCCAGGAGTGGTTAGCATGCCGCGCTTGCGGCTTGATGTGGCGCTGACGCTGCTGGTGCTGGCCGCGCTGGCGCTGGCGCCCTTCATCGGGCTTGGCGCCAATCATTACCTCACCATGTTCGCGCGCATGATGATCCTGGCCGCCGCCGCCGTTTCGCTTTCCTTCCTGGTGGGCGGCGCGGGCCTTGCCAGCCTTGGCCATGCGGCGGCGATGGGTGTGGGCGCCTATGCCGTTGCCATTCTTGATGCGCATCGGCTGACCGATATCACCATCGTCCTGCCCGTCGCGATCGCCGCCGCCGCGTTGTTTTCCCTGCTGACAGGCGCGATAGCCATCCGCACCGAAGGCGTGAATTTCATCATGATCACGTTGGCCTTTGGGCAGATGGCGTTTTTCACCGCATCATCGCTCGCGGCCTATGGCGGGGATGATGGCTATACGCTCTATGACCGCACGGAGATCTTCGGTACGCGGTTGATGGAAAATCGCCTATTCTTCCATTACCTTTGCCTGGGTTTTCTTGTGTTCTGCTGGGGCATTTGCGCCATGCTGCTGGCATCGCGCTTCGGGCGGGTGCTGCGCGCGGCGCGGGAAAATCCGCTGCGCGCACAAGCGGTGGGCTTCGCGCCGTATCCGTATCGGCTTTTGGCTTATGTGATTGCCGGCACCTTGGCAGGTTTGGCGGGCGTGCTTTTTGCAAATGCGACAGAATTCGTCGCACCCGCTTACATGAGCTGGCAGCGTTCCGGTGAGCTGATTTTCATGGTGATCCTGGGCGGGCTTGGGCGGCTTTCCGGCGCCATCCTTGGCGCCGTGCTTTTCGTGCTGCTGGAAACCTGGTTGCCCAATCTGACGGCGCATTGGAAAATGATCTTCGGCCCGCTGCTGATCCTGGCGGTGCTGTTCATGCGTGGCGGGCTCATCGGCTTTTTGGGCGCGCGCCGTGGCTGAAGCGCTGCTCAGTATCCAGGGCTTGCGCAAGCATTATGGCGGGCTTGCAGTGACGAATGATGTCAGCCTGGAAGTGTTGCCTGGTGAAATCCACGCGCTGATCGGCCCCAATGGCGCGGGCAAGACCACGCTGATCCATCAGGTTACCGGCACGGTCGTGCCGGATGCCGGGCGCATTGTCTTTGCCGGGGTGGACATTACGCGCCTTTCGTTTCCGCGCCGCGTGCATGCGGGCCTCGCGCGCAGTTTTCAGATCACCAGCATCATTGCCGGCTTTTCCGTGATGGAAAATGTCGCCCTGGCCGTGCAGGCAA